>NZ_JBFNXX010000001.1:0-486107 GCF_040811725.1 Sulfitobacter sediminis
CCGACGGCGCGGCATGCTGTCTGCACATCACTGCCCTCCGAAAGCTTCAGTTCAATCTCACGCAGAAGCTTCAGGACCTCTTCGTCTGAGTACCGTTTCCGAGCCATTCTCTGTCCCCCTCTCTCGGCCATCGTAGTGGCCCAGTTCTAGGGGGGAAGGACAAGATAGGGTAGTACTCTAGGCTTTACATTTGAACCCGCTTCAGTTCCAGCGTTTGGTGCAATGCCTTGCAATGACCTCAGGATTATCAACTCATAGTTCGCCATCGATGAAACCGAGGATAGGCATTCTCCGAGGCCTTACTGCCGTTAGTTGTCGAAATGTGGTTAACACTATCCGGGTCTGAACTCTGGCAGAGGTCATGTTAAGTGATATCGTACAGGGCCCTTGTCCCATGCCCCCCCCCCTGTTTCAGCTCTGAGATAGCTTAAGTGTGCTTCACTTTTGAACTCCCTTGTGAAGCTTCGGTTGGCACACATTTGGTACACATTTGTGGCTATTTGTGTTGTTGACAGAGTTCGGAGCTTTGTGCTTCCTGACGATAGGAACGCTCAGTGCAAACCTAAGGTAGACGTCGCAGGTCAGTACAAATCTCTGATTTTTAACGGTTTATGGCGTCCAGGAAGCCGCTGTAGCTCAGCTGGTAGAGCACGTCATTCGTAATGATGGGGTCGGGGGTTCGAGTCCCTTCAGCGGCACCACTATTTTCCCTTCCAAACCGGATCGCGCTTCTCCGCGAAGGCGCGTGCGCCCTCCATCTGATCCTCGGACGCATAGAGCGTGTCCACCGTGCGCAACTGCCGCTTGGTGATGCGGTTCATGGTGTCCTGGAACTTGCTGTCTTCCGCGTCACGGACGATTTCCTTGATCGCGGCGTAGACCAGCGGGGGGCCGGAGGCGAGGAGTCTGGCGAGGTCCCATGCGCGGGGCAGGAGCTGATCGGGGGTAGTGATTTCGTTGATGAGGCCCCAGCCTTTGGCCTCGTGCACGTCGAACCAGCGGCCTGTGAGCAGAAGCTCCATGGCGATGTGGTAGGGGATGCGTTTTGGGAGTTTGACCGAGGCCGCGTCTGCGACGGTGCCGGAGCGGATTTCGGGCAAGGCAAAGGTGGCGTGATCGGCGGCGAGGATCATGTCGGCGGAGAGCGCCAGTTCCAGACCGCCGCCGCAGCAGATGCCGTTGACGGCGGCGATGATCGGTTTGTTCATGTCGCGCATTTCCTGGATGCCGCCGAAGCCGCCGACGCCGTAGTCACCATCGACCGCGTCACCGTCCGCGGCTCCTTTGAGGTCCCAGCCGGGGCAGAAGAATTTCTCGCCCCCGCCGGTGATGATGGCGACGCGCAGGTCTGGGTCGTCACGGAACTGCTGGAAGGTTTCGCCCATGATGCGCGAAGTGGCGAGGTCGATGGCATTGGCCTTGGGGCGGTCGAGCGTGACTTCGAGGATCGCGCCCTCGCGGCGGGTCTTGATGGGGCTGTCGGTCATGTTTTGTCTTCCAGAGTGATCAGGGCATCGGCGGCGACGGCGCGGTCAGGAGTGCAGATGAGCGGGTTGATTTCAACCTCCGCCACGGCGTCGGGGCCGTTCAGCACGTAATCTTGCAGGGCAAGGATCGCGGTTTCGATCTCGTAGAGGTTCGCGGGGGGGTTGCCGCGGAACCCTGTGAGCAGCGGGTAGATGCGCAGGGATTTGAGGGCGTCGTGAATGTCGCCTTCGGTGACTGGCAGCAGACGCGTAGCGGTGTCGCGCAGCAGTTCGGTCCAGATGCCTCCCGCGCCGATGGTGAGCGCAAAACCATGGGCGGGGTCGCGGGTGATGCCGATGAGGAGTTCCGCGACGCCACCCGTCACCATGCATTCGACAAGGACAATTTGAGTGCCGATGTCGCGGGCGGTGCTTTCCCAGTCTTCTTGCGCAACGTTCAGGCGCACGGCTCCGGCCTCGGATTTATGCGCCATGCCTTCGCCCTTGATGGCGTAGGTGTCTGAGTAAAAGCAGTCGCCGGTGTGCTCGGTTCTTGGGTCGGAAATCGGGGCGATGCCATCGGCCCGTACCTCATATCGGCAGGACCAAGGGACGATGACACCGTGGCTGGCGATGCGGGCTTTTGCCTCTGCCTCGGTGAGGGTCCGGGTATCGTCTATTGCCGGGGCTGGGGCGACGGGCAGTGCATGGGGCGGACGGATGCGCGCGGCGGCTTCAGCTGCGGCGAGTGCCTCGTCAAGGCCGTGAAGTGGCGTGACGCCGCCTGCCATCAGTTCGGCGGCAATGTCTGGTGGCATGAGCTCCGACAGGCTGGCGACGATGGCAAAGGGGCGTCCGGTCTGGGCGCGGACGGCGAGGGCGGCGTCGACGGTACAGCGCCATGCGCTGCGGTCGGTGGTGGGGTAGTCCACGACGCTGAGCGTCAGGTCGATGCCGAGCGCGCAGATGGCGGACCACGCTTGCGTCATGCGCGCGACATCGCCCCAGATGTAGGTGTGGTAGTCCAGCGGATTGCTGAGCGCGACCATGGGGCCGAGTGCGGCGCGCAGGCCGGTTTTCTGTTCGGGCGTGAGGGGCGGGAAGGTCAGGTCGCGCGTCGTTGCGAGATCTGCGACCAAGCTGGCCTCCCCGCCCGAGCAGCTGATCGAGGCGAGCCAGTTCCCGGCCAGCGGGCCGTTGCAGTGCAGGAGCTGGAGTGTTTCCAGCAGAATCGCGGGTGTGGTCACGCGGG
Organism: Sulfitobacter sediminis; assembly: GCF_040811725.1. Taxonomy (NCBI): domain Bacteria; kingdom Pseudomonadati; phylum Pseudomonadota; class Alphaproteobacteria; order Rhodobacterales; family Roseobacteraceae; genus Sulfitobacter; species Sulfitobacter sediminis. Next base: position 2,719 of record NZ_JBFNXX010000001.1, read on the forward strand.
CGATCCCGAGCCGGTCGAGCAGCGCCTGCGCACCCGCGTCTGATCCGGCGAGGGAGGCGGTGTGGGACACGGTGGCGGCGCGGGCCTGTTCGGAGACGCCTGCCTTGAGGACGACGAGGGGGACGCCCCTTGCGTGCGCGTCGCGGGCGAGGGTTTCCCATTCTGGGATATTTCCAAAACCTTCGACATGCAGGCCGATGGCGGTGACGCGGTCGTCGTCGAGCAAGGCGCGGGCGATCTGGGCCTGGCTGGTCTGCGCCATGTTTCCGCAGGTGATGGCGTAGGCGATGGGCAGCGCGCGTTGCTGCATGGTGAGGTTGATGGCGATATTGGAGCTTTGCGTCAGGATGGCCACGCCGCGATCCACCGGGATGCACCCGTGCTGGTCGGGCCAGATGACCGCCGTGTCGAGCGCGTTGACGAAGCCGTAACAGTTGGGCCCGAGGATGGGCATGTTGCCTGCGGCCTGCACCAAAGCGGCTTGCAGGTCGTTCGATGTGTCGTCCTCCGCCGCAGCCTCGGAAAAGCCCGAGGCGAAGCAGACGGCACCGCCTGCATGCGTTTCGGAAAGGGAACGGACAACATCAATCGTTGCGTTGCGGTTCACGCCGACGAAGGCCGCGTCGGGGGCGCGGGGAAGTTCGGTGAGTTTCGCGAATGCCTTGATGCCAGCGAATTCCTCTCGGGTCGGATGGACCGGCCAGATGTCCCCGGTGAAACCGAATTTCCGGCATTGCTCGATCACGTTGGCGCACCAAGTTCCGCCGCCGATCACGGCGATGGATTGGGGTTGCAGCAGGCGCGACAGGTCGCGCATCAGGCCCCCAGAGGGCGCATAAGGTCGCGCGAGATGATATGGCGCTGGATTTCCGAGGTGCCGTCCCAGATGCGTTCGACGCGGGCGTCGCGCCAGAAGCGTTCGATGGGGAAGTCGTCCATCAGGCCCATGCCGCCGTAGATTTGCAGCGTGGTGTCGGTGACCTTCGCAAGCGTTTCCGAGGCATAGACCTTGGCCGATGCGATCTCGCGGTTCGACGGCAGGCCCTGATCGAGGCGCCATGCCGCGGCGAGGGTCAGCCAGTCGGCGGCGTCGATTTCGGTGATCATGTCGGCGATCTGAAAACCGACGCCCTGGAATTTGCCGATCTGCTGGCCGAATTGCTTGCGTTCGGCGGCGTATTTGAGGGCGTAGTCGAAACACCGCCGCGCGCGGCCGACGGAGAAAGCGGCGACCGTGAGGCGTGTCGCGTAGAGCCATTCGTTCATCACCGCGAAACCGCCGTCTACCTCGCCCAGCACCTGCGCGTCGGAAAGGCGGCAGTTGTCGAAGTCGAGGATGCAGTTCTTGTAGCCCCGGTGGCTGACGGAGTTGTAGCCCTTGCGCACCTCGAAGCCCGGCGTGCCGCGATCGACCAGGAAGGTGGTGATGCGTTTCTTGGGGCCCTTGGGGGTGTCGTCGACTCCGGTGGCGACGAAGACGATGAAGAAATCCGCGTGATCGGCGCCGGAGATGAAGTGTTTCGATCCGTTGACGACCCAGTCGCCGCCGTCACGCACAGCGGAGCATTTCATGCCGCGCACGTCCGACCCGGCATCAGGTTCGGTCATCGCCAGCGCGTCCATCCTTTCGCCCCGCACGGCGGGCAGCAGGTAGCGTTCACGCTGTTCGGCGTTGCAGGCCATCAGGATGTTCTGGGGGCGGCCGAAGAAATGGGTGAGCGCCATGGAGCCGCGGCCAAGCTCACGCTCGACCAAGGTGAAATCAAGGTGGGAAAGGCCCGCGCCACCGACCTCTTCAGGGAAGTTGCAGGCGTAAAATCCAAGGTTGATGACCTTTTGCTTGATCTCTTCGCCCAAGCCTTCGGGCACTTCGCCGGTGCGTTCGACCTCGGCCTCGTGGGGATAGATTTCCTTTTCCACGAAGCTGCGGACGGTGGAGACGATCATCTCCTGTTCTTCGCTGAGGCCGAAATGCATGGGGTCTTCCTTTGGTCGTCTTTGGGCCGACCTTAGGCGGATCGGCCCGGAATACTATCCAGAAAACGCCGCCATTAATCCCCTGTTTACCGTTTTCAGGCGAGAAGAGAGCGGGTAGGGCAACCGCGCCAGCGCCCCAAAGGCGGATGGCAGGCAGAAGGCTGACAATGATCCGATCTTTCAAGACACCTTTCACCCGGCCCCAGCTTGGGGCCTACCACAACGGCGTGATGCAGTATCACTATCGCGACGTGATGTGTAACAAGTCACCCATCGACATTGCGCTCTATCTGCATCTCTTTCACGCGGTGCAGCCTGCGACGTTCATCGAGATCGGGACGAAATTCGGTGGCTCCGCGCTGATGTTCCGCGACATGGCCAAGATGTACGACATGGAGACGCAGATCGTCTCCATCGACCGGGCGCCGCCGATGGTCGATCAGCGGTTCAAGGGGATACGATTTGTGCAAGGCGGCGTGATGGCGCTGGAGCGGACGTTCGAGGCGCATTGGCTCTTCGATCTGCCGCGGCCGTGGATCCTGTCGGAGGAAAGCGCGCATACCTATGACGCTTGCATGGCGGTGCTGGATTTCGGGGCGCGGCATCTGCTGGCTGGCGAATACCTGATCATCGAGGACGGCGTGTTGGCCGAACTCGATCTCGCCGACCGTTTCGATGGCGGGCCAAGCCGGGCACTGGCCACCTACCTCGACCGGTATCCAGAGGTCTATAAGATCGACACAGCCTATTGCGACATGTTCGGCACCAACGCCACCACCAATCCCAACGGCTACCTGAGAAAGCTCTGAGATGGCATTGGCAGAGGCCCGGCAAAGCGCATCCCTCTTCGCAGAAGATATTCGTCTTGTGATCTGGGACCTGGACGAGACATTCTGGGACGGCACGTTGACCGAGGGCGGGATCAGCTACCGGATGGATCACCATGCGCTGGTGGTCGAGCTGGCGAAACGCGGGATCTTGTCGGCGATCTGCTCCAAGAACGATCTCGCGCCTGTCGAGGCGTTGCTGCGGGACAAGGGGCTTTGGGACTACTTCGTCTTTCCCAGCATCGACTGGACACCGAAAGGCCCACGTATCCAGCAGATGCTTGCGCAGATCGGACTGCGGCCTGCCTCCGTCCTCTTTCTTGACGACAATTCGATGAACCTCGCCCAGGCCGCGCATATGAACCCCGGCCTGAACACCGGCGCACCCGCGCTGATCGCGCAGCTTAGCGATGCGCCGCAATTGCAGGGCAAGGCAGATACCGAGTTGACACGGCTGGCGCAGTACAAGGTCAAGGAGCGCAAGGCGGAGGCAGCGCAAACTCTCGGGGGCGATACCGTAGCGTTTCTGCGCCAGTCGAATGTGCGGGTCTTCATCGACCATGACGTGGAGGCGCACCTTGATCGGGCGATCGAACTGATCAACCGCACCAACCAGCTCAATTTCACCAAGAATCGCCTGCCGGACGATATGGAAGCGGCGCGCAGAGACCTGCTTGCGCTGCTTTCGCACAATACGACAGACGCGGGGCTGATCCGGGTCCGGGACGATTACGGCGACTACGGGTTTGTCGGCTTCTACCTGACACGACGATTGAACAACGCCCGGCGGCTGGAGCATTTCTGCTTTTCCTGCCGGACGCTGAACATGTTCATAGAGCATTGGACCTACGATTTTCTGGGCCGCCCCGTGTTGACCCCCATTGGGGAGGTGCTCTCTGACCCCACCGATCCGGATGTCGTTGTCGACTGGATCACCCCCGCTCCTATCGAGGCGATGGCAAGCGATGCGCCCGCTCCTGTCTTGCGGTTCGACCGGGTATTCGCGCGGGGAGGCTGCGATCTTGCCAGCCTCATGCACTACTTCACCCTGCACACCGGGCACCTCGTGGAGGAGTTCAACCAGCCCCAGAACGGACAGATGCTCCGCCGCGACCACACCGCATTCCTGACGCCCGCCCTCGGGGGCGGGCTGACCGGCGACCAGCTGCGCGCGGCCGAGGCTTTGGGCTATTCAGCGCTGGATTTCGAAAGCGCGCTCGGGTCGATCGCTGCGGGCAGGCCGCTCATTTTCCTCAGTTTCTGGGCCGACGCAGATATCCCGGTCTACCGACACCGGGAAAGCGGTCTGCGCGTGCCCTACTGGCTGGTCGGCGCGCAAAACCACGATCTTATTGCCCGTCAGGACCTCCGGGAGGCGGTGGCCCGTACGGATGAGCAGCGGAAGCGGTTGGAGACGCTCTGCGCCGACTTTGTCCATGAAGGCCTCTTGGGCGAGGATGAGATGCGGCAGCGTTATGCCCGTATCCTCGATGCGATGCCACCAGGGTCGACGGTTGTCCTGATGTTGGCAAATGAACGGGGGCCCATGCACTACCAGCTTCCTGATCGTCCGCTGCATCCGCACCACGCGCGTCTCAACCGCATCCTGCGGGAGATCGCGCAGGGGCGGGAGCGGGTGATTCTGGTCGATCCGGCGGATCATATCTCGGGACCGTCCGACCTGATCGACCTCAATCATTTCAAACGTCCGGTCTATCATCGGCTTTACCGTGATATCCTGGGGCGGTTGACGGAGCTCTCGGAAGCCGAGGCGGAAGGTCCTGAACATGAGTGAACCGCGTCTCTTCCCCGGTCTTTTCCTCAGCGTCGGTGCCATGAAGGCAGGCACGACCTGGCTTTATGCGGTGCTGGCGCGGCATCCCGCGCTGCACTTCGCGATGGAAAAGGAAATTCACTATTTCTACCACCGCTTCGTCAATCCCGGCCAGTTGAGCGAGGCCTACCGACTGCGCGAGGCGCGCAACCGTTACCTGTTCCGCTTCGATCCCGAAAAGGCGAACATCGACGTTATCCGCGCAAACCTACGCTGGGTCGGGTCCTACCTTGAACGCCCGGTTGACGATTACTGGTACCGCAACCTGTTTCACATGCGCGACGGGCATGCCTATGCCTGCGACTTCTCGAACCTGCACGCGCAACTCCCACGCGAGGCTTGGCCGCAGACCGCGCGCAAATGTGACCGGCTACGGGTCTTGTTCACCATGCGTGATCCGGTTCAGCGGCTTTGGAGCCACACGAAGTTTCACCTGCAGATCACGGGCCATCTGGACAAGCTCGATAGCTGGGGGCCGGAGGAGTTCAACGAATTCATTCGCAGACCTCATATATGGGTAAATGCCGAATACGGCGTGATCCTGCGGAACCTGCGCGCGGGACTTACGCCGGAGACGCTCAAGGTGCTCTTTTACGAAGACCTGCACGCCGATCAGCGAGCAACCCTGCGCGGGATCGAAGACTTTCTCGGTATCCCGGCGTTCGACTATCCGCAATCGGTCCTCGATGGCCGGTTCACCGAAAGCGTGAAGCATCGGATGCCCGTTTTCTTTCCCGATCTCGTGGCCAGTGACGTGCGCCGCATCTGCAAGGAAGTTGCGGCGGAGGGTTACAGCATCCCCGCGGGATGGAGCGCAGGCCTGCCTGTCGGGGCGTGACGCAAAAGCTCGCGCGTCCGACGCAGTAGTTCAAGGTCGTCTTTGTTAGTCTCAAGCAGAACCTGCCGCATGTCAGGAGACATGGATTGGCCGGCGGCCTTACCCGAGGCGTTCGCCTTGACCGGTTGCCAGGTGAACGCGGGATGATATCGCCGCGCGACGTCCTGCAGCCGCGCCATCGCACCAGCGAAGTCCGAGACAAGGCCGAGGACACCCGCTTGCATGAGTGCCCGCAAGGCAGCGCAGGCACGGTCAAGCTCTGACCCCGGAACATCCGGTGCCATCGCGGCCAGCCGCTCGGTCTGGAAGTTGCGGCATTGCCGGTCCCCGGGCAGCGACAAGCGCGCATGTACATAGCCTGGAAAGCCATGCTGTTTCGCCAGGATCGCGCCTTGCGTCTGCGCGTCCTGACCCCGCTCGAAACGGTAGGCAGATGCGATCCGCTCGGCCGGGTCGCGCAGGAGGAGGACGGGGATGACCTCAACGCCGGGCAGTTTCGGCAGCGGGCCGATCAGGGTATGTGTGGAATAGGCAACGCCATTGGCACTCTGAACGATCCAATCTCCAACCGCCTGCGCATTCACGCCGCACTCGGTGTCGAACTCGCGTGACAGCCAGCGCGTGCCAAAGTTGTCGCGCAAGATAGGCTTCTGGTGCTCGGTCATTTCGACAAGCGCCATCTTCCCGAGGGTTTGGTGAGTCAGATCGAGTCCGTCAAATTCACCGGTTATCAGAAATATTTGGAGACTCTGCGCCGGGCCGACAGCGCGGTGATGCCGCTCTGTGACGATATCTTCAATCGCTGCAAAAGCGCCGTGCGCGTCCTCGATGCGGCGGCGGTCGGCGTCCCCTCGATCGTCGGGGGCGTCGGCGATCTGGCGCAGGTGGTGCGCGACGGGGACACCGGACACATCGTGCGAAGCACGGAAGGGTGGCTGGAGGCCCTCCGGGCACTGGCCGAAGATCCATTGGGGGCGCGCCGGATGGGTCGGGCCGCGCGTGACGATCTTGATCGGCGCTGGGCTGCATCGGATGCCTCGCACATCTTCGCACCCGAGCTGATCGACTGGGTCGAGGGATGACCAAGCGCCATATCCTTGTGGCGAACGTCTTCTTCGCTCCTTTCAGCTACGGCGGGGCGACGGTGGTGGCTGAACAGGTTGCGCAGGCGCTGATCCGGCAGGGGGCGTTCCGCGTCACTGCGGTATCGCTTTGTGCGCGAAGCGATCTGGCGCCTTACGTTGTCATGAAATCCCAGCAAAACGGGATCGAGAATTATCTCATCAACGTTCCAGCGGGCAGAGGTTACGGGGCGATGTACGACAACCCCGAAGTCACCGCGCGGCTGGCCGAGCTGATCCATGCGCTTGAGCCCGATCTGATTCACGCGCATTGCATTCAGGAGATCGGCACCGGGCTGATCTCGGCCGCCGAAGCCGCGCAGGTGCCGGTAATCCTGAGTGTGCATGATTTCTGGTGGCTTTGTGAAAGGCAGTTCATGATCCGTATGGACGAGACCTACTGCGGCCAATCCCCGGTTCGCATCGAGGGCTGCAAGGGCTGCGCGGAGAATTTCTGGGCGGCCAAGATGCGCTTCAATCACTTGCAAGACATGAGCCGCAAAGTGGCCGCCGTCACCTATCCCAGTGCTTTTTCCCGGAACCTGAGCGAGGCCTCGGGCTTTGCCCCCGGTCTCGGCGTGGTCTGGGAAAACGGTGTCCGCCCGCCAGGCGAGGCGTTCTTTGTCCGGCAGCGGGACAGGCGCCGGAGGGACGGGCGGCTGACCTTCGGGTATCTTGGCGGTCCATCACAGATCAAGGGATGGCCGCAGATCAAACGCGCCTTCAAAGGCCTCAGTCGGCAGGACTTTCGTGGCATCGTTGTCGAGGGAAGCCTTGACGGCAGCTGGTGGCGCGAAAGCGATCTCGCAGGTTTGTCCGGAGATTGGTGCATTCATCCCCGGTTCAACCAATCGACGATGGACGCGTTCTATGCAGAGATCGACGTGCTGCTCTTCATGTCACAGTGGAAGGAAACGTTCGGCCTTGCCATTCGCGAGGCCATCGCGCGGGGAATTGCCGTGATCCAGACCGACAGCGGCGGCACGGTGGAGCATCCGGCAGTTGTCCCGGAAAAACTCATTCCCATCGGCGCCTCCTCGGAGGGCCTGCGCCAGGCGATCGAGACACAGCTGAGCGACTACACCCGTGTCCGGCCTCCCCACGCTGTTAGCAGCTTCGACGATCAGGCGCGCGCCTTTACGGCGATTGCGAACCGGGTTCTTTTGGCATTCGCCCGGGCTGCCTGACCTTTCGGCACCGGTTCAAAAGGTGAAATCATTCTCGTCCAGGTCCTCAATCTGGACGTTGCGCAGCCGGATCGAATTGCCAGCGCCGGTATTGATCACCACGTCCGCGCCGGACTGGCTGGCAGCTCCCATCACATCCTGGAACGTCCTGAGCCCTGAGACATTGCTGAGGTCGATCACCTCGTTGACATTCTCCGTCTCGAAATCGGCCACCGTGTCCTGTCCGTGGCCGTCGGAGAAGACGAACTCGTCCGCATTGAAGCTGCCGTAGAGCAGGTCGTTTCCTTCGCCGCCGATCACGGTGTCGAAACCGGCACCGGCATAGATCGTATCCTCGCCTGTGCCGCCATCGACGATGTCGTTGCCCTGCCCGCCAAAGAAACGGTCTCCCCCTTCGCCGCCCCAGAGCGTATCGTTGCCCTCTTGCCCGAAAAGTCCGTCGCCCGCATCACCGCCGAAAATCTGGTCATCCCCCCGCCCGCCGAACAGGCGGTCAAAGCCGAAGCCGCCCAGCAGCGTGTCATTGCCATCCTCGCCGTAGAGGTTGTCGGACTGGTGTCCGCCATCAAGGATGTCATCGCCGTCGCCGCCATTCAAAAGGTCAAAGCCTGCGTTACCGAAGAGCGTGTCGTTCCCGCCTTCGCCAGAGACGCCATCCACGCTGAAGCCCACGTTGCTGCCGGCGCTGAGCCAGTCGTTGCCCTCGCCGCCGTAGATGCGGTCGGGCGCGTCGCCGGCCCAGACGCGGTCGTCCCCGTTGCCACCGGTTATCTGATCGAAGCCGTCGCCACCGAGGATGGTGTCATTCCCGTCACCACCATCGAGGGAATCCGCAAAGGTACCGCCTGAGATCGTGTCGTTTCCGCCCCCTCCGATGATCGTGTCGAAACCGGCCGACCCCATCAGCAGGTCCGCATCGCCGCCCCCGTCGATCAGGTCGTTTCCGCCCTCGCCGTCGATCCGGTCAACACCCCAGCCCGACTGGATCGAGTCGTTGCCCCCGCCGCCGAAGAGGCGGTCGTTCTGACTGCCTGACTGGATCACATCGGCGCCGTTCGTGCCGATGAAGTCGTTCTGCCCCCGTGTCAGCGTGAAGGTCGGTTCGTTCTGCCAGGGGGCAGAGAGCGTGTCCGGGTTGGTGCCCGATGGGTTCTCGATCACACCGGGGTTCGGATCGGGCCGCGGATCGCCTGTGCCGCCCGGATAGATTGCAGGGTCGGTCTGGATGCGGTTGCCGACGATAAGGTTGGAGCTGTCGAAGTCGGTTGCCCTGAGCGCCCGGCCATCGGCGGAGCGCACTTCGAGGATTTCCGAACCGATGCGAATTTCGGCGCCCCAGCTGCGCTGGGTGATGGTCATGGCGCCGAGGCCGCTCAGCTGGCTGAAATCGGTCAGGTCGATCCGGTCGAAGCCAAGCTGGAAGTCGCTGATCACGTCGCGCGCACCATCCTCGACCAGAACGAAGGTGTCACGCCCGCCGTCGCCGCGCAGAACATCAGCATTTGCGCCGTCGAGTAGAATATCGTTGCCGAAACCGCCATAAAGCTGATCGATACCGGATGCGCCCGAGAGCACGTCGTCGCCGGAGGTTTCCTGGAGCCGATTGCCCGCGTTGGTGGCCCCCATGGTGACGCCGAGGTTCGGGAGGGCGGCGGAGAATTCGGCGAGATAGGGGGCGGTTTCGGTCGAGACCCAGAGACGGATACCGTCGGGCGTGGCCATGGCATCGAGCGAGGTGATCGCGCGCAGGGGCGTCTCGATGGAGCCGGGGATGGCATCGATGTGCTGAAGGCGTCCGCCGGGCAGCATGCTAAAGAGGTTCACACCGCTGTCGGAACCTGCGGCAAGGACGAAGTTATGACCGCCAATTGTGACGCTGGTCACGTGGCTCGCGTCAGCGAAACGGGTGTCGCGGCTGTCGATCAGGTGATCGACAGGGACCATGCCGTTCGGGGAGACCTGAAAGGTCGTCAGCGAATCGCTGCCAGCGCCTGCGACCACCACATAGAGCTTGCCATCGGCCGCTGACGTTACCGCGACTGCGCCCGGGCGATCCACCCAGAAGCCCGCGCCAGTGCCCACGTCCGTGACATGCTGCATGGTGCCGTTCGTGCCTTGCTTGAACATGCTGATAGTATCGGCCCCCTAGTAGGTGACGAAAGCGTAGGTCTGCCCGTCATGCGTGGCCGTGGCGATGCCGGTCGCGCGTTCGCCCTGCATCGCGGCACCCTGATAAATGTTCGAGACGTTCAGCGTGCTGCCCGCGCCGAAGGAGATATTGACGAGGCCGCCCGTGCGCAGCGCCCCAAGTCCGGTGGAGCCATCGTTGATCAGCTCCATCTCGGACAGGCCGCTCAGATTGCGGCCTGCGGCGGAGAACGACAGGCTGCCGTCGATTGCAGCACCGAAGCCGTCGCTGTCCAGGCGGATGCCGGCCAGGTTGCTGTTGTTCAGTCCCGCCATGAAGAGCTGTTGGGTATTGCCCACCTCGCGCAACACCAGATCGGTGGTTTCAAGCTGCAGGAACTCCGGCCCGATCCGCCAGTGTTGTATCAGCGATGACTGCCCGGGCGTCCTCCCGAGATCATAGGCCGATAGCCATCCGTCGCCCCGTGTCGCGGCAAAAAGCATCGGCCCGCGTGCGCCATCGACGATCCGGATATCGTTCAGGCCCACAAGGCCGAATTCCTCTGCCGAGAACAATGCGCCGTGCTGTGAGAAAGTGGCTCTGACCATAAGACCGCTCCGACAAGACAGGCTGCGGAGTGTCGTCAGAAAGGTGCGGCACATGCGGTCGATTGATGGCGGTTTCTGGGCGCTTTCCGCGGATTTTAGAAGATCAATGTTGCCTCAATTTGCGCGCGTCCGAGCGGTGGTCTCAGCCGATCTTTACGCGCTTGCCACAGGGTGCGCGCCATTCGGATTTCATTCACGCATCAAAGGACAGCATATGTCGCAGACGTCCCCCATTCTTTCGCTGCCCTACATCCAGCCCGCGCAGGCGCAAAAGCATGTCACCCACAACGAAGCCCTCCGCATTCTGGACGCGGTCACCCAGCTCAGTGTGATCGACACCACGCTGACCGCGCCACCGGGTCAGCCTGCGCCGGGCGATCGCTATATCGTGGCGCAGGGCGCGACAGGCGCCTGGGCCGGGCAAGATCAGAACGTTGCGGTCTGGGTCGACAGCACCTGGCAGTTCTTTGCGCCCGGCGTGGGCTGGCGCGCGGATATCGCCACGACGGGCGATGAGGTGCGGTTTGACGGGACGGACTGGCAGAGCACGGCGGGGGTGCTGAACCTGCAGAACGTGCTTGCGGTGGGCATCAACACGACGGCGGATGCGACGAACAAGCTGGCGGTGTCCTCGAATGCGACGCTGCTCAACAACGCGGGCGGCGGCCATCAGCTGAAGCTGAACAAGGCGACGGCGGCGGATACGGCCAGCCTGCTGTTTCAGACGGGGTTCTCGGGTCGGGCAGAGATGGGGACGGCAGGCAACGACAATTTCTCGGTCAAGGTCAGCGCCAACGGCTCAGCCTTCAAGACGGCGATCAACGTCGATTCGGCTACTGGCGGGGTGCAGTTCCCGCAAGGGCAGTCCTATTTCTCCGACGTGTTCATCCTGAACGATTCCGTCTGGTCGGTGAACATCCCGTGGTCGAACCCGTCGCGCATCATGCTGTGGCTGAGCGTGAACCTTGAGGGTCGCTTTTATCTTGTCGCGATCAGCGGGACGTTGACGGGGGCGAGCAACTTTGGCCAGATGTTCGCAAACCCGCCGGGGACGCTGACCTATTCGACAGGGGTGCTGACCGGGACGACCGGTGCGGCGGGCAAGATCAACCTGTCCATCGACAACAGCGGCAGCGTGCCCAAGCTTTACGTCGAGAACCGGCTTGGGTCGAACCGGCTGTTCACGCTTTCAACATTGGGGAAATGAGATGAGCAAGAGAGACGCAGTGGAACCGGTCTATCGCAGCGTCATGCTGCCGGGGCTTGGACGGGTCGAAATACCGGAGGGCTTGAGCGAGGAAGATGTCCTCGCCCAGGTGTTGGGCGGGGATGGGATAGTGACGCAACGCCGCCCCGGAAAACCAAGAAAAAGACGTAAAACCGGCGTTAAACCGTTCCCTCCACCCTGTTGGTGTCTTACCAATGGACGCCAAACAGGGATGGAGCAGACCCCGTGGACTTTCTGACCGAGACGAAGCTGCCCGGAGTGGTGTTGCTGAACCCGCCACGTTTTGGCGACGCGCGCGGATTTTTCAGCGAAAGCTGGAACCGCAAGCGGATGCTGGAGCACGGGATCGATATTGATTTCGTGCAGGACAATCATTCGATTTCGGCGGCGGTGAACACGGTGCGCGGGCTGCATTTCCAGTCGCCGCCCCATGCCCAGGCCAAGCTGGTGCGTTGCGGGCGGGGGGTGCTCTTTGACGTGGCGGTTGATGTGCGCAAGGGCAGTCCGTCCTTCGGGGAGTGGGTTGGCTACGAGTTGTCGGCCGAGAATGGTTTGCAACTGCTCATTCCCGAAGGGTTCCTGCACGGTTTCGCGACCCGCGTGCCGGACACCGAGATCATCTACAAATGCAGCGATTACTATTCCCCCGAATGTGACGGTGCGGTCCGGTTCGATGATTCCGATATCGGGATCGAGTGGGGGTTGAGCGGCGAGGCGGTGCTTTCCGAAAAGGACCAAAAGGCACCGCTGATGGCTGATTTCGACAGCCCCTTTGTCTACGAGGGCGCGTCATGAAGATACTGGTAACAGGGGGTGCGGGGTTCATTGGATCGGCGGTCGTCAGGCTCGCGGTAAGCCTGGGCCATGAGGTGATCAATCTCGACGCGCTGACGTATGCCGGATGTCTCGACAACGTGGCGTCGGTGGCCGACAGCAGGTTTTACGCTTTTGAGCATGTCGACATCCGTGATCGGGCCGCGCTGGACCGGGTTTTTGCCAGGCATCGCCCCGAGGCGGTGATGCATTTGGCGGCGGAGTCCCATGTGGACCGCTCCATCGACGGCCCTGGCGATTTCATCGAGACGAACATCACCGGGACCTACAACATGCTCGAGGCCGCGCGCGGCTATTGGGTGGGGCAGGGCAGGCCAGAGGGGTTTCGGTTTCATCACATCTCGACCGACGAGGTTTATGGCTCGCTCGGCGAAGAAGGGATGTTCACCGAAGAAACGCCCTATGATCCGCGCTCGCCCTATTCTGCGTCCAAGGCGGCGAGCGATCATCTGGTACGGGCATGGCACGAGACTTACGGGCTGCCGGTGGTGCTGACCAATTGTTCGAACAACTACGGGCCGTTTCATTTTCCGGAGAAACTGATCCCGGTGGTGATCCTGAACGCACTGGCAGGCAACGAAATCCCCGTCTACGGGCAGGGGCTGAACGTGCGGGATTGGCTTTTCGTCGAGGATCACGCCGACGCGTTGCTTCTGGTGCTGGAGAAGGGGGCGCTGGGCCGCAGCTACAATATCGGCGGGGAGAACGAGGCGCGGAACATTGATCTGGTCAAGACGGTCTGTACCATACTGGACCGTATGCTGCCAAAGGATGCGCCTTATGCAGACCAGATTACTTTCGTTCAGGACCGGGCGGGGCACGATCTGCGCTATGCCATCGACCCCAGCCGCATTCGTAACGAGTTGGGCTGGCGTCCCTCGGTGACGCTGGAGGAAGGGCTGGAGAGGACGGTGCGCTGGTACCTGGAAAACGAAGACTGGTGGCGCGCCCTGCAATCGCGCGACGGCGTGGGCCAACGTCTGGGAACCAAAGCATGAACATTCTCGTCTTGGGCAAGACCGGGCAGGTCGCGCGTGAACTGGCGCTGTTGCCGGGGACGGCCTGCATCGGGCGGGACGAGGCGGATCTGCGGGTGCCGGAACAATGTTCCTCGGCGATCCACGCCCATGTGCCGAGCGCCGTGATCAACGCGGCGGCCTATACGGCGGTGGACAAGGCGGAAGAGGAAGAGGCGCTTGCGACATTGATCAACGCCGACGCGCCCGGCGTGATGGCACGGGCCTGCGGGTCGCTGAACATTCCTTTCGTGCAGATTTCGACGGATTACGTATTTGCAGGCGATGGTGAGCGCCCCTGGAAGCCCGATGACCCGACCGGCCCGCTGGGGGCCTATGGTCGCTCAAAGCTGAAAGGTGAGGAGAAGGTGCGCGCCGCAGGCGGGACCCACGCGATCCTGCGCACGTCCTGGGTGGTGTCCGCACACGGCAACAACTTCGTCAAGACGATGCTGCGCCTTGGGGCAGAGCGCGAGACGCTGAACGTGGTCGCAGACCAGATCGGCGGGCCGACGGCGGCGCGGGATATCGCGCGGGCCTGCCATGGCATCTGCGAGGCTTTACGCACATCACCTGAGAAGTCCGGCACCTACCATTTCTCTGGCGCGCCGGATTGCTCCTGGGCGGATTTCGCGCGCGAGATTTTCGGGCAGGCGGGACTGACCTGCCAGGTGAACGATATCCCCTCGTCGGACTACCCGACACCGGCACGCAGGCCGCTCAATTCGCGCATGGACTGCACCGCGACCGAAGCGGCCTTCGGCATCGGCCGACCCGACTGGCGGGCGAGCCTCAAAGATATTCTCCACGACCTCGGAGCGCTGACATGACCAAACGCAAGGGCATCATTCTGGCCGGTGGATCGGGCACGCGGCTTTACCCGATCACCATGGGGATCAGCAAGCAACTGCTGCCGATCTACGACAAGCCAATGATCTACTACCCGATCTCGGTGCTCATGTTGGCGGACATCCGCGAGATCGCGATGATCACCACCCCGCAGGATCAGGAGCAGTTCCAGCGCTCGCTCGGTGACGGCAGCCAGTGGGGCATTTCGATTACCTACATCGTGCAGCCTTCGCCCGACGGGCTGGCGCAGGCCTATATCCTGGCGGAGGATTTCCTTGCCGGTGCGCCCTCGGCGATGGTGCTGGGCGACAATATCTTCTTCGGTCACGGCCTGCCCGAGCTTTTGGCGGAATCCGATACGCATACCGAGGGCGGGACGGTGTTCGGCTATCACGTCTCGGACCCCCGCAGGTACGGTGTTGTCGGTTTTGACAAGGCGGGCGTGGCACAGACGATCATCGAAAAGCCCGAGAATCCCGCGTCGAATTACGCGGTCACCGGGCTCTACTTCCTCGATGGCGAAGCCCCGCGGATGGCGCGCGACGTGACACCGTCGGCGCGGGGTGAACTGGAGATCACGACGCTTCTTGAGATGTACCTCGCCCAGGGTAACCTGCGGGTGAAACGTATGGGACGCGGCTATGCCTGGCTCGACACCGGAACACACGGGAGCTTGCTGGATGCGGGGAACTTCGTGCGCACGCTCACCCAGCGGCAGGGGCTGCAAACAGGATGTCTGGAAGAAATCGCGCACGAGCGCGGCTGGATCAGCGATGAGGACCTGCTAAAGCGCGCCGAGATGTTCGAAAAGAACGACTACGGCAGCTATCTTAAGGAGTTGCTGAAGTAACGGTCAGCCCTTCGCTCCCTGCCCCCGGGCATAGACGTCTTCATAGCGGACGATATCGTCCTCACCCAGATAGCTGCCGGTCTGCACCTCGATCAGCTCCATCGGTGTGTCGCCCGGGTTCTCCATGCGGTGGATGGCACCCAGCGGGATGTAGACGGATTCGTTCTCATGCACCAACTGGACCTTCAGGTTGTCCTTGTCGGGGCCCACGGTGACCTTGGCGGTACCCACCACGACGATCCAGTGTTCTGACCGGAACTTGTGACTTTGAAGGCTCAGGGCGGCACCGGGGTTCACCACGATGCGTTTCACCTGGAATGACTTCGACAGGATCAGCGTCTCGAAAAAGCCCCAGGGGCGGTGATCCTTGGGGAAATTGTCCGCCTGAGGCACGTGCGCCGCCCGCATCTGTTTGACCACGTCGCCAAGGTTGGCGGTGCGGCTCCGGTCCGCGACCAGCACCGCGTCCTGCATGGCAACGGCGACGATGTTCTGCAGGCCAAGGCCCACCAGTTGCACCGCACCGCTTTCCGAACGCAGCAGCGTGTCCTTGCAATCGACCGCATGCGCCTTGCCTTGAAGGGCGACGCCCTGCGCGTCCCGTTCAGCATGCTGATGCACGGCATTCCAGCCGCCCATGTCGGACCAGTCACCGTCGTGTGCGACGACCGACAGGTTATCGACCTTTTCCATGATCGCGAAATCGACCGAGATATCTTCGCATTTGGCCCAAGACTTGGGATCGAGGCGCAGGAAGCCAAGGTCAGGCTGTGCTTCGTTGACGGAGGCCTGAACCTGCCCGCGCATCTCAGGCTGGTGGTTGGCGAAGGCGTCGATCAATGTCCGCGCGGAATACATGAAGATGCCCGCGTTCCAAAGGTATCCACCCGCGGCAAGCATCCGCTCAGCCTCGGCCAGTTCCGGTTTCTCGACGAACCGCTTGAGCGGCCGTGCGCCATGCGCCGCGCCCTCGCCCAATTCGAGGTAGCCAAAACCCGTCTCTGGCCGGTCCGGGGTGATGCCGAATGTGACGATCTGACCCGCGCGCGCGGCAGCAACGCCACGATGCACGCTCTCGCAGAAGCGGTCTGCCTTGGTGATGTAGTGATCCGACGGGGCAGCCAGCATCAGCTGATCCGGATCGTCCTTCGCCGCGACCAGCGCCGCCGCCAGCAGGGCAGGCGCGGTGTTGCGTGCCTCCGGTTCAATCAGGATCGCACCAGGGTCGATGCCCGCATCGTGCAACTGCTGGGTCACGATGAACCGGAAATCGGAATTGGTGACAACGATCGGCGGGGCGAACCCCTCACCTGCGAGCCGCTTGCTGGATTGCTGGAAAAGGCTGCCCTCACCAATCAGGTCGATGAACTGCTTGGGAAAGCTTTTCCGCGAGACCGGCCAAAGACGTGTCCCTGATCCACCGCAAAGGATCACCGGGGTAATCTCGTTGGTTGTCATCGCCTGTCCTTTTCGTCCTTGCGCCCGGTCGCGCCGCTGAGACGCCCCCTGTTAGGCTGCCGCGGCACCGAGTTGCAAGCGACAATACCCCAGGGGATGGTCGCAACATGCAGGTTTTTGCCAAGCCATGAATTTTGTTGACTTTTGCGACGCAAAAGACCCGCATTGAAGGGTTGGAAAGTACATTCGGGGAGACTGGAAGTCATGCAGGCGGCAGAAATCGGCACGATCTCGCTGGAGGCCATTCGGACACGGGCGGCGGAGCTGGCGCAAAGCGTGCGGCGCACACCGGTCATCCCGCTTGAAACTGCCTTGGTGGATACGGCCCTCGATGGGGGTTCTGTCATGCTCAAGCTGGAGTGTTTCCAGCACACCGGCACCTTCAAGGCGCGGGGTGCCTTGTCGAATGTTCGGGCGATCCCGGAGGGCAGGAGGGCATTCGGCATCACAGCGGCCAGCGCGGGAAACCACGCCATTGCGGCGGCCTGGGCCGCGCGCATGGCCGGGCTGTCGGCCAAGGTCGTCATGCAGGACAATGCCAATCCCTTCCGGATTGCCCGCGCCCGCGAAGAGGGGGCCGAAATTGTTCTCAAAGCCCCGGGTGCCGAGACATTTGCCGAGGCTGAACGGCTGGCCACGGAAGAGGGACGCACCTTTATCCATCCGTTCGAGGGCGAGGGCACGATCCTCGGGACCGCCGGTGTAGGGTTGGAGTTCATGGAGCAAGTCCCCGACCTTGATGCCGTGATCGTCACCGTAGGCGGCGGCGGGCTGATCAGCGGCATCGCGGCAGCCGTGAAACAGATCAATCCAGCCTGCAAGGTCTATGGCGTTGAGCCCGAAGGCGCGGCCAGCATGTCGAAATCCCTCGCGGAAGGTGCACCCGCGACGCTGGACAAGGTTCAGACCATCGCCGACAGCCTTGGCGCGCCGATGGCCTTGCCGCTGGGCCACGCGCTCTGCCAGGCCTTCGTGGATGACATCGTGACTGTCAGCGACGACGCGATTTGCGCGGGCATGGTGATCTTTCAGCAGGACGCCAAACTGGCGGTGGAACCTGCGGCGGGGGCCGGGCTTGCGGGGCTTTTCGGTCCGCTCAGGGGCAAACTCGCTGGGAAGCGGGTCGGCGTCGTGGTCTGCGGGGCGAATATCGACGCAGAGACCTACGCCGGTCAGCTGATGCGCGGGGTCGAAAACATGGAGCTTCTCACCCGGGTCTGATCGCTCCCACTGACCGTCCCGCAGCCGTCGTTCTGTTTTGTCTGAGAAGCGGCAGTTCGTGGTACCATCAAACGCCAGGTTTCGTGACGTCCCCGGTTCAACACAGGAACTGCGGTGGGGGTGCATGGCAACCGAAGCCAGACGCGGAACGCGCGACAGCCGAGGCGATGTTGACGCCATCGCGCGGGCGGTGTTCGGTGTGGTGCAAATCATCCCACGGAAAGGACCGCCCATGTCATACGTCTTTGAACCGCCCCAGCAGGCCAGCCTCGCCGTTCAGGGCACCGATGACCGCTTTCCCATTCGCCGGATCTTTTGCGTGGGCCGGAACTACGAGGCGCACGCGCGGGAAATGGGCAAGGACCCGACGCGCGAGGCACCCTTCTTTTTCACCAAGCCCGCCGATGCCGCGCTGGATACCCCCTGCACCATCGCCTATCCGAAACTGACGGAGAACCTCCACCACGAGATCGAACTGGTGATCGCCATCGGCAAGGGCGGCTCCGAGATCGCCGAGGCCGATGTCATGGAACACGTCTGGGGCGCGGCTGTCGGTCTCGACATGACGCGCCGCGATTTGCAGGGCGAGGCCAAGGAAATGGGCCGCCCCTGGGACTGGGGCAAGGCCTTCGATCAATCAGCACCCATCGGGCCGATCAAACCGATTGCCGATGTGCCCAGTGTCGAAAGGGGCCGCATCTGGCTCGCCGTCAACGGCAAGCTGCGACAGGACGCCGATATCGCTGACCTGATCTGGTCCGTGAAAGAGCATGTGTCGATCCTGTCGCACAGCATGGCCCTTGCACCCGGAGACCTTGTCATGACCGGTACGCCCGCAGGTGTTGGTGCAGTGGTGCCGGGCGACGTGATCACCGGCGGGGTCGAGGGGATCGGGGAGATCGAGGTCAAAATCGGGCCCCGCGCCTGACGGCGTTCAGGCGCAAAGCCCCTCTTTCACGCAATAGGATGTGCCGAGAGGAAGCGGTGCAGGTGCGCCGCAACCTCCTCGGTCGCATCCCAGATGATCGAATGGCCTGCGTATCCGATCACGTGATGCTCCGCATTGGGTAACGCCTCGAAGCTCGCTCGCGCCGCGTCGGGCGGCACCATGATGTCCTGCCCGGCGTAGAGGATAAGCGTGGGGCTGGTGATATTTGCCGGTTCTGCCTCGGGTCGGAACGCCCGGAAGGCCGCGATCTGCCGCGCCATGGCATCCAGCGTCTGGGCATGCGGATAGGCCAGCGCCGCCTCCAGCGCTGTTTCGATATTGGCGAGGTCCTCGAAGAACCGGTGCCCGAAGATCCACGGATAAAGCGCACGCAGCCACATCTCCTCACCCTTCGGCGCCTGGCGGATCGCGAGCAGCGTATCGAACAGCGCGGCGGTCCGCGGCGCACGCACCCGCCCCGAGGCGAGCACGGTCGCCGAAGCGACGCGCTCCGGATGCGCGCTGGCCAATTCAAGCGTCAGCAACCCGCCAAGGGAGTGACCGGCGCAGTGAAATCGCTCAAACCCGAGGTGGTCCATCAGCGCCAACGCATCCTTCGCCATCAGGGCGCAGTCGGCTGCCGCGTCCTTGGGTTCAGTCCGGCCTGTGGTGCGGTTGTCGGGGCGGATCACGGTGAACCGGTCGGTCAACAGCGAAAAAAGCGGTGTCCACGTCGCGCTGTCGCTCAGCATACCCGCAAGCAACATCAGCGGCGGACCGCTGCCGTCGATCTCGTAGTGTAGCGTGATGTCATCGAGCGGCAGGTCAGGCATTGAGGTCTCTCCAGCAGGGCAGCAGGTCGCCCGGCGCGGGCTTTGCCTCGTAAACCGCGCGGGCGATGGCGCGGGCAAGACAGAGCGCGGCGGCATGGCCGATCAGCCCCACATCGCCCCGCGGTTTCGCATCGGTGCTGAGTGCAAAGACCAGATCGCCATCCTGCGGCAGATGTGCGGGTACCGTGGCGCGAGCGATGCCGTCATGCGCGGCGGTGGCGACACGCTGGCATTCGGCCTTGGTCAGGGTGGCATCGGTGGCGACGATGGCGATGGTCGTGTTCTCACGCAGCGACATGGCCCGCATCTTCCGGCTTTGCAGGGTCAAACCGAGCCCGGAAGCGGGGTCGGGCCCCAGGCCGCCGAACTCCTCGCCAATCTCGAAAGGTGCTGCGAAAAAGTGCTTGTCGCCGGGGGTCGTGACAGCCCCCACCGGGTTTGCCGCGACCAGCGCCCCCACCGTGCATCCATCCGGCAGAACAAGCGAGGCCGATCCGAGACCGCCTTTCATCATCCCCGTCAGGGCCCCCGTTCCGGCGCCCGACGTGCCAAGCGCGAAGTCCTCCGATGCGTCCTCGAACGCCGCCCGTCCCAGGGCGCGGTAGGGGTTCTCGTCCCAGTCCTTCTGTCCCCCGTTCAGCAGATCGAAGAGGATCGCGCCCGGCACCAGCGGGATCGTGGCCGGACCAACCCGAAATCCCCGCCCCACCGCGCGCAGCCCGTCCACCACGCCGGAACAGGCGTCGAGCCCGTAGGCCGAGCCTCCCGAGAGCACCAGCGCATCCACGGCGGCAACGGATTTGTCGGGGGCCAGCAGGTCCGTCTCGCGCGTGCCGGGGGCACCGCCCATCACGTGGACGGAGGCGGTGAAAGGTTTGTCCGCCATCACCACCGTGCTGCCGGATTTCAGCGCATCGTCCTGCGCACTTCCTACCAGAAGGCCGGTCACATCGGTGATCAGATTCCTGCGCCCCGGTTCCATCGTCATGTCAAAGCCTCGGTTTCTTGGCGGCGGTCGCAGGATCGCCGGTGTTGGGCTCACCCTTGGGCTCGATCAGCAGCACCTCGCATTCCAGCTCTGCCCGGGGACGGTGGCTGACACCTTTCGGCACGACGAATATCTCGCCCGCCCTGACCGGGTGCGAGGCGTCTTCGACGTCCATCACCATCTCTCCCTTGAGGACAAGAAAGAAATCATCGGTGTCCTCGTGCAAATGGAACGGGAACTCTCCCTGAAACTTCACGACCATCACGTCATTGTCGTTGTAATCGGCGATGACGTGCGGGTCCCAATGGGTGCTGATCCGGCTCAGATTCTGGGCAAGGT
Organism: Sulfitobacter sediminis; assembly: GCF_040811725.1. NCBI lineage: Bacteria > Pseudomonadati > Pseudomonadota > Alphaproteobacteria > Rhodobacterales > Roseobacteraceae > Sulfitobacter > Sulfitobacter sediminis. Next base: position 23,783 of record NZ_JBFNXX010000001.1, read on the forward strand.
TGACGGGATGGTTCATGCTATGGCTCCGAGGTCTGGCAGCACCGGGGCGGCGGCGATCAGGGTCTGGGTATAACCGTGCTGCGGGTTGGTGAAGATCTTCTCCGTCTCACCCTGCTCCACGATCTTGCCCGCCTGCATCACCAGAACCCGGTCGGTGACGGTGCGCACCACAGACAAGTCGTGCGAGATGAAGAGATACGTCAGGTCATAGGCGCCGCAGAGTTCGGCCAGAAGGTCGAGGATCTGCGCCCGGACCGACACGTCAAGCGCGCTGACCGCCTCGTCAAAGAGGATCAGCTCCGGCCGGATGATCAGCGCGCGGGCGATGGCGATGCGCTGGCGCTGTCCGCCGGAGAATTCGTGGATGTACTTGGTGGCGTCCTGCGGCCTCAGTCCGACGGCGGTGAGGGAATTGTCTATGGCCTTCTGGCGCTCCGCCCCCGAGGGGGGATCAGGAAGCAGGTGAAAGGGTTCCGTGATCAGGCGGTCGACCCTGTGGCGGGGGTTGAAGCTGCCAAAGGGGTCCTGAAAAACCACTTGCATCTTTCGGCGCACGGCGAGGTTCGGCTTGTTGCCAGTGAAGACGGGCACACCGTCGAGCGTGATGGTTCCCGACTGCACCTGCTCCAGACCCAAAAGCGCCCGTGTCAGTGTCGATTTTCCGCAGCCGCTTTCGCCCACCAGCCCCAGCCGTTCGCCGCGCTGGATTGTGAAGCTCACGTCATCCACCGCCCGGAAATGCCCCGGCGCGCCCAAAAGTTTCGTGCGCGGCAGGCGGTAATCCCGGGTGATGTTCTTCACCTCCATCAGCGGCGCGGGGGGCGGCGCTGCGGGCAGGGCGACCTGGTGGCCGGAGGCCTCGAACAGCATCTTCGTATAGGGATGCTGCATGCCCAGCAGCAGCGCCTTCGTCTCGCCCTGCTCAACGATCTCACCATGGCGCATGACGACGATCCGGTCCGCCATGTCGGCAACCACGGCAAGGTCATGGGTGATCATCAGGAGGCCCATCTGGTCCTCCTTGGCCAGCCGTTTCAGCAGGTCGAGAATCTGGGCCTGCGTCGTCACATCAAGCGCAGTTGTCGGCTCATCCGCGATCAGCAGACGGGGACGCAGGGCGATGGCCATGGCGATGACCACGCGCTGACGCTGGCCGCCGGAAAGTTCATGCGGAAAGCGGGAAAGGGGAAAACGCTCCTGCGGCAGGCCCACCCGTGCGAGGGTTTCGGCGGCACGCTCTGCCGCTTCGGCGCGCGGCATCGCGGGATCGTGGATGCGGATGGTCTCGGCCACCTGCCGTCCGATGGTCTGAACCGGGTTCAGCGCGGTCATGGGTTCCTGGAAGACCATGCCCATGTCATTGCCCCGCATCTTGCAAAGCTCGGGCTCGGACAGCGCCGTGATCTCCCGATCGCCCAGCAGGATGCGGCCCTTTGTGCGCGCTCCTTTTGGCAACAGCTGCATGGTGGCAAGCGCCGTCATCGACTTGCCCGACCCGCTCTCACCGGTGATCGCGACAATCTCGCCTGGGGCAACGGTAATGCTCACGTCATGCAGGATGTCGAACTGATGGATCGACAGGCCAAGGTTCTCGATCGACAGCAGGCTCATGTGCGCGCCACCCGTAGCCGGGGATCGAGATAATCGCGCAACCCATCGCCCATTAGGTTCAGACCGAGCACGGTAAGGATGATCGCGAAGCCCGGCACCAGCGCCATGTGGGGTGCGATGCTCACCAGCGTTTGCGCATCGGCGAGCATCCGGCCCCAGCTTGGCGTCGGCGGCTGCGCGCCGAGGCCCACGTAACTCAGGCCCGCCTCCGCCAAGATACCTAGCGAGAACTGGATGGTCCCCTGCACGATCAGCAGGTTGGTTACGTTGGGCAGGATATGCTCGACCGAGATCCGCGCCGCGTTCTTGCCCGCGACACGGGCGGCGAGGATGAATTCACGCTGCCAAAGCGACAGTGCCGCCCCACGCGTGATCCGGGCGAAGACGGGAATGTTGAAGATGCCGATGGCGATGATCGCATTGATAGCGCCCGCACCAAAGATCGCGGTGATCAGGATTGCGATGACGAGGCTTGGAAAGGCAAAGACCAGATCGTTACCGCGCATGATCAGCTCGTCGATGAAGCTCCCGTTCCGTGCGGCAGCCCAGAGGCCCAGCGGTACACCCAGCCCCATGCCGATGCCCACCGCCACCAGCGCCACGGCGATGGAGGTCCGCGCGCCCACCATGATCATGCTCAAGAGGTCCCGCCCGAAGTGATCCGTGCCAAGAAGGTAGTCGCCGCCCGGCGGTTTAAGCTTGTTCGGAATATCGAGCGCGGTGTGATCGTAGGGCGTCCAGATGAAACTGATCGCTGCGGCGAGCAGGAAAAGCGCCGAGAGCAACGCGCCGAGGATCAGATTGCGCCTCATGTCCGGGACCTCAGCCGTGGGTCGACGGCGGCATAGGCGAGGTCGACCAGGAAATTTACCACGATAACCGAGAAGACCAGCAGCATGACCACCGACTCTACGACAATCAGATCGCGGGCCGAGATCGATTGGAACACCAGCCGCCCTAGGCCCGGCAGGTAGAATACCTGTTCGATGATAATCGACCCGGCAAGCAGGAACGAAAATTGCAGCCCGATGATGGTCAGCACCGGTATGAGCGCGTTCCGAAGCCCGTGCCGCCAGAGCGCCTGCCGCGCCGAAAGCCCCTTGGCCCGCGCGGTGCGCATGAAATCCTCGCCCAGCACGTCGAGCAGGGAGGACCGCATGACCCGTGCCAGGATCGCTGCCTGCGGCAGCGCCAGCGCGATTGCGGGCAGCGTCAGCGCATGTATACCCGCCCAGAAGCCTGCGTCCCAGCCGACAAAGCCACCGGCGGCAAACCACCTTAGGTTGATCGCAAAGATCAGCACCAGCATCATCGCGAACCAGAAATTCGGCACCGCAACGCCAAGCTGTGTGGCCCCCATCACCCCGATATCACCCGCCTGACCGCGGCGGCTGGCGGCATAAATGCCCGCCGGAAATGCGACCAATGTGCTGAGCGTCAGGGCGTAGAGCGCGAGCGGCAGAGAGACCCAGAGCCGGTCGCCGATCATCTCGATCACCGGCGTGCGGTAGGTGTAGGAGGTTCCGAAATCCCCGGTCAGCATCCCGCCTACCCAGGCAAAGTACCGCTGCACCTTGGGCACATCGAGCCCAAGCTCGCTCCGCAGGGCGGCAAGGGTCTCGGGCTGGGCATTGATGCCAAGCATGAAGGACGCCGGATCGCCGGGGGCGACCTCGATCACGGCGAAGATCATGATGGATGCCACGGCAAGGCTGATGGCCAGCGAAAGAAGACGTTTCAGGGTGTAGCGCAACATCGCGCCGAGGTTATGAGCAGCGCCGCTCGCCGTCCAGAAAATGTTCGGCAGAGGCGGGTGTGAGACGGTGCGTTTATCTCAAGGTTGAACGAGGGGCCGCGAACATGATGATGACGAGAGGAAAGCGGTAACAGAAAAATTTCACCTTAGAATACTAATTTATTTCAGGTAACTACGAAAGTTTTGTCAAATTTCATGGATTTTCCCCAATTTCCAGCGGAACAAATTTTCCCGACATTGCGTTGGTTGCCCAACTGGAATTCAACTGGAGATAACAATGACCAAGACATTCAAAACCCTTGCCGCAGCAGCCCTGATGACTGCAATTTCCGCCCCCGCATTCGCCGCCGCGCACATGGATCCGACCTCCATGACCTGCGAAGAATACAACCAGCTGAGCGGCGCCGATCGTGACAAGATCGCCGTGATGGCAATTGCCGCGATGAACGACAACGTCCAGCCGACCGATGGCACGGCGACCGCCACTGCTTCTTCCGTAGGTACCACACAGGAGGAGAGCAACAGCGCCGCTTCGCAAGGGTCCGCAACCGCAACTTCGATCGCCAACGCGGACGACGACATGACGCGCTTTGCCGAAGAGATCGCTGTGCTGAATCGCGTGTGCTCGCGCAACTGGGATGCCATGGTGTCCGAAGCAGCAGCAGGCATGGCCGGCACCCGCTAAGCGGATACCACACAATCGGAACGAGGGCGCCCCAAGGCGCCCTCTTTTCTTTTGCGAAGGTTGGAAAGCCCGGAGGTCAGGATACATTCTGCCCATGCAGAAACCCGTTTTCATTGGCCACGAGATCTATCGCCACTCAACCTACGGCAGATGGCATCCCTTGCGGGTGCCGCGCGTTTCAACCGTGATGGATCTCAGCCGCGCACTGGGCTGGTTGCCGCCGGAACAATTCATCACATCGCCCCGTGCCAAGCCCAGGGCGCTGACGAACTGGCATACCGGGGATTACATCGCGGCCCTGCAAAGGGTGGAGGAAACGCAGGAAACCACCGAGGAAGACCGCGCGCGCCATGACATAGGCAGCGTCACAAACCCCGTCTTCCCCGAGATTTTCTGCCGCCCGGCCACCGCCGCGGGCGGCTCGATCCTTGCCGGTGAGCTTCTGCGCGACGGCGGTGTCGTCTACAACCCCGCTGGCGGAACCCATCACGGCATGCCTGACCGGGCAAACGGGTTTTGCTATCTCAACGATCCGGTGCTGGCGATGCTGAGCCTGCGGCATCAGGGGGTGCGGCGCATCGCTTATGTGGATATCGACGCGCACCACCCGGACGGGGTGGAGGAAGGTTTTGGCGGCGATCCCGAGTGTCTGATGATCTCCGTGCATGAGGCGCGTCTTTGGCCGCGCACGGGGCCCATCGAGAATGACGGGGGCGGGAATGCCGCGAACCTACCGGTGCCGCGCGGGTTCAACGACAGCGAAATGGCGCTGGTGCGCGAGGAATTGATCCTGCCGAAGGTTGCGGCATTTCAGCCGGAGGCCATTGTCCTCCTCTGCGGGGCTGACGGGCTGGAGGAAGACCCGCTGTCGCACATGGCGCTCAGCAACAACGCGCAATTGGATGTGCTGCGCGGGCTGATGGGGATGGCGCCGCGTCTGCTGGTGCTGGGCGGTGGTGGGTATAACCCTTGGTCCGTCGGGCGACTGTGGGCGCAGGTTTGGGGAGTGCTGAACGGGCTGGAGGCACCGGAGGTGCTGCCGGAAGCGGCGGAGCAGGTGCTGCGCGGGCTGCGGTTTGACGGGAACCGGCGGGGGAAGAACCCGCCAGCACATTGGTTCAAGACTCTGAAGGATGCGCCGAGAGAGGGTGTGGTGCGGTCGGAAATCAGGGAGAGCGTTGCGCTGCTTTCACGGCGGTCTTTGCCGTAAGGTTATGACCACTTCAGCGAATGGACCAGATGTTCGCCTTCAAGGCCCTTCAACGGCGTCTCGATGGGGTCAGTAAAGGTAAATCCGGTTGCGTCACCAACCATGACGCGCGTCGCTTCGGAGACGCGGATATTGCCCGGTTCTGTCATCCCCGCCACGCGGGCGGCTTTGTTCACCACGGTGCCCACAAAATCGCCGTCTTTCTGAATGACGTCCCCGGTGTGAATGCCAACCCGGATGCGCAGCTTGGGCTCATCTGATTGATCTGCCATGGTCCGCTGGATCCCGATAGCGGCCCGCATCGCCGCTGCGGCAGAGGAAAAGGTGGCGAGCGTTCCGTCGCCGAGAGATTTCACCAATGTCCCGCCTTCGGCCTGCACCAGTGCCGTGATCTGGCCGATGTGCGCGGTGACGATCCTGTGCCACCGGGCATCCCCAACGGCAGATGCCAGAGCGGTGCTGTCGACGATGTCCGTAAACATCACCGAGGCAATGCCTGTTTGAGTGATCTCGATCTCCTCGGCGCGCGCGGCATCGAGAAGGTCTTCGAAACGGCTCAATTCGTAACCCATCGCCTCCATATTCGGTTTTGGGTTCGAGTTGTGGATATGCACGATCCGCCAGACGCCTTCCTCCATCGCAAAGATGAAGGTGTTGCGGAAGGCGACCTGCAGTTCGGCCTCCGGCGCGTGAATGGTCAAGGTGGTGAAAGCCCAACCGAAATCACCGGCTTCATATGCCGTCGCGTTGATATTTTCGGGTATCAGAACCGCCTGGTCGTCCGAGTATTTCTCGAACGTCTCGCGCAGGTTCTCACCCGTGAAAAGCTCGCCCTCATCCGATCCGATATAGGTCAACGCGTCGGATGAGGAGAGTAGGTTCGCGGCAGTCTTGGAGTTTCTGGCCGCGTAGGCCTTGAGCCAGCGTGTGGCAATGGCCGCGAGTTCGGGGGAGGGCGAAAAGGGGTCAGCCATCAGAATTCCAGATGCAACGGGCCCCGGCGGATGCGGGGCCCATCGAGTGCTGTTCCTGTTTACTCCGACCAACTCACTCCGGTCAGATCTGTTGCCTGTGTCGGCGCGTTGGCCCAGAGACCCTGCACACCGGCCTTGGCGACGCCCAAAGCGGCAAGCTGGAAGAGATAGCCGTTCACGTAGTCATCCGCGATGATCTTCTGCGCGTCGGCCATCATCTGGGTCCGCATATCGGGGTCCGTGGTGCCGTTCAGCTTGGTGATCAGCGCCTGGAAATCCGGGTTGTCGTACTGGAAGTAGTAGTCCGGATTGGCATAGATGCCGATGTCCATGGGCTCGGTATGGCTGACGATGGTCAGGCCAAAGTTCTTGCCCCGGAACACGGTTTCCAGCCACTGCGCCCATTCGACATTCGTGATCTCGGCCTTGATCCCGACCTCGGCCAGCTGCGCCGCGATGATCTCGCCGCCGCGACGGGCGTAGGACGGGGGCGGCAGGTGCAGCGTGGTCTCGAACCCGTCGGGGAAGCCCGCCTCGGCCAGCAGCGCCTTGGCCTTCTCGGGGTCGTAGTTCGACTGCGCCGTCAGATCGACATAGGCCGGGTTGTGCGGCGCGAAATGCGTGCCGATGGGCGTGCCGAAGCCGAACATCGCACCGTCGATGATCGCCTGCCGGTCGATGGCATGGGCCAGCGCCTCGCGCACCAGCTTGTTGTCAAAGGGCGGCATCTTGTTGTTGGTGGACAGGATCGTCTCACCTTCGGTCGATCCGACAAGCACCTGGAAACGCGGATCCGCCTCGAACTGCGGCAGGTTCTCGGGCGCGGGGAAGCCGCTGAAGACGTCCACATCCTCGGCCATCATCGCGGCAAAGGCGGCGGTGGGGTCGGAGATGAACTTGAACGTGGCCTTCGCCAGTGCCGGGGCATCGCCCCAGTAGTTGTCGTTGCGGGAAAGCTCGATCCTGTCGCCCTGCGTCCAGCTGTCGAACTTGAAGGCACCGGTGCCAATGGGTTGCTGCTTGATGTTCTCGATGCTTTCGGGGGCCACGATCACCGCGTCACCCCAGGCAAGGTTGAAGATCATGTTGCCGTTAGGCTCCGAAAGCTTCACCTCGACGGTCGCGGGGTCGATGACGTTGACCTCGGAAATTGCGGTATAGAGCGCCTTTTGCGCGTTCGCGCTATCCTCAGCGATGATCCGGTCGAGTGAAAATTTCACGTCCTCGGCGTCCATCGTGGTGCCGTCGTGAAATGTCACGCCGGTCCGCAGCTTGAAGGTGTAGGTCAGGCCGTCGTCCGAGATTTCCCAGCTTTCGGCAAGTCCCGGTACAACGGAACCGTCCGACATGAAGCGGGTCAGCCCCTCGAAGACATTGGAATAAAGCACCGAGTCGATGGCCCCGGCGGCGGCGGATGTTGGATCGAGGTGCGGCGGTTCAAGCTGAAGCGCGACGGTGATGTCGTCCTTTGCGATGGCGGCACCGGCCATGAGGGCAGCCGTGCTGACGCCAAGCAGGATGTGGCGAAGGTGGAACATGGGTCTCTCCCTTATTGGTTATGGGGAAAGGCTAGCCAAAAGATGTTTCAGTTGCCAGCGTTCCGTTCAGGTGGCGCAAGGTGCATAAGTTCACTCGGACTTTGGCAGCAGCAGCGTCTCCAGCGCCGCCCCCATGACCTTGGCGCTGTCGATCATGTCGTCGATGCCGATGTATTCATCCGGCTTGTGTGCAAGGTCGAGAATGCCCGGCCCATAGGCGATGCAGTTCTTCAGCTTTCCGATCCGGTCGATGTGTTTCTGATCGTAGCTGCCGGGCGAGGCGACGTATTCCGGTGGCTTGCCCATCACGGTCTCGATAGCCTGCGCCACGGTGCGCACCACCGGCGCTTCCTTGTCGGTCATCGAGGGTAGCACCGAATTGCGTTCGGTCAGCTGGTACTCAAAATTCGCGCGGCTGGCTTTCAGCCCTTCCAGCAGCGTCGTCACTTCTTCCCTCACCCCTTCAAGCGATTCCTCGACCAGAAACCGGCGATCAATCACGATCCGGCACGAGTCCGGCACGCAATGGGCCTGCAGCCCTGTGAACCCCGGCTCAGGTTCCGCCTCGCCCCCGTGGATGGAGTTGATGTTCATCGTGGATTGCCGCGCGCCTTCGGGCACCACGGGCATTTCCGTGTGCCGCGCCGCCATGGCGGGGAAGAGTTTGTCCTCGAATTCCTGCAAGACCGCGCCCATGTGGCGCACGGCGCAATCGCCCAGGAACGGCATCGCGCCATGGGCGATCTCGCCCTTGGTCTCGATCTCCGCCCACCAGCCGCCGCGATGGCCAAGGCAGATGCGGTCCTTGTTCAGAGGTTCGGGGATGATGACATGCTGCACGCGCTTGGGGTCGAAATACCCTTTCTCGGCCAGGTAGGCGACGCCGCCGTAGCCGCCGGTTTCCTCGTCCGCCGTGCCGGAGATCTCGATGGCCCCCGCGAAATCGTGATGTGTCTCGATAAAAGCCTCCGCCGCGATGATCGAGGCGGCCAGACCGCCCTTCATGTCGCAGGTGCCGCGACCGTAGATCTTGCCGTCCGAAACCTCCGCCCCGAAAGGATCGAAGGTCCAGCCATGGCCCACTTCGACGACGTCGGTATGGCTATTGAAATGCACGCAATCCCCCGGGTGCCGCCCCTCGCGACGTGCGATGATGTTCCAGCGCGGGTACTTATCGCTATCGCCCGGCGTTCCATACGCGCGGATCAACTCGGTCTGGAACCCATGCGCGGTAAGACGTTTGTCCAGATACTCGCAAATCAGGCGATAGTCGCGTCCGGGCGGGTTGAGCGTCGGGATACGGATCAGGTCCTGGGTCAGGGCGATCAGGTCGTCGCGCCGCCCCTCGATGGCTTTGGCAAGGTCTGTCGTCATGGGCGCATCGTTCAACGATGCCGGAGCTTTGGCAATCCCTTATCCCACCATCTTTTTCATCGCGGCAAGCAGGCTGCGGACCTCCTCGAGTGTGTTGTAATGGCACAGCGAGACACGCACGGCCGCATCAAGACCGAGGGGCGTGAGGACATTACCCGAATAGTGATCGGCCTTGCGGACATGGGTCCGGATGCCCTGGGCATTCAGGCGCTCCACGATCTCTGCGGCGGGAATGTCGGCGAGGGCGAAACAGACAAGCCCCTCGCGGTCGGGGTTGTCGACGCCACCCAGAATGGTGATGCCGGGCAGATCGGCGAGGCCCGGCAAATTGCCGGTGCCGTGCAGCATGGCGTCGGTCAGTTCCTTTTCATGCGCGTGGATCGCGTGGCCTGCGGCCTCGATCCGGGCACGGGGGGCTGTTTCCCCCGACACTTCTCCGCCCAGCCAGTCGAAGTACTTCACGACATCCGAAAAGGTTGCGTAAGCACCCGTGTCGCGCGTGCCCATCTCCCAGTTTCCGAGCGGACCATCTTTGAGCGCTTCGAGCGACAGGCCGGACAGCCGGTCCGAGGTCCAGGCCACGCCATATCCATGGCGCGAGAACACCTTGTAGGGTGACACGACGTAGCCGTCGATCTCGTAGCTGGCGATGTCGATCCGCCCGTGGCTGGCATGCTGGATGCCGTCGACGATGATGTAGGCGTCGGGCGCGACCGCGCGGATTTCCCGTACGATACCGGCGACGTCGTTGGCGATGCCCGTCACCGGAGAGGTATGCAGGATGGTGGCCACCCGCACGTCCGGCGTGACCCGCTCGGCATAGGCCCCGGGCGTGACCTGGCCAGTCTCGTCATCGTGGGGAACACTGACGTAGGGCTTCCCGGCAAGTTCCGCCCAGTGCTGCGCCGCGCTGCGCGACGCCGGGTGTTCGACCGTGGACCCAAGCACCTTGCCGCCCGACGCGCTGCCCATGACTGCTGTCCGGATCAACCTGAACAACAACTCTGTGCCCGATTCGCCGACAAAGAACTGCCCTTCGGGGGCGTTGAAGAAAACCGCCATTTCGGCCTTGGACTTCCTGATCGTCTCCACCAAAGCGGCTGAGGCAGGGTTGTCACGCCCCTGATTGTCCGGGATCGCCGCAAAAGTGGCGGATGTATCGACCACCGATTTCAGCGTCAGCGCGCCGCCCGCGTTCTCGAAAAAGATGCGCGGCCCCTGAAAGGGGCAGCTCTCGACATGGGCGAAACGCGCTCGGATGGCGCGGGTCATATCGGGCGAATGCGTGATCACGGCAGGTCCTCAGGTGAAGTTGCGTCAAACCCTTGGTTCTTTGGCACAAAGATTGCAAGCCTGCCCTGTCAATTCCCGTCTGGCGGGCTAGTTCCCCTAGCAACGAAACCTAGGAATTTGACGCAGATGTCCCCACTGGTCACGAAGTACGCGCCCGGCAAGAACGCCGAGGAAGCAAGAGAAGAAAAATCGGTCAAGGATGCGGCGGCGCTGTCGCCCAAGCTGATCTACGAAGTCATCCGCCGGGACGGCGAGGAAGAATTGGCGCGTACCAAACGGTCGCTCGTATGGTCGGGCATCGCGGCGGGCATGCTCATCAGCCTGTCGGTTCTGGGCGAGGCGATTTTCCGTACCTATTTGCCGGACAATCCTTCACGCTACCTGATTGAAAATCTTGGGTATTCCCTAGGTTTCCTGGCCGTGATCATGGGTCGGATGCAGCTTTTTACCGAGAACACGATCACCACGGTGCTGCCGATCATGCGTGAACGCACCCTCTCTGCCTTCGGGTCGATGATGCGGCTCTGGTCCATCGTGCTGGCCGCGAATGTCGTAGGCGCCTTCGCGGCCGCAGCGCTCTTTGTCTTCACACCGGCCCTCCCGGCCGAACTCATGCCCGCCATCGAGGAGCTTTCGCGGCACGCGACGGGCATGGGCGCATCCACCGGGTTCTGGCGCGCCATCCCGGCAGGGGTGATCGTGGCGCTGATCGTCTGGATGCTGCCCCAGGCCGACGAGGCTGCCTTTTTCCTGATCCTGACCTTCACATGGCTGATCGCCGCGGGGGACTTTACCCATATCGTGGCGGGATCGGTGGAAATGGCGGTGCTAGTGCTGCAAGGTGAACTAGGGTTTAATGCTGCCGTCCTCGGCTTCTTTATTCCGGTGCTGGCCGGTAATATCTTCGGCGGCACGCTAGTCTTCACGCTTGTCGCCTGGGGTCAGGTGCGCGACGACCTGGAATTGCCGGATAATTAGGGAGTATCCCCTTGGTAACACGACGCCCGACATTGGGATTTCGCGGCTATTGGGACGCGCTCAAGGGAAGTTTTTCCCACGTGGGCGAGAACAACCTGGCCCTGATCTCCGCGGGCGTCGCGTTCTTTTCGATGCTGTCGCTGTTTCCGGGGCTTGCCGCCCTGATTGCGGTGCTCAGCCTGATCGCCGATCCGGCGGTGGTGGTGGCGCAACTCGAAGAGATGCGCCCCTTCATGCCCAACGATGTCTACGAGATCCTCAACGCCCAGGTGGTGGGCCTCGTGACGACCAGCAGCGATACGCTGGGATGGGCCGGCGCGCTGTCGGTCTTCCTTGCCCTGTGGTCCGCGCGCGCGGGCGTTGGTGCGATGATCAGTGGCCTCAACTCCGTCTACAAGGAGCGCGACAGGAACACCGCGAAACACTATTTTCGCGCGCTGCTGCTGACGATCGCTCTTGTCGCCGTCGGTATCGTCGCGCTGCTCAGCCTCGTGGTGATCCCCGTTGTGCTGGCTTTCTTCCCGCTTGGCGTGATCGGGACCATTCTTGTCGAAATCGTCCGTTGGGTCATTGCCATCGGCGTGCTTTTCGTCGGCATCGGACTGCTCTACCGTTTTGGCCCTAACCGCAAGGCCGCGCGGGTGCATTGGCTTTCCGCCGGTGCCGTCATCGCGGTGCTGTTCTGGGTCCTGCTGTCGGTGGGCTTTTCCTACTACGTGGCGAATTTCGGCAACTACAACCAGGTCTACGGCTCTATCGGTGCGGTGATCGCCATGTTGATCTGGCTCTGGATCAGCAGTTTTCTGGTACTATATGGTGCGGCACTGAACGCGCAGATCGAATTGCGCACCAAGGCCGACAGCACCGTCGGACAGCCGATGCCAGCGGGTGAACGCGGCGCTTTTGTTGCCGATAAAATAGTTGAAACAAATGGTTAAGTTACATTAGCGGCCGCTTCATTGGTGTGTCAGCTGACGTAACGCCTACCTCTGCCAGTGCATCGATATCATTGATCCGCAGCACGCCCTCATTCCACGAGGCAAGCTGCCGTTCCTTGAGCTTTTTCAGCGTCTTGTTGGTGTGCACGAGCGACAGACCCAACGCATCCGCAAGGTCCCGCTGCGTAAAGGCAAAGGGCATCTCGCCGTTGGACACAAGGCCAAGCGCGTCGCCGCGCATGAACACACGCACCAGCGCCCAGGCAATCGACTGCATCGCGTTGCGCCGTCCGATACTTGAGAGCGCCTCGCCCAGAAAATGCTCTTCCACCGCCGCGAGCCAGGTCACATCATAGCCGCGTGACGGATTAGTCTTGAAAAAACCCATGAACTCCGAACGGTCGAACACGCAGAGCCGCATGCGCGTGCGGGCCTCAACCGAATGAGACATCTCGCCCAGAACGCCCGCTTGAAGCCCGATAAAATCGCCCGGAAAGACAAAGTTGATCACCTGCCGCTCGCCGTTCTCCAGGGCCAAATCCCTGATCCCCATGCCGGAAAGCACCGTGTAAAGCTGGGGGGCATTCGACCCCTCCATGAGGATCGGGGTGCCTGCGTCAACCGTCAATTCACCCACCTTGAAACGCTGCATGGCAGCCAGCTCCTCGCTGGTCATGGTCTTGAACAGGTTCTTGCCATGGAGGGGGCAGTTCTTGCATTTCGTCGTCATTAATTTCTGTCCTTGGGTATGTCACAGTTTAATGCGGCTGCTTCGCAGCGAGGCTAGCTTGCAGGTTCAGAAAGGGTGAGTACCAGAATGCCGTTCATCGTCGTCGAGGGGGATCCCTTCGTTCGTGCAGACATCAGTGAGGCTCTGGCGGAGGAATTTCCGTCGGAGGACGTTGTCATGCTTGAATCGGTTGAGGAACTCGACGGCCATCGTACCCGTCCCTCCGCAGATACCGTGCTCATCGTCTCGACAAATGAGCAGGAAACACTGCCAGCCCTTCCTGATCCCTTCGACAAATCCAGAACGGTGTTCATCGTGGACCATTCCGATCTGTTGATCCCGGCGCCTGACAATCAGGCCTATCTTCAGCGCCCGTTCAGCAGCGCGACTCTGATCGCCGCGGTCAGGACCGTGCTTTTTGACCCGCCCGAAGGCCGGTCATGAAGGCTTCGACGATCTTCGGCCCGATATCGTCTTCGGCCGCCGTCTGACTTGCATTGCTCCGACCTTCTGGTTCGGCGGACCCTTTCGCCGACATCACCCCGATCAGGATCAGGCCTACGCCCGAATAGGCTCCGCCGATGATCAGCGCGGCATTCAGCGCCGTGGTCACCGAAGTAATGAACAACCAAGCCGCTACCGTCAGAAACGCGATCCCGACTGTCAGGCAGAGCACGGCGCCCAGACCGAGCGCGGCCTTGCGCGCGGTCCGGGCGGCTGCATCCTGTGCCCGATCAATGAACCGGTCGAACATCTTACCGGCGAGCCGTGAACATTCCGACAAGAAAGCCCACGCCAGCGGCGATACCAAGCGCCGTCGCCGGCTGGTTGCGCACGAAGTCTTCGGCGTGCAACTGGGCCTCGACCGCCTTCTCACGACCGGCCCGCGCTGTCTCGCGCGCCTTGGTCTTCGCGTATTCGCTTGCTTCGGCGCCTTTGGCCTTGGTGTAAGTGCCCAGCGCGTCCGTCAGACTGGCGATATCGGCCTTCAGGATGTCGATCTGTGCCGACAGGTCCTCAATGGAAATATCCGTGTCGGTCGCGCGACCATTCTTCGCTGTGGATTTGGCAGTGCTTGCCATTTTGTCATCCTCCTGGCTTTGCATTCAGTTGAATCAGCAACGCAAGGCGAAGGAGTTGGTTCCACAAAAAAAAACCCGGCACCGGGCCGGGGCTTTTTTTCGTCGCAAGAACGATGTCAGGCGTTCAGCGTTTCGGTCGAAGAAAAGAACATCGCCTGCGAAACCGAAGATTCTACCTGATCGACCGAGTATGGCTTGGAAATCAGGAAGGCCGGCTCTGGCTTGTCCCCGGTCAGGAGCCGCTCTGGGAAGGCGGTGATGAAGATCACTGGGCGCATGCCAAGCTCCTGCAGGATATCATTGACCGCGTCGATCCCCGAGGAATTATCGGCAAGCTGGATATCGGCCAGGATCAGGTCGGGCGTGTCTGCGCGGGCCAGCGCGATGGCCTCGTCGCGGGTGCGGGCGATGCCGGTGATCCGGTGTCCCATGTCGGCTACGATGGATTCGATATCCATTGCGATGATGGCTTCATCCTCGATGATCATGACCGATCCGGACGCGCTATCCGCCATCTCGCGGCGCGCGATGCTGGTCAGCTCCTCCGCCTCAGCCTGATCGACGCCGATGATCTTGGCGACCTCCGAGAACGAAAACCCCTCGATGGTGTGCAGCAGCAGCGCCTCGCGGCTGTTGTTGGTCAGGCTGGCAAGGCGCCGTTGCGCCTTGGCGCGTGCGCCCGTCTCGCCGTCTTCGATCGGTGCACCGGCACTGGCCCAGATACCGTAAAGAACCTTAAAAAGACCGACCTTCACATCATGTCCATCAAGAATAGAGCGATCGGCGAGGATGGCTTCCAGTGCAGCGGCCGCAAAGGTGTCGCCGCTTTGCTGACTGCCCGTCATCGCGCGGGAGAACCGACGGAGATAGGGAATATTGGCTCCAAGTTGGTCGCTTACGGATTGTACTTGCGATGTGTCACTCATCAACGCGGTCCTTTTTTTGAACTTTCTGGGAACCAAACGCCCGCACGCCGCGTTTGGTTCCGATCCGAGTGAAATATTCTGTGCACGCCTGTGCAAAATCAGAGGTCAGACTTGTGAATACGCCGAAAAAAGATGATCGTGAAAGGGCGATTGACGAAAATCTCAAGAAGGTTTTCGAACAGACGCTCGAAGAAGGTATTCCAGACCGCTTCAAGACCCTGCTGTCCCAGCTTAAGGAGCAGGACAGCGGCCAAGGCTCTTCGAAATGAGTACTGCCGATCCACGCGACGAACTGGTCGAACATCTGCCCGCGATGCGGGCCTTTGCGATCAGCCTGACGCGCAACGGGGCGATTGCCGATGACATGGTGCAAGACACACTGGTCAAGGCCTGGACCAACATCGACAAGTTCGAGGTGGGCACGAACATGCGTGCCTGGCTCTTCACGATCCTGCGCAACACCTATTATTCAAACCGCCGCAAGGCCAAGCGAGAGGTCGCCGACGTCGACGGTGTCTTTACCGAGAGCCTGGCAGAGAAGCCGGCCCACGACGGTCACATGCAGCTTGCCGATTTTCGCCGTGCCCTGATGCAACTCAAGGACGAGCAGCGCGAGGCGCTTCTGCTTGTCGGCGCATCGGGCTTTTCCTATGAAGAAGCGGCAGAGATGTGCGGTGTGGCCATCGGGACCATCAAAAGCCGGACAAACCGGGCGCGCGCGCAGCTTGCCGAGATATTGGGCATGAATGAGAATGAAGCAATGGAAATGACGGACGACGCCACGATGTCGGTCTTGTCGGCATCCAAGGTTTCCAGCTTCTAGAAATGACGTCCGGTTTCTTCAACGGAGACCTCTTGAGGGGACTGGCCTTTCGTGTCCTCTTTTTCCTCTCGCTTGCACTTTTGCCCATCGGCCTGATCGCGATCAGCCAGACGCAGCAAATCGCCGAGCAGAACCGCGTCAACGCCGAACTTTCCCTGGTCGCCATCACAGAACAGGCGGCGACGGCGGAGGGCCAGATCATCCAGGAGGCTTTCGGTGCCGCCGAAGCGATCGGATCGGTCGTCCGCCTGCACCGGCATGACCTGAGCGAATGCTCGGAATTTCTCCGCGACTATCAGACGGCAAATCCCTTCTACAGCCTTGTCGGTTTCATTCAGCTGGACGGAATGATGCATTGCTCCTCTGCCGAGGGCTCCTTTGACTTTTCAGAAGACCCGGGCCTGATCGAGGTGCTTTCGCCCCCCACCCGCCTGGCGCGTTCGATTACGGTGGGCGCGGTGACCAACGAACCTGTGACGGTCGTGGCAACGCCGCTCTTCGAACGGGCTGAGGTTGTCGGTGCCGTCACCATCTCCATTCCCATGGAATCCTTCGCGACGATCAAGGAGCCGGCCATTGCCAGACGGCCCATCGCCCTGATGACCTTCAACCAGAAGGGCGAAATCCTGACGGCAGAGAAGGGGCGGCAAGCCGTTGCCGGCGAATTACCGCTGAATGTTTCCCTCGCGGTGTTCACCGACCGCGAGTCCGCCGTTTTCGAGGCCGAAAACGTCGACGGCTTGACGCGCGTCTACGCCGTAACGCCGATTGTGAAGAACGCGGTTTTTGCCGTGAGCGTATGGCCCATCGACACGCCCTTCCTGAATCCCTCGATCGTCACGCGCCTCGGTGCGCTTGTGCCCATCGTCATGTGGGCGGCAAGCCTCATTGTGGCATTCTGGGCGCTCAACCGGCTGGCGATCCGGCACATCCGCAAACTCGTGCGCCAGATGCGGCGGTTCGCGCTGAACCGGAACCTCCCGCGCGAAACCCTGGGCGCCGGCGTGCCCACCGAACTGGTAGAGATGGAAGCCGCCTTTATCAGCATGGGCGAAAGCATTCTGCGCGACGAGGCGATCCTCGAAGACAGCCTGCGCGAGAAGAACATCCTGCTCAAGGAGGTTCACCACCGGGTCAAGAACAACCTGCAACTGATCTCATCGATCATGAACATGCAGATTCGTCAGGCCAAGACCGAGAACGCCCGGCTGGTTCTGCGCCGCCTGCAGGAACGTATTCTCAGCCTCGCCACGGTGCACAAGAATCTCTACCAGAACGACAATCTCGTGCGCGTGGATGCGGCCGCGCTGCTGCACGAAATCGTCAATCAGCTTTTGTCCGTGGGCCTTGCCCCCGGTTCGAACGTGAGGGTCGACCAGAACTATGCCCCGGTAAGCCTGGAAGCTGACGATGCCGCGCCACTTACCCTGCTGGTTTCCGAGGCGGTGACAAACGCCTTGAAATACGTGGCCCAGCACACCGCTGAGGGAGGGGAAATTTCCGTCACCCTGGAACAGGAAGGGCCCGAGCAGGCCAAGCTGACCGTCAGCAACACCACCGGCGGCACGCCCAACGAGGAGGGCACTGGCCTCGGCTCCCGTTTGATCCACGCATTTGCGCGGCAATTGAACGGTCAGATCAACGTCATCGAGGCTGAAGGTCGCTACACCATCGAGATTTCGTTTCCAGTGCCGCAGGAAGAGAAACCGGTCTACGACTATTGATCGTCGTAGCCGCGCTGCAGAAAAATATCCTGGTCCTTGGAACCCGTCCGCGCGCCGTGTCGTTGGGAACACAAGACGAAGCTCAGAAAGGACTGACCATGAACATCGATATTTTCCTCGGTGGCTTGGCAAGTCTGGTTTTGGTGGCGATCATCATCGTTACTCTGACCTCGAATGGCCGAAGACAGGTTTCCGAAAGGAGCAACGGCACATCTCAGCGATCGAACAGCGATCGCGCATCAAAATCGGACCGCTAAGTCCACGAAGATCACCAGAAAGAGGCCCCGCAGTTCGCTGCGGGGTCTTCTGTTAGAAACTGGGCGGAGTGCAGGCGCTCACGATCTCGCAGACTTCGTCTCCGATATTGCGGAACCGATGCGGCAGGCGGCTGTCAAACAGATAGCCGTCACCGGGTTTGAGAATGGCGGAATGGCCATCGACCGTAACCTCGATGCTGCCGCGCACCACGATCCCGGCCTCCTCGCCCTCGTGCGATATCTCTTCTGGTCCGGTATCGCCACCGGGCGGATAGGTTTCGTGCAGAACCTGAAGCGCGTGGTTCTGGGCGTCGCCCAGCATCCGCAGCGAGAGCTTCCCGTCGCTGTCCGGCGCGATCTCGGTAAATTCGTTGGCCCTGTAAAAGACCTTTGGCGTATCCGCTTCCTCGATCGTGGAAAAGAACTCCGCCATGCTGATGGGGATCGCATCCAGAAGGCTCTTGAGCGAGGCAACCGAAGGGCTGGTGCGATTCTGCTCGATAAGAGAGATCGTGCCGTTCGTCAGACCCGCGCGGGTGGCCAGCTCGCGCTGGGACAGGCCGCGCTGCTTCCGGATTGTCTTGAGCTTATGTCCGATGTCCAATGCAGCAATCCCTGCCAAATATCCACAACGCCTTGTTAACGCGCCGCGAATCGCTTGTCACAGGCGAAATTTGGCGCGGTCCCCTAAAAAAATCATTTGACCAGAAAACAGCGATTGACAAGAATATTAAACACGAGGATAGGATTTTTTAAACGCAAGACCAGCGTTTTCATCAAAGGATTCGAGAAATGTCCAGCACCGTGAAGAAGACCCGCCGCAAGGCCGCCCCCAAGAGAAAGGCGCCGGTAGCCGAAACCAAGGCCGTGGTTGATGACATCGTGTCGAAGGCTGTCGCAGCAGCCGATGTGACCAACGCCCAGCTGATCGCCCGCCGTGATGCAGCCGTGCCGCGCGGCGTCGCCTCTGCCGCGCCGATCTACGCCAAATACGCCGAGAACGCCGAGCTGTGGGACGTAGAAGGCAACCGCTACATCGACTTCTGCGGTGGCATCGCGGTGCTGAACACGGGCCATCGTCACCCCAAGGTGATCGAGGCCGCGAAGGCGCAGGAAGACCAGTTCACGCACACCTCTTTCCAGGTCGTTCCCTATGAGCCCTACATCGCACTGGCCGAGCGTCTAAACGCACTCGCGCCGGGCGACGCGCCCAAGAAGACGCTGCTGGTCACCACGGGTGCCGAAGCCGTCGAGAACGCTGTGAAAATCGCACGCGCGGCCACCGGTCGTCCGGGTGTGATCGCCTTCACCGGCGGCTACCATGGCCGCACCCTGCTGACGCTGGGCATGACCGGCAAGATCAGCCCATACAAAAAGGACGTGGGCCCCTTCCCGGCGGACGTGTTCCGCGCGCCCTTCCCGTCGGTGCGTGACGGCATCACCGTCGAGGATGCGATCACCGGGCTCAAGAACCTGTTCCTGACCGACGCGCAGCCCAGCCGTGTCGCCTGTATCATCGTCGAGCCGGTGCTTGGCGAAGGCGGCTATACCCCGGTGCCCTTCGAGATGATGCAGCAACTGCGCGCCATCTGCGACGAACATGGCATCCTGCTGATCGCAGACGAGGTGCAGGCAGGCTTTGGCCGGACCGGCACCTGGTTCGCCATCGAACATTCCGGCGTGGTGCCGGACCTGATCACCGTGGCGAAATCCATGGCGGGTGGCTATCCGCTGGCCGGCGTGATCGGCCGCGCCGACATCATGGACGCGATGGACCCCGGCGGTTTGGGCGGAACCTACGGTGGCAACCCGGTTGCTTGCGCCGCAGCGCTGGCAGCCATCGACGCCATCGAGAAGGAAGGCCTGCTGGCCCGGTCCACCGCCATGGGCGAGACGCTCAAGGCGCGCCTGGCCGAGATCGGTGCACGCTCTGCCCCCTACCGCTTCTGGGACATCCGTGGCCTGGGTGCCATGGTGGCCGTCGAATTCGTGACCGATTTCGAGACCGCCAAGCCCGACGCCGATTTCACCAAGCGGGTGATCGCCCATGCGCTCAAGCGCGGTCTGCTGCTGCTCAGCTGTGGCATGCACGGCAACGCGCTGCGGATCATGGTACCGCTGACGGCCTCTGACGCGGTGGTCGAAGAAGGCCTTGCGATCCTCGAAGCGGCGGTTCAGGCGGCAGTCGCCGAAGCCTGATCGGTAACGGAGAAACGAAAGGCGCGCGGATTTCCGCGCGCCTTTTGTATTTTTTGAAACGTGATGGGCGTTCAGCCCGCCCGCGCAAAGGTCTCCGCCCGGGCCCGTCCCCAGCGCGATTTGTGGCCGTGATAATCCTCCGCCCCGTCATCCAGCAGAAAGCCCTCCGGCAGATAGGCATAGACGTCACTGCCCTCCGCCATGCTCTGGTCGCCCTGGCGCAGCATCAGGTGGTAGGGCAGGAAATCGCTCGGATGATGAAGACCGGCGGCGCCCGTCATCTCGCCCAGCGCCTCCATCGTATTGCGGTGGAACCGCGCGACCCTTTCGCTCTTCTGCGTCACATCCAGCGCGCGCATCCGGATCTTGTCCTGCGTGGCCACGCCTACCGGACAGTGATTGGTGTGGCAGGCCTGCGCCTGGATACAGCCCACCGCGAACATGAAACCGCGCGCCGAATTGCACCAGTCCGCGCCCAGCGCCAGGGCCCGCGCGATATCAAAGGCTGACACGATCTTGCCCGCCGCGCCGATCTTGACGTGATCGCGCAGGTTGGCACCGCGCAGGGTGTTGTGGACAAATGTCAGCCCCTCGATCATCGGCATGCCGACGTGGTTCGAAAACTCCACCGGTGCCGCACCCGTACCGCCCTCGGTCCCGTCAACGACGATGAAATCCGGCGTGATCCCGGTTTCAATCATCGCCTTTACCATGCACATGAATTCACGCCGGTGCCCGATGCACAGCTTGAAGCCCACAGGCTTGCCGCCCGACAGCTCACGCAGCTTGCCAAGGAACTCCATCACCTCGATCGGCGTGGAGAAGGCCGAATGCGCGGCGGGAGACACGCAGTCCTTGCCCATCGGAACCCCCCGTGCCTCTGCAATTTCGGGCGAGATTTTCGAAGCAGGCAGCAGGCCGCCATGACCGGGCTTGGCCCCCTGGCTCAGCTTCAGCTCGATCATCTTGATCTGGTCCAGCGACGCGGTCTCGCGGAATTTTTCCGGATCGAAGGACCCATCCGGCGCGCGGCTCCCGAAATAGCCCGACGCAAGCTGATAGATCAGGTCGCCGCCGCCGGCCTTGTGATAGCGGCTCACCGATCCTTCGCCGGTGTCATGGGCAAACCCGCCCTTGCGCGCCCCGGTGTTCAACGCCTGGATGGCATTTGCCGAAAGCGAGCCGAAGCTCATCGCGGAGATGTTGTAGAGAGAGGCCGAATAGGGCTTGCTGCATTGCGGTCCCCCGACCGTCGTGCGGAAATCGAAATCCTCGATATGCACCGGCTGCACGGAATGCGTGACCCAGGAATACCCCGCGTCATAGACGCGCTGGCGCGTGCCGAACGGCCGCGCGTCCTCCTGACCCTTTGCGCGCTGGTAAACAAGGCTCCTGTCATCGCGGCTGAACGGCTCCTCGTCCTGATCGGATTCGATCAGGTACTGGCGGATTTCAGGCCGGATGCCTTCGAAGAAAAACCGCATGTGGCCAAGAACCGGGTAGTTTCGCAGGATCGAATGCGATGTCTGCGTGACGTCGTAGACGCCCATGATGGTCAGCACCGCGAACAGCGCAAAGGGGAGGGCAAACCACCATGACCATGCGAGTGTCAGCACAAATGACACCAATGACAGCACCGTCACCCCGGCGAATGTCGCGAATCTGGTCATCTCTCCCAATCTAGGCATGGTGTCCCCTGTTCTTCTGCCTGTGTTTTTGCCCGGTCAACTCTGCCGAGATACCGGACTTTCGCAAGCTTTTGCGCGATCAAGCAAGAAAAACCTTACTGAAGGGTTTTTTGAGAGCGACGCATTGGAGGACGAAATCCACTAATCAGATCAATAAGATAATATTCATCGGTCCGTATGGGAAAAGCTTGCTTGTAGAGTAAGGGAAACCTGCCTAGCATGATTCCCAGATTCCCGCGTGGGCCCATGACGGTGCCGTAATTTCGCGGGGGCAGAGACAGGAATCGCGCCCCTGATCCGATCCCAAGGACCGGAGAATGGGCGGATGATCGTCTCACATAATGCGTGCCTTCTGATCATTTGGGCGCGGAAAAATAAAAAGGGAGAACAGACAGTATGAAAATGTTCAGAATGCTTGCTCTTGCCGGGGCGATGGCTGCCGGTTCGGCAGCGACGGCACAGGAAAAATTCATTACCATCGGTACAGGCGGTCAAACCGGCGTGTACTTCGTTGTCGGTCAGTCGATCTGCCGACTTGTGAACCGCGGTTCCGCCGATCACGGGCTCAAGTGCACCGCGCCCTCGACCGGTGGTTCCATCGCGAACATCAACGCGATCAAGGCCGGTGACATGGACATGGGCGTGGCCCAGTCCGACTGGCAGTTCCATGCCTACAATGGCTCCTCGCAGTTCGAGGGTGACAAGTTCGACAAGCTGCGCGCGGTGTTCTCGGTGCACGGCGAACCCTTCAACGTGATCGCCCGCGCCGACAGCGGCATCAACACCTTCGACGACCTGAAGGGCAAGCGTGTCAACATCGGCAACCCCGGTTCCGGCCAGCGCGCCACCATGGAAGTCGTGATGAACGCCAAGGGCTGGACGCTGGATGACTTCGCGCTCGCCTCGGAGCTGAAGCCCGCCGAGCAGGCGGCCGCACTTGGCGATAACAAGGTCGACGCGATCATCTACACCGTGGGTCACCCCAACGGGTCCATCCAGGAAGCGGTCAGCACCATCGACGCCAAGCTGGTGCCGGTGGAAGGTCCGGAAATCCAGGGTCTGATCGACAACAACCCCTACTATGCTGCAGCCACAGTGCCGGGCGGCATGTACAAGGGCACTGACAGCGACGTGAACACCTTCGGTGTGAAGGCGACCTTCGTCACCTCCGCAGACGTTGACGAAGAAGTCGTCTATCAGGTGGTCAAGGCGGTCTTTGACAACTTCGACCGCTTCAAGCGGTTGCACCCCGCCTTCGAGAACCTGACCGAAGAGGAAATGATCTCGGGCGGCCTCTCCGCGCCCCTGCATCCGGGTGCCGAAAAGTACTACAAGGAACGCGGCTGGATGTAAGCCAACCTCTTGAAAACAAACGTGGCGGCGGTCGTTTGACCGCCGTCGCAGGGCACTTCGCCCAAACGATCAAGCACCCGGAAAATCGGGGCTGACAGGGGGACAGTCATGACAGAGAAAGAGCAACAGCAAGCCGCCGCCGTTGAGGCAGAAGCCGCCGGGCACGGTGGTCTCAGCCAGGCAGAACTCGACGAACTGGTCGCATCTTCAGATACCGGTGGCAGGTCCGTAGGCGGGGGCGTGGGCCTTCTGCTGATGCTTGTCGCACTCGGCTGGTCCCTCTTCCAACTCTACATCGCTTCACCCATCGGCCTTTTCAACGACACGCTTGCCCGTTCTATCCACTTGGGCTTTGCCGTCTTCCTCGGCATCATGATGTTCCCCGCCGCGCGCACGACTTTCCAGCTGGCGCTGGGCATCATCGTGCCCCTCGCGCTCGCCGCGCTCTTCATGGTCGCGGCCAAGGACAATATCGCGACATGGTGGATCCCGATCCCCGCCATCGCCGTTGCCGCAACCGTGATCCTCGGCTCGCCCAAGGATCGTGTGCCAATCTGGGAATGGGCTCTGGCCGTCGCCGGAGCCGGTGCGGCGCTCTATCTTTTCCTGTTCTACCGGGACATCGCCAGCCGCGTCGGCGCGCCGATCATGCAGGACTACGTGGTCGCTGTGATCGGCATGATGATCCTGCTCGAAGCAACGCGCCGCGCGCTTGGCCCAGCGCTGATGATCGTGGCCTCGGTCTTCCTGCTCTACACCGTCCTCGGCCCCAATATGCCGGGCATCATCGCGCACAAGGGCAACAGCCTGTCCGAGATCGTGAACCACCAGTGGATCACCACCGAAGGTGTCTTTGGCATCGCGCTGGGCGTCTCGACCTCCTTCGTGTTTCTCTTCGTGCTCTTCGGCTCTCTTCTCGACCGGGCGGGTGCCGGTAACTACTTCATCCAGGTGGCATTTTCGCTGATGGGCCACATGAAGGGCGGCCCGGCCAAGGCGGCCGTCGTGTCCTCGGCAATGACGGGCCTGATCTCGGGTTCCTCCATCGCGAACGTTGTGACGACGGGGACCTTCACCATTCCGCTGATGAAGAAAGTGGGCTTCAATTCCGAAAAAGCGGGCGCGGTCGAGGTGGCCTCGTCCGTCAACGGCCAGATCATGCCGCCGGTTATGGGGGCCGCGGCCTTCCTCATGGTGGAATACGTCGGCATTCCCTATTTCGACGTGGTCAAGCACGCCTTCCTGCCTGCCGTGATCTCTTACATCGCGCTCGTCTACATCGTGCACCTCGAGGCATTGAAGGCCGGCATGGAAGGCCTGCCGCGCGCGGTCGAGCCCAAGCCCTGGGTGGCCTGGCTCATCTCCGTCGCATTTACCATCGCGGCAATCTGCGCGCTTAGTTTCGCGGTCTATTACCTGATGGGCTGGATCCGGCCCGCCTTCCCCGAGACCGCAGGCTACATCATCTTCGTCTTCCTCACCCTGGTCTATGTCGCCTTGCTCTATGTCGCATCGCGCGAGGCACCGCTGAAGCTTGACGATCCCAACAGCCCGGTGACCACGCTTCCGCTGCCCGGCCCCACGGTCCGGTCCGGTCTGCATTTCATCCTGCCGGTGGTCGTGCTGGTCTGGGCGCTGATGGTCGACCGCCTGTCGCCGGGTCTCTCGGCCTTCTGGGCGGCGGCCTACATGATCTTCATCCTGCTGACCCAGCGCCCGCTGATGGCGATCTTCCGCGGCGAGAGCAAACTTGCCTCGGACATCAGGGACGGCTTTTTGGACCTGATCGACGGTCTGGTCACAGGTGCGCGCAACATGATCGGTATCGGTATCGCCACGGCGACCGCCGGTATCATCGTGGGCGCGGTCAGCCAGACGGGCGTCGGCTCGGCCCTCGCGGACGTGGTCGAGGTGCTCTCGGGCGGCAATATCCTTGCCATTCTCGCGCTGACGGCGGTTCTGTCGCTGATCCTCGGCATGGGCCTGCCCACCACGGCCAACTACATCGTGGTCTCGGCCCTGCTTGCCCCTGTCATCGTCACGCTGGGCCAGCAGAACGGCCTGATCGTGCCGCTGATCGCCGTGCACCTTTTCGTCTTCTACTTCGGCATCATGGCCGACGTGACACCGCCCGTTGGCCTTGCGTCCTTCGCGGCGGCGGCCGTGTCGGGCGGCGATCCGATCAAGACAGGTGTCGTGGCCTTCTTCTATTCGCTCCGGACGGCGGCACTGCCCTTCCTCTTCATCTTCAACACCGAACTTCTGTTGATCGGTGTCGGATGGGGGCAGGGGATATTCGTCTTCATCGTGGCGACCATCGCGATGCTGCTCTTTGCGGCGGCGACGCAGGGCTGGTTCTTTGCCAAGAACCGCTTTTACGAGACGATCGCGCTCTTGCTGATCGCCTTTACCCTGTTCCGTCCGGGTTTCTGGATGGACATGATCTCGCCCCCCTATGACGAGGTGGCCCCGACCGAGATCCAGCAGGCGGCGAACGACACGCCGGCGGGTGAATACCTGCGCCTGCGCATCGCCGGTATCAACGATCTTGGCGATCCGATCGAGTTCGTGGCACTCCTGACGCTGCCCGAAGGCGCGACCGGCGAGGAAAAGCTTGAGAATGCTGGCCTGGCCTTCCGCCAGGACGGCGACAAGATGATTGTCGATGACGTGGTCTTCGATTCCGCCGCCCAGAAGGCGGGGCTCGATTGGGATCAGGAAATCCTGCGCGTGCTCAAGCCGGAACCGCAGCCCTCGAAGTACCTGATGTTCATTCCTGCGCTGGTTCTTCTGGCGCTGATCATCTTCATGCAACGCGGGCGCGCGTCACGGGGTGCGCGCCAGCAGGCTGCGGCGTAACTGTCATCTTTGCGCAACGGTCATATCAGCCTTGCGGGGCGCTCTTAACGAGGTGTGCGTTCACCTGTTCCCCTTGCGCCCGGATGGGCGTAAGAGCGGGGCAATTCGGCGCTCCTCCTCCCATGGCGATCTTCGCCACGCGCCGTGCTTCACGGAGTGATATGATATGACCCCCTTCGCGATTGCAGGCGTACAAATGTACGTCAACGCCCTGCATTCCAACGTCGATGGCATGATCCACCGGCTGGACATCCTGATGGCGCGATTCCCCTGGACGCAGATGGTGCTGTTCTCGGAACTGGCACCCTTCGGTCCCTTGGACAAATTCGCGCTGCCACCGCAGAACGACACGATCGAGCAATTCCAGGAAGCCGCGCGAAAGCACCGCGTCTGGCTGGTGCCCGGCTCGATGTTCCTCAAGAACCCCGAGGACGGACGCGTCTATAACACCTCGCTGGTCATCAACCCAGAAGGCGAGGTGATCCGGCGCTACGCTAAGATGTTCCCCTTCCGGCCCTACGAGACGGGGATCGCGGCAGGCACGGATTTCTGCGTCTTCGACGTGCCCGACGTGGGCCGTTTCGGCCTGTCGATCTGTTATGACATGTGGTTCCCCGAAACCACGCGGCAACTGACGTCGCAGGGCGTCGAAGTGCTGCTGCACCCGGTGCTTACCGGCACCACCGACCGCGACGCGGAGCTTGCCATCGCGCGGGCGACGGCAGCACAGTTCCAGTGCTACATTTTCGACGTCAACGGCCTTGGCGCGGGCGGTGTCGGCCGGTCCTGCGTGGTCGATCCGACGTCGATGGTGCTGCACCAGTCGGCGGGACAAGAGGACATGTTCCCCATCGAGATCGACCTCGACATGGTCCGCCGTCAGCGCGAGATGGGCATGAAAGGCCTCGGACAGGTGCTCAAATCCTTCCGCGACCGCTCAACCGATTTCTCGGTTTACGACCGCAACAGCGGAACGGATGCCTATCTCAAGACGTTGGGTCCGCTCGAAATACCGCAACAGGGAAGTCGTGCGGGGCTGCACGTGGACGTGCCCGCCCAGCGCGTGCCGGATGCACCGGCCTACAAGGGACACGACATGATGCCGAGCTTTTCGCATCACACCGCTGGTTTCCCGCCCGAACCGCTTCCGAACCCGTCCGCCGGCAGTGCGAACATGCCGGCGGATGCCGAAACCCCGGCAGCGCCCTCAGCGGCGATGCCAAATCCGCCTGTCAAACCCGGTGTTCTGACGGGCACAGAAGAAACATCCAGCGGGTAAGTCCCCTGTAAATCTCCCGGCGCGTTCCCGCGCGCCGGGCTGGAATGCAGGGTACTTTTCCGCGCAACGGAGAAGTGACTATGCATTCGATGACCGAGTATTCGTCAGCCATTCAACTGCGTTCTGATCGCTGGAGCGCCCTTCGGGAGTGCTCGGCCGCGCTCACCCGCGATCCCAAGGCCAAGCCCAAGAAGGACCTGACGAAGAAGATCGACGAGCTGTTCAGCTCGCTCGCCATGATCGAACCCTATTGGGCCTTTCCGGGCATGGCGGCCTTCGATCACGTGCGCCGCCAGTACGAGCACGGGAATTACGAGGACCTCGCCTTTGCCGTGAACCGCGTCACCCGCGCGCTGACCACCGGCGCCTATCGCCGCCGCCATATCCCGCTTGATCGCGACACCGCCGATCACGAGGAAGACGACGAGGCGATGCTGCCGCCCGAGGCGCGCGCGCTGGCCAAGCCCTATTTCGAAGTGCTCATAGTAGACGACGTGAACGAACAGCAGGAACGCTGGCTGAAATCCAACGTGACACGGATGCGCCGCACGGAAGATCAGTTCATCTACGAGGCCGTGGTCGTCAAAAGCCTCGAAGACGCGCTCGTCGCCGTGCTCTTTAACCACAATATCCAGGCCATCGTCGTACGCCCCGGCCTGACCCTGAAATCCAAGATGGATCAGGCGCTTCTCGCGCGGTATCTCGCCCGCGCGGGCGGCCGCGAGGAAATCGACGCGCTTGAGCCCGAGCTTTACGGGCCCGAACTTTGCCGGATGGTCGCCAAGGTACGCCCCGAACTCGATGCCTACCTTGTCACCGAGCGGTCGGTCGAGGATATCGCGGGCCTCGACCTGGGGATTTGCCGGAGGGTCTTCTACAATCAGGAAGACTTCATGGAACTGCACCTGAACATCTTGCGGGGCGTGCAGGCGCGGTACAAATCGCCCTTTTTCACCGCCTTGGTGGAATATTCCAAGCAACCCACGGGCGTTTTCCACGCCATGCCCATCAGCCGGGGCAAGTCGATCACCCGGTCGCACTGGATCCAGGACATGGGTGCCTTCTATGGTCCCAACATCTTTCTTGCTGAAACCTCGGCGACGTCAGGCGGTCTCGACTCCCTGCTGGAGCCGCACGGCCCCATCAAGGAAGCGCAGGAACTGGCCGCCCGCGCCTTCGGGTCGAAACAGACCTTCTTTGCCACCAACGGCACCTCGACCTGTAACAAGATCGTGGTGCAGGCGCTGATCAAGCCCGGCGACATCGTGCTGGTGGACCGCGACTGTCACAAGTCGCACCACTACGGCATGGTGCTGGCGGGGGCGCAGGTCTGCTATCTCGACAGCTATCCGCTCAACAAATACTCGATGTACGGCGCTGTCCCGCTGAAAGAGATCAAGCACCAGCTTCTTGAACTCAAGAAGGCGGGCAAGCTGGATCAGGTGCGCATGCTCTTGCTGACCAACTGCACCTTCGACGGGCTTGTCTACAACGTCGAGCGGGTGATGGAGGAATGCCTCGCCATCAAGCCGGACCTGATCTTCCTCTGGGACGAAGCTTGGTTCGCCTTTGCCCGCTTCAGCCCGACCTATCGTCAGCGTACCGGGATGGAGGCGGCGAACCGCCTGCGCGACAAGCTCAAGTCGGACGAGCACAAGCGGATGTACGAAGCCCAGCAAAGCCTGCTGAAAGACGCGGACGAGGAGACCATTCTCAACACCCGCCTGATCCCGCCACCGGAAGCCCGCGTGCGCGTCTACACCACCCAGTCCACGCACAAGACCCTGACGTCCCTGCGGCAGGGCTCGATGATCCACGTGAACGACCAGGATTTCAAAGGCGAGGTCGAACAAAGCTTCCACGAAGCCTACATGACCCATACCTCGACCTCGCCGAACTACCAGATCATCGCCTCGCTCGATATCGGGCGCAGGCAGGTGGAACTCGAAGGGTTCGAATTCGTCCAGCGCCAGGTCGAGGCCGCCATGTCCATGCGCCGCGCGATCATGGAGCATCCGCTATTGCAGAAGTACTTCAAGGTGCTGACCGCGGGCGACATGATCCCTGAAGAGCATCGCGAAAGCGGCGTGACCAGCTACTACGATGTCGAACAGGGCTGGACCGATATGTGGGATTGCTACGAGCAGGACGAATTCGTGCTCGACCCCACTCGCGTCACGCTCGCGGTCGGCGGCACCGGAT
This sequence comes from Sulfitobacter sediminis, assembly GCF_040811725.1. Classification (NCBI taxonomy): domain Bacteria; kingdom Pseudomonadati; phylum Pseudomonadota; class Alphaproteobacteria; order Rhodobacterales; family Roseobacteraceae; genus Sulfitobacter; species Sulfitobacter sediminis. Next base: position 53,262 of record NZ_JBFNXX010000001.1, read on the forward strand.
GGGATGGCGATACCTTCAAGACCGATATCCTGATGGACCGCTACGGCATCCAGATCAACAAGACCTCGCGCAATACCGTGCTTTTCATGACCAACATCGGTACGACACGGTCGAGCGTCGCCTACCTGATCGAGGTGCTTGTCGAGATCGCCAAGTCGCTCGATGAGCGCCTTGACGACGCGAGCCGGATGGAGCGGATGAGCTTCGAGCGCCGTGTCGCCAACCTGATGGAGCACTACCCGCCGCTGCCGGACTTCAGCCGCTTCCACGAAGCCTTCAAGGCACCCGACACGCCCGAGGGCGATATCCGTACGGCCTACTACCTCAGCTATGACGACGAGAACTGCGACTACCTCGAACTCGACGGATCGCTCAAGGACGCGATGGACGCCGGCGAAACCGTGGTTTCGGCCACCTTCATCATTCCCTATCCCCCCGGCTTCCCGATCCTTGTCCCCGGACAGGTCGTCAGCCAGGAAATCCTGTCATTCATGCGCGCATTGGACGTGAGCGAAATTCACGGCTACCGGCCGGACCTCGGCCTGCGCGTATTCACGCAAGAGGCGCTCGACAGCGTGAGCGCCAAGCATCTTTCAAACTCACCGGCTTAAGAAAAGGACCAAAAACATGGCTACCGTTCTCAAAAACATCTCGGAAATTCGCCGGTTCTTCCACCGAAACGAAGACCCGATCTATTTCATCTCGGCGACCAACTTCAACCTGCTGGGCCTCGATGAATGGGTGAAGAATTTCAAGTACATCTGCTATATCGACTGCTACGACGGCAAGCACCCGAACGTGTTCTGCCCGTCAGAGCAGCCGCATGCAGAATTCCAGTCCATCGAGGACATCAACAACTACCTGCTGCAGCACAAGGAAGTCATCGACTTCATCAAGCGGCGCGGCGGCAAGCCCAAGTTCGTCTTCCTGATGTTCGACGAGGAAACCGAACGTCTGTCCAAGGAACTGGGTGCCACCGTCTGGTTCCCCAAGGCCAAGCTGCGCACCGCGATGGACAACAAGATCGAAACCGTCCGAATCGGTAACAAGGCCGGTGTTCCTTCCGTCCCCAACGCGCTTTCCGAGGTCAAGGACTACGATCACCTGCGCGAGATCTGCGAAAAGAACAACCTCGGCCACGACCTCGTGCTGCAATCCGCCTTCGGCGATTCCGGTCATACAACCTTCTTCATCAAGAACGAGGCCGACTTCCGCCGCCACGAGTCCGAGATCGTGGGCGAGGGCGAGATCAAGATCATGAAGCGGATCGACTGCCGCGGCTCCGCGATCGAGGCCTGCGCCACAAGCGAAGGCACCATCGTCGGCCCGCTGATGACCGAGCTTGTGGGCTTCAAGGAACTCACGCCCTACCGCGGCGGCTGGTGCGGCAACGAAATCCTCGCCACCGCCTTCCCGCCCAAGGTGCGGGAAAAGGCGCGCGATCTGACCTTCAAATTCGGGGAACAGCTCCGCAAGGAAGGCTATCGCGGGTATTTCGAGCTCGACTTCCTGATCGACAAGAAAACCGGCGATCTCTGGCTGGGCGAGCTGAACCCGCGCATCACCGGTGCGTCTTCGATGACCAACCACGCGGCCTTTGCCCATGCCGATGCGCCGCTCTTCCTGTTCCACCTGCTGGAATTCTCCAAGAAGAAGTTCAAGCTCGATGTGGACGAGCTGAACGCGCGCTGGGCCGACCCGGAAATGATCGACGGCTGGAGCCAGATGGTCATCAAGCACACCGAGGATAGCGTCGATATCTGCACCGCCTCGCCCCAGACCGGCATCTACAAGATGCTCGAGGACGGGCGCGTGGTCTTTGACCGCTTCGACTACCACCGCCGCGCGGTGGAGAGCGAGAACGAAGCCTTCTTCCTGCGCATCCTCGGTCCGGGCGATTACCGCTACGAAGGGGCCGATATCGGTATCCTCGTGACTCGTGGTCGCTCGATGACCAAAGGTTTCCAGTTGAACGAGCGCGCGAAAAAGTGGATTCACGGGATCAAGTCCGGCGTGGAAGGCAAACCGCTGCCCACGGCGCAGGCTGGCCCCGCTTTGGCGGACCCGGCCTTCAAGATTCTGTAACGGCTCAAGAAAGGCCCAGATGTACTGGCGCGCCCTGAAAGAAGAAACGCCCGGACCGAAATGGTCCGGGCTTTTCGCCGAATACTGGCCCGACTACCGCAAATGGTGGTTGAGGGAAGGCGAAACGGCGCGCCCGACCTACGCGGAATGCACCCGCGCGCTCAGGCTGCACATGCCCGAGCTGATGCCCATCTACGACCAACTTTGCAGGCTTGCGGGTGGCGGCGATCACGCCGCACGTTTCCTCAGCTTCTACAACCCGCCTCCCTATCTGTCCGGCTGTAGCCAGGCGATCTGGGCGGGCAAGGAACCGGTCATGGTGCGCAACTATGACTACAACCCCAACGCCTTTGACCAGCTCGTGCTACATACCAGTTGGCAGGGCCGCAAGGTTCTTGGAACCTCTGATGGGCTTTGGGGGCTGGTCGACGGGGTCAACGACGCGGGCCTCGCGATCTCGCTTACCTTCGGCGGACGCCGCGTGGTGGGGCAGGGCTTTGGCGTCCCGCTGATCCTGCGCTACGTGTTGCAGACCTGCACGAACGTGGACGAGGCGGTCGACGTGCTGGCCCGCGTGCCCACGCACATGAGCTACAACGTCACCGTTCTGGACAAGAAACGGAACTACGCCACCGCGATGATGGCCCCGGACCGCAAAACGCTGATCACCCATGCGGCAGTGGCCACCAACCACCAGGAAAACGTTGAATGGGTCAGCCACGCCCGGTTTACGGCCACGGTCGAACGAGAACGCTTCCTGCTGCACCGCCTGCGCCTGCACAAGGACCCCGAGGACAAGTTCATCAACGCCTTCCTCAAGCCCCCGCTCTATTCCACCGCCTTCAGCGTAGGCTTCGGCACGCTCTACACCGCCGTCTACCGCCCCCGCAAAGGCGAGATGGAGCTGCGCTGGCCCGGTACCGTCTGGCCGCTGTCGCTCAATGATTTCGTCGAAGGCGCGCGCGAGGTCCTCGTGCCCGGTGCCGCATGAGCCGCCAAGGCCCGCTCGCCTCGCTCAAGGTGGTCGAATTCTCCGGCCTCGGTCCCGCGCCGCTGGCAGGCCAATTGCTGGCCGATCTCGGGGCGGAAGTGATCGCCGTAGATCGCAGGGCGGCCCCCGCCGACCCAATTGACATCAACCGGCGCGGCAAGAAATCCGTCGTCCTGAACCTCAAGACCGAAGCGGGTGTCGCCGCCGCGCGCCGCCTTATCGCTGCCAACGACGTCCTGATCGAAGGCTTCCGCCCCGGCGTGATGGAACGGCTGGGGCTTGGCCCCGAGACCTGTCCTGAAACCCTGATCTACGCCCGCATGACCGGCTGGGGGCAAGACGGGCCGCTGGCCAGGGTCGCAGGCCATGACATCACCTACCTCGCCCTATCTGGCGCGCTGCACGCCATGGGCGACGCCGACCGACCGCCGGTTCCGCCCATGAACCTTGTCGCCGACTATGGCGGCGGCACGATGTTCCTGATCTTCGGCATCCTTTCGGCTGTCATCGAACGCGGGGTTTCGGGCAAGGGGCAGGTCGTCGATGCCGCGATGATCGACGGCGTGCCAGCGATGATGGGCCTGATCCACGGCATGCTGGCGCAGGGAACCTGGCACGAGACGCGCGGCGACAACTGGCTCGACGGGGCCGCACCCTTCTACCGCTGTTACACCTGCGCGGACGGCAAATTCATCGCCGTCGGCGGGCTGGAGCCGCAGTTCTACGCGCTGCTGCTCGACGGTCTGAACCTGCCCGCCGACTACGTGGCCTCGCAGAACGACAAGGCCACATGGCCCGCCCGGGCCGAGGAATTTGCCCGCATCTTCGCCACCCGCCCCCGCGACGCTTGGGCGGACGTCTTTGACGGAACCGACGCTTGCGTCGCCCCGGTCCTCACGTTCTCGGAGGCGAAGACACACCCGCATGTGGCTGCGCGCGGGACCTTCGTCTCGCCCGGAGACGTGCTTCAATCGGCCAAGGCCCCACGGTTCGGCAGGTCCGTCCCCGATGACGTCACGCCGCCCTCCGCAGCAGGGGCCGACACGGCAGAGGTGCTGGGCGCGCTTGGCCTGACAGACGCGGAAATTGCGGCTGCCACGAAAAAAGCCCCCTGAAAACAGGGGGCTTGTCGTTTACGACGGGAAAGCCTTACGCTGCTTTACGCGCGTGGTCACCTTCCTCGATCTCTTCGACGATCTTCGCAACGAAGGCATCCAGATCTTCGGGCGACCGGCTCGTGATGATGCCGTTGTCAACCACGACCTCACTGTCTTCCCATAGCGCCCCGGCGTTCTTCATGTCGGTCGAGATCGACTCGTAAGAAGTCGCCTTGCGGCCCTTGATAAGACCCGCCTCGATCAAAAGCCACGGCGCGTGGCAGATGGCGGCGATGGTCTTGCCATGATTTGCAAAGGTCTTGATCAGATCGACGGCTTTGTCGTCCGCCCGCAGAATGTCCGGGTTGATCTGACCCCCCGGCAGGACGATCGCGTCGTAACCTGCCACATCCACGTCATCCAGCTTCAGATCAGCGGCGACGGTATTGCCCCAGTCATCGGTATCCCAACCCTTGATGTCATTGCCATCCGGCGTCGCCACGTGGACGGTCGCGCCCTTGGCTTTCAGGTCGTGCAGCGGCTTCTCCAGCTCGGATTGCTCAAAACCGTTGGTTGCAAGGATAAGGATTTTTGCGTCGGTAATCTGTGTCATGCTGTACCTCTCATATCTGTTTTGTTTTTGCGTTCATACGCTCTGATAAACCAACGCCTGCACCCGCCGAGTGTTCCGAAATTCATCAACTTCGACGATATCCGCCCGATTGCGGGCAAACGGACGAATTGCCGTGTCGCCCGCCGAAAACATCCTATATCAACGAGCTATGAAGGACTTCGCCGACAGAGACGTGGATTACGTGCTGGACGATCTGATCGTCTGTCCGCAATGCGATGCCGCCTACCGCATGAAGAAGCCCGAAAAGGGCGAACGTGCGGTCTGCCAGCGCTGCCACAAGGTGCTGATCGCGCCGCGCCGCAACGCGGGGCTGCATATCATCGCCGTGGCGCTCGCCGTGCTGTTCCTGATCATCGGCGCTGCGGTCTATCCGTTCCTCACCATCGACGCGGCAGGCAACAAGAACGCGGTCTCGATCCTCGACGCGGCCCTCGCCTTTTCGGGTGGCCCGATGATCCTGCTGTCGCTGGCCACCGCCGGGCTGATCATCTTCATCCCGATGCTGCGGGTGATGCTGACGCTCTACGTGCTGGTCCCGCTGGTTCTCGACAAACCGGCCGCGCGCCATGCGATCTGGGCCTTCCGCCTGTCCGAAGCGCTGCGTCCGTGGTCCATGGCCGAAATCTTTGCCATCGGCTGTGCCGTGGCGCTCGTCAAAGTGTCCGATCTTGCCAACGTGGGCTTTGGCCCCGCGTTCTGGATGTTCGGCAGTCTCGTCGTCCTCGTGATCGCGCAGGACAGTTTCATGTGCAAGTGGTCCGTATGGCATCGTCTGGAACATCCCAAGACATCCTGAGCGCACGCGAGCTTGGCATCGTCGCCTGCAAACGGTGCACCAAGGCCTCGCCCGCCGGGACTAACCGCTGCCCGCGCTGCGGCCACAAACTGCACGCGCGTGACCCGCACAGCCTGCAGCGCGTCTGGGCCTTTTGGATCGTCGGCTTCATCTGCTACATCCCCGCCAACACCTATCCGATGCTGCGCACGCAGACGTTGTTCCAGGTCGATGAAAGCACGATCATCGGCGGCGCGGTCGAGCTGGCCCACTACGGCGCCTACGGCATTGCCGCCATCATCCTCTTTGCCTCTGTGGTGATCCCGCTGGCCAAGTTCTGGGCCATCGCCTACCTCGCCATCAGCGTGACGCAAAAGGTCAATTTCTCGAACCACCGCCGCCAGTTCATGTACGAGATTGTCGAGTATATCGGGCGCTGGTCCATGATCGATATCTTTGTGGTTGCGATCCTCTCGGCGCTGGTGCAACTGAGAACACTGGCATCCATCAATCCCGGCCCTGCGGCGATCTTCTTTGCCCTGTCGGTGATCTTCACGATGCTTTCGGCGCAGGCATTCGACTCCCGCATGATCTGGGACGTTCAGGCCAGGGGGAGACCGCGCAAGACATGAGTGACGACCTGCCAGAAGTGACGGTATCGCCCGCCCGCAAGGTATTTCTGAGCGGCGCGTCGATTGTCTGGATCATTCCCCTGCTGGCCCTCGTCGCGGCGCTCTATGTCGCGTGGTCCAGCTTCAACGACCGTGGCCCGCTGATCGTGATCGAATTCGAACAGGGCGCCGGGATCAAATCGGGCGAGACGGAGCTGCGCTATCGCGACATCACCGTCGGCGTCGTGGAAAAGGTGGGCTTTACCGAAGGGCTTGAAAAGGTGACCGCCAGCGTCCGCGTGGACAAGGACGTGGCCCCCTTCATCGATTCCAGCGCGGTCTTCTGGATCGTCCAGCCCGAGGTATCGGCGCAGGGCATCACCGGGCTCAGCACGGTGCTGAGCGGGGTCTACATCGAAGGTTCCTGGGACGATCAGCCGGGTCCCTATATGGCGCGGTTCCAGGGCGCGTCTCAGGCACCGCTGATCCGCCCCGGCCAGTCGGGGCTTGAGCTTGCCTTTCGCACCGTCGCCAACGGCCAGCTCACCGACAATGCCCCGATTCTCTACAAGGGCATCGAAGTCGGCCGCATGGGCCGCGCCAGCATCGCACCGCGTGGGAATTTCGCTATCGTCGAGGCGCTGATCTACGAGGAACACCGGCACCTCATCAATCAGTCCACCCGCTTCTGGGATGTCTCTGGCTTCAGCGTGAACATCGGCCCTGCCGGTGCCGCAATCGACTTTTCCTCGGTCGCGACGCTCGTGGGGGGTGGCGTGACCTTCGACACCTTCGTCTCGGGCGGCGGCCCCGTGCAGGACGGAATGATCTTCGAGGTCTTCCCTGACAAGGAATCCGCCCGCAGTTCACTCTTCAACGCCTCCTCGGTCGATCCGCTCGAAATCAGCGTGATCTTCGATGACAATATCTCTGGCCTTGCCGTCGGCGCGCCCGTCGAACTGGCCGGTCTGAAAATCGGCGAGGTCTCGGCCCTGAACGGGATCGTCGATGTCGATCAATTCGGTGATAGTCGCGTGCGGCTCAACGCGAACCTGTCCATCCAGCCCGCGCGTCTGGGGCTGCAGGGCGAGGTGACGGCCGCCGCGGCGCTCAGCTTCCTGCAAAGCCGCGTCACCGAGGGCCTGCGCGCACGGCTCGCCTCGGCCAGCCTGCTGACCGGCGGCCTCAAGGTCGAGATGGTTATAGTGCCGGAGGCCCCCGCCGCAGAGCTTGCCAGCCCGGACGGTGGCCTGCCGATCATGCCCACGACCGCGAACGAAACCTCCGACGCCGCTGCGACTGTCGAGGGGGTCTTTACCCGGATCAACAACCTGCCCATCGAAGAGCTGCTGAATTCCGCAATCACCTTCCTCGATTCAGCCGAAGCCTTCATCTCGAGCGAGGACCTGCGCAACACCCCCACCGACCTGCGCGAGCTTTTGGCCGATCTGCAGGGGCTGGTGACGTCCGAAGACGTGCAAAATATCCCGGTGTCACTGAACGCGACGCTTGCCCGCGTCGAGGGCCTTGTGGCGGAGCTTGAGGAACAGCGCGTGGTGGCCGAATTGTCCCGAGCCCTCGACAGTGCCGCCAAAGCCGCCAGCGCGGTCGAGACCTCGGTCGCTGGCGTCCCGGAACTCGTCGCCCAGATCGAGGCCGTGGCGGCCAAGGCCGACGGCCTCGCGGTCGAAGAGCTTTTTGCCGAACTTACGGCGCTTACGAAGTCCATCGACGAGATTGTCGGCACCGAAGATGCCGTCGCCCTGCCGCGCTCGCTCAACCGCGCGCTGGACGAGGTCAATTTCACCCTCCAGGAACTGCGCGAGGGCGGCGCAATCGACAACGTCAACCGCACGCTTGCCTCCGCCCGCAACGCGGCGGACAGCATTGCCGTATCGTCCCAGGACCTGCCGCAGATCGTCGAACGGCTGACGCAGCTTTTCAACCAGGCGGGCCGCACCATCGAGGGCTATAACCGGGGCGAGGAACTGACCCGCTCCGCGCAATCCGCCCTGCGCGATATTCAAAAGGCAGCCGATGCGCTTGCATCGCTTGCGCGGACCATCGAACGTAACCCCAATTCGCTCTTGCTCGGACGATAGACATGACCTTTGCTGCCCGCCTCTCGATCTTCCTTCTGCCGTTTGCGCTCGCCGCCTGTGGATCGCCCGAGCGTTTCGCCGTGGCACCGCCCGCGATTGTCGAAAAGACGCCGATCTCCTTCGCCTCGGTCGAAGTCCGCGACGTGTCCCTGCCCAGCTACGCAGCAGCGGATGAGATCCACACCCAGACCGACGACGGCACGCTGGTCAGCTCCTCGGACGTGCTCTGGGCGGATTCCCCCGAACGCGCCATCGCGCTTGAGCTCAGCCAGAATCTCGCCCGCCTGACCGACCGCCGCGTCGCCTCCGAACCCTGGCCGTTCGAAGCCTTTCCGGATGCCCGGCTTGAGGTCCGTTTCGCCGAACTCGTGGCAACGACCAGCGGCACTTTTCGCGCGTCTGGGCAGTATTTCGTCGCTGTCGAGAACGGCCGCCGCGAACGGGCGGGTCTTTTCGATCTGTCGGTGCCCTATGATCCCGCTGGCGGTGCCAATGCCATCGCCCGTGCGCGGGGCCAGCTGATCCTCGACCTCGCGACATTCATCGCGCGCAACGGTCTGCGCTAACCGCCACACGATTTCTTCAAAGAAATCGGACCGGACTTTTCAAAAAGTCCGGCCACACTCAGAAATCCAGGTTCTCCACGCTCAACGCGTTCTCCTGGATGAACTCCCGCCGTGGCTCCACCACGTCACCCATCAGCTTGGTGAAGAGGTCATCCGCCTCGGCCATGTCATCCACCTTGACCTGCAACAGCGTCCGCGCATCCGGGTCCAGCGTCGTCTCCCACAGCTGGTCGGGGTTCATCTCGCCCAGCCCCTTGTAGCGCTGCAGCGACAGGCCCCGCTCGCCTTCTTCAAGGATCGCATCCAGAAGGTCCATCGGCCCGTTGATCAACTGCGTCCTGTCCTTGCGCACCAGCGTCGCGGGCAGGTCGTAGACATCCTGCAAATGCTCCGTAAAGGAACCTGATTTCTTCGCCTCGCCCGACCGCAGCATCTTGCCGTCCAGCGTGCGGACCTCTTCCACCCCGCGCAGGATACGCGCCAGTTTGATCCCGTGGTCCTGCGTGATCCGCCCCTGCCAGCCGCGCTCGTACTCCCGCGCGATCAGGTCCAGACGTTCCGCCACCTTATCCGCCACGCCCTGAAGGTCGCGGTCCACCGCACCGGGCACGAAGGCCCCTGCAATCGCGGCCTGTTCAAGGATATGGCGCGGGTAATGCGTCGGGAAGGCCTCCAGCACCCGGCGCAACTGCCGCGCCATGTCCACGACGCGGGCAAGGTCCTGCCCGGTGATCTCTTCGCCGTTCCCCTGCCGCAGCATCGCGCCCTCGACCCCCTGCGCGATCAGGTATTCCTCCATCGCCGCCTCGTCCTTGAGGTAGACCTCGGACTTGCCGCGCGTCACCTTGTAGAGCGGCGGCTGGGCGATGTAGAGGTGCCCGCGCTCGATCAGCTCGGGCATCTGGCGGTAGAAGAACGTGAGCAGCAGCGTGCGGATATGCGCCCCGTCCACGTCCGCGTCCGTCATGATGACGATCTTGTGGTAGCGCAGTTTCGAGATATCGAACTCATCCCGCCCGATCCCGGTGCCCAGCGCCATGACGAGATTGCCGATCTCCTGAGAGCCGAGCATCCGGTCGAACCGCGCCCGCTCGACGTTCAGGATCTTCCCTTTCAGCGGCAGGATCGCCTGCGTCTGCCGGTCCCGGCCGGTCTGGGCCGACCCACCGGCACTGTCACCCTCGACCAGGAAAACCTCGGTCTTGGAAGGGTCTTTCTCCGAGCAATCCTTCAGCTTCCCGGCAAGGAAGTTCACATCCATCGCCGTCTTGCGCCGCGTCAGTTCCCGCGCCTTGCGCGCCGCTTCCCGCGCCTGTGCGGCTTCGATGATCTTGCCGACGATGATCTTGGCCTCATTGGGGTTCTCCTCGAACCATTCGGCCAGCTTCTCGTTCATCAGCCCTTCGACCGCCGGGCGCACCTCGGAAGACACCAGCTTGTCCTTGGTCTGGCTCGAGAACTTCGGGTCGGGCACCTTGACCGACAGCACACAGGTCAGCCCCTCGCGCGCGTCGTCCCCGGTAAAGGTCACCTTTTCCTTCTTCGCGATCCCCGAGGACTGCGCGTAATTGTTGATCGTCCGCGTCAGCGCCCCGCGAAAGCCCGCCATATGCGTGCCGCCATCCCGCTGCGGGATGTTGTTGGTAAAGGGCAGCACGTTCTCGTGGTAGCTGTCGTTCCACCACATCGCCACCTCGACGCCGATGTCGTCCCGCTCCCCGGTGATAAAGATCGGCTCCGGCATGACCGAGCTCTTGTGCCGGTCGAGATACTTGACGAATTCCTTGACCCCGCCCTCGTAGAAAAGCTCTGTCTGCAGGGGTTCCACGGGCCGTTCGTCGCGCAGGATGATCCGCACGCCCGAGTTCAGGAACGCAAGCTCGCGCAGTCGCTTTTCCAGCGTCTCGAAGGAATAATTCACGTTCGAGAAGGTCGCTGTGGACGCCAGGAACCGCACCTCGGTGCCGGTCTCCTCCGTCTCACCCACAACCTCCAGGTGCTTTACCGTAAAGCCCCCTTCAAAGCGCGCGACATGCTCTTTACCCTCGCGCCAGATGCGCAACTCCAGCCAGTCCGACAGCGCGTTTACCACTGACACGCCCACCCCGTGCAAACCGCCCGAGACCTTGTAGGAATTGCTGTCGAATTTACCGCCCGCGTGCAGCTGGGTCATGATGACCTCCGCCGCCGAGACACCCTCTTCCTCGTGGATACCTACGGGGATGCCGCGCCCGTTGTCGCGTACCGAAACGGAGTTATCCTCGTGGATCGTGACCTCCACACGGTCCGCATGACCGGCCAGCGCCTCGTCGATACCGTTGTCGACGACCTCGTAGACCATGTGATGCAGACCCGAGCCATCGTCGGTGTCCCCGATATACATCCCGGGACGCTTGCGAACTGCCTCTAAGCCTTTGAGAACCTTGATCGAATCCGCACCATATTCCTGTGGTGTCTTTTCTTGCTCGGACATGCGGGAGAAACCTTTTTCTTTTGCCCGATTTATAGTGTTTTTTGAGGGGGTTGTCACGCAAATGGCACAAGATTTTGTGGAGCCGGGGCGCGGTTCACGCGACCTTCTTCACCTCGGAAACGCCGCCGGTCTCCGTCACCTCCAGAACCTGTGCGCGCGTCCCCAGCGCGGCAAACATTTCCGGCCCGGTCCCGGTCATCCAGGCCTGCGCGCCCAGCGCGCAGATCTCGTCATAAAGCGCCGCCTGCCGGTCCGCATCGAGATGCGCGGCCACTTCATCAAGCAAGAGCAAAGGCGGCGCGCCGAAATCATCCGCCAAAGCACGAGCATTGGCGAGGATCAGGGAGACCAGCAGCGCCTTCTGCTCCCCGGTTGAACAATCCTTGGCCGGAACCCCCTTGGCCGCGTAGACACCGTAAAGGTCCGCGCGGTGCGGTCCGATCAGCGTGCGCCCCGCCGCAAGGTCCCGCTGACGGTTCTCCGCGAGCGCGGCGCGCAGATCAGCCGCTTCCGCAGGCATGTCACAAAGCAATTCAAGCGTGGCGGCAGGAAACGCCGTCTCCGCCTGTTCCTGCGCGCCCGAGATCGCCTCCAGCGCGGCCAGGCGCCCGGCATGCATGGCTGCCCCGCTCTCCGCCATTCGCGCTTCAAGTGCCGCGTACCACGAGGGTTCCCGCACCATGTCCTTCAGCAGCCTGTTCCGTTCACGCATGGCCTTTTCGTAGCTCAACGCATGGTCCGCGTGATCGGGCAGGAAACTCAGCGTCATCCGGTCGAGGAACCGCCGCCGCCCCTCCGCCCCTTCGATCCACAGTCTGTCCATCGCCGGGATCAGCCAAAGCACCCGCGCAATCCGCCCCAGCGCGGTCTGTGGTGCCGCCTTGCCGTCGATCCGCGTCTGCCGGGCCGCACCGTTTTCCGACCAGATTTCAAGCTCATGCACCTGGTGCAGGGAATGCAGGACGCCGGTGATCTTCCACCCCAGCGCCTCGGGCCGCCGCGTCATGTCCTCGGCGCTCGACCGGCGCAGCCCGCGTCCGGGGGAGAACAGCGAAACGGCTTCGAGGATGTTGGTCTTGCCCGCCCCATTCGGCCCGTAGAGGACCACGGGCCGTGCGTCGCAGTCGATCACCGCGCGCTTGTGCGAGCGGAAATGCGAGAGGGTGATTTGCGAAAGATAAAGACCGGTCACGACCCGCACCCGTTTCCTTCAAAGGAAACGATCCGGAGATTTCGAAATCTCCGGACACCCCGGATCACGCTTGCGGCAAGTACCGATTTCTTCAAAGAAATCGGACCGGACTTTTCAAAAAGTCCGCGCCCCTCACACACGCATCGGCATGACGACATAGACCGCCGACATATCGTTGCCTTCGCGCATCAGGGTCGGATCACCCGAAGAGTTGAACAGGAACACCGCGTTCTCACGGTCCACCTGGCTGGCAATTTCCAGCAGGTACTTGGCGTTGAACCCGATCTCCAGCCGGTCGTCGCCATAGGCAACCACCAGCTCTTCCTCTGCAGCACCGCTGTCGGGCGCATTGACCGACAGCAGCAGACGGTCCTCGTCCAGCTGCATCTTGACCGCGCGCGAGCGTTCCGAGCTGACCGTCGCCACCCGGTCCACCGCCTGCGCAAAGTCCGAGGCATCCACTTCCATCTTCCGCGTGTTCCCCTGCGGAATGACGCGGGTGTAGTCCGGGAAAGTGCCGTCGATCACCTTGGACGTCAGCGTGATTTCGGGTGTCGCGAACCGCACCTTGGTCTCGGACACGGACACGGCGATCTTGGCGTCGTCATCATCAAGCAGCTTGCGCAATTCGCCCACGGTCTTGCGCGGCACGATCACACCGGGCATGTCGGCAGCCCCTTCCGGCAGGTCCGCGTCGATCCGCGCAAGGCGATGCCCGTCCGTGGCCACACAGCGCAGCACCTTGCCGCCGTCGGCATGCGAGACATGCATGTAGACGCCATTCAGGTAATACCGCGTCTCCTCGGTCGAGATCGCGAATTTCGACTTGTCGAACAGCCGCCGCAGCACCGGCGCGGGCGCGCTGAAGTTCGAGGCGTATTCCGAGGACGCCATGACCGGAAAATCCTCGCGCGGCAATGTCGCGAGCGAGAAGTTCGAGCGCCCCGCCTCGACCGTCATCCGCCCCGCCGCGCTGTCGGCGGTCAGGGTAATGAGCGCCCCATCCGGCAGCTTGCGCACGATCTCGTGCAGCAGTGTCGCCGAAACCGTCGTCGCGCCCGCGCGCTCGACTTGCGCACCCACACGGTCCACGACCTCGATATCGAGGTCCGTCGCGCGGAAGGAAACCTCGCCCCCATCGGCCTCGATCAGCACGTTGGCGAGGATCGGGATGGTGTTGCGCCGCTCGACGACGGACTGCGCCTGGCCGACGGCCTTGAGCAGGTCTGCGCGCTCGATGCTGAATTTCATGTGCTGTCTCCCCTGAGGACCGCCGGGAGAGGCAGACTACCCTTTTCCCCCGTTTTCACAAGACTTTTGAGTGTTTCACGGCTCAAATGCAAGAGGGGCCACCCGGGCCCCTCAAGTCCTCACTGCTCGTGTCTTTTTCGCGTCAGGATTTCAGCGCCCGCGACAGCAGCTCGAGGTCCTCGGCGATCTGGCTGTCGCTTTGCTTGAGCTCCTCGATCCGGCGCACCCCGTGCATGACGGTAGTGTGGTCCCGCCCGCCAAAGCGGCGTCCGATCTCGGGCAGCGACCGGCTGGTCATCTGCTTGGAGAGATACATCGCCACCTGCCGGGGGCGCGCATAGCTCCGCAGGCGCTTCGGTCCGATCATATCGCTCAGGCGGATGTTGTAATGCTCGCTCACCTTGCGCTGGATTTCCTCAACGGTGATCTTGCGCTCGTTCGAGCGCAGCACATCCGCAAGGCAGTCCTGCGTCAGATCCATATCAATCTGCCGCCCCACGAGCGAAGCAAAGGCAAAGAGGCGGGTCAGGGCGCCTTCCAGTTCACGCACGTTCGAGGTGATGCGGTGCGCCAGGAATTCCAGCACCCCGTCCTCGATCTGCAGATCGGGATAGGTCTTCTTCTGCATCCCCAGCTTGCTTTGCAGGATGCCGAGGCGCAGCTCATAGTCTGTCGGGTGCAGGTCCACGACCAGACCGCACTGCAGGCGTGATTTCACGCGGTTCTCCAGGTCCTTGATGTCCGTCGGCGCGCGGTCGGCCGAGATGATGATCTGCTTGTGCTGATCGACCAAGGCATTGAACGTATGGAAAAACTCTTCCTGCGTGCTGTCCTTTCCGGCGATGAACTGCACGTCGTCCACCATCAGCACATCGACCGAGCGGAACAATTCCTTGAAGTCCATCATCTTGCGGTCGCGCAGCGCCTGAACAAAGCGGTACATGAACTGCTCGGCCGACAGGTAAAGCACGTTCATCTCGGGCTTGCGCAGCTTCAGCTCCTGCGCAATCGCGTGCATCAGGTGCGTCTTGCCGAGGCCGACGCCACCGTAGAGAAACAGCGGGTTGAACGTGACCGGTCCACCTTCTGCCACGCGGCGCGCGGCGGCATGGGCCAGTTCGTTCGGTTTGCCTACGACGAAATTGTCAAAGCTGAAACGCGGGTCCAGGGGCGCCGTCCCGGCGATACCGTTGGACGTGGTCCTGGCCACCACCGCCGTCTTGCGCGGCGCTTCGGGTTGCGGATTGGCTGTCTTGTTTCGCTGCCCATTCAGCACGAAGTTGAGACGCGAGGCGGTAATGCCCTCGGCGTTGATCTCGTGCAGGATGAGGTCAGAGAAATTCTGACTCACATAGTTCCCAAAGAAATTCGTCGGCACCTCTAGCGTCGCGATCCCGTTCGCAACCCCGCCCGGCTCCATCGGTTCGATCCACGTGGTGTAATTGTTCTGCCCCACCGTTTTCAGAAGCCGCTGCCTGATTTCGCCCCACTGTTCCTGCGTCATTCCTAACTTCAATCCCTATCTTTACCCAAGCCGGGTTCATCCCGGCGACTTCTTTCGTCAGGACGCAGGCCGCCATTCGGTCCCAACGAAGAAACCGGCCTGTGTCCGGATGGACAATTTACGCACAACTCACCCGTCGCTATGCCACCTCCAAAGGCGCATACCGTGGGACGAAGCCGTCCGCGATTTCAATTTGTGACAGGGCAACGACGCGGCAGCGCAGTTGCAGTTCATCAAGCCAGACCGAACAGTCCGACGATGGCCCCTGGTCTCGATAACGCACCGCACAACGCGCCCGATATTCAGAGCCTGTCCCCCCAGCGACCTCGTGAATCGCCTCACGTTGGTAGCAAGTTCGAAGGGGGCGCTTCAACAAATCTTCAAACTTGACTCGGCAAATGCCCGAAAAGAATCTATGGCCGATTTTTGAGACCTTCTGGGCAAGAAAAAGGCACCGCCAAGCGATGCCTTTGAATTTCAACCAATTAGGCTGAGAAGCTCTGCAAAAGCCTTACAGGGTTAGCCCAGCGCCTTCACGCGCGCCGACAGACGGGACATTTTGCGTGCCGCGGTGTTCTTGTGGAAAACACCCTTGGTGACGCCGCGCATCAGCTCGGGCTGGGCGTTCTTCAGGGCTTCGGTTGCGGCATTTTTGTCACCGGAAGCGATCGCTTCCTCGACCTTGCGCAGGTACGTGCGAATCCGCGAACGGCGTGCCTTGTTGACTTGGAAACGCTTTTCGTTCTGGCGCGCGCGCTTTTTCGACTGGGGGGTGTTTGCCATGAGTATCTACCTTCGGGTTATGTTCAAGTTAAGGCGCGTGACGCCAAACCCGTGCCGGATATACCGGGAAGGTGATTCTAGCCTGAGCGGGCTGCACGCGCATGTCTGGCGGGCGCTATAGCCGGGATAGACCGGGGTTGTAAAGGGCGACCGTCCGAACCCGCCAGCGGGCCGCCGAAAGGTATCGGCGGCTCGGGCCGGGCCGCATGTCCACTGGCCTACTTGTCCCGGAACTGCGCCTCGCGCTTTTCAAGGAACGCGCTCATGCCTTCCTTCTGGTCCTCGGTCGCGAAAAGCGAATGGAACACGCGGCGCTCGAACAGAAGCCCTTCGCGCAGCGGGACCTCATAGGCGCGGTTCACCGCTTCTTTCACAACCATGACCGAGACCATGGATTTCTCGGCGATCTTCTGCGCGGCACCCATCGCCTCTTCCATCAGCTTCTTCACCGGTACCACGCGGCTCACAAGCCCCGCGCGCTCGGCCTCGGCCGCATCCATGAAGCGGCCCGTGAGGTTCATGTCCATCGCCTTGGCCTTGCCCACCAGACGCGTCAGGCGCTGCGTGCCGCCGATGCCGGCGACGACGCCAAGGTTGATCTCGGGCTGGCCGAATTTCGCGGTCTCGGTGCAGATGATGAAATCGCACATCATCGCCAGTTCGCAGCCCCCGCCCAGCGCATAGCCGGACACCGCGGCGATCATTGGCTTGCGCACCCGCATGATCTGATCGGTCTCAGGCGTAAAGAGGTCTTCGGTAAAGGCCTCGACAAAGCTCTTGTCCTTCATCATCGCGATGTCGGCACCGGCGGCGAAAGCCTTCTCCGATCCGGTGATGATGATGCAGCGCACCTTCTCGTTGTCCTGGCAGCCTTTCAGACAGTCCGCCAGTTCGCCCATCAGCTGATCGTTCAGCGCATTCAGCGCATCGGGACGGTTCAGGGTGATGACCGCCACGTGGTTGTCGACGTCCAGCGTGATCGTTTCGTATGCCATGAAGGAAGCTCTCGGTTATTGCGCACGAGGCTTGTGCATATCACGGCCCGGACGCGTTTCAAGCTATCTTTGGCATTGACTGCAATAGAAAGACGACCGCCCCGATTGCACCATTCGCCGCACCGGTGCGCCGCAATCGGGCGTGCGGCAGTGGTCACCTTCTCGGCCATAAACGTCGAAGCGGTGCTGGAAATATCCCAGCTCTCCGTCCGCCTGCCGGTAGTCGCGCAGGGATGATCCGCCCGCCTCGATCGCTTCGCTCAGCACGTCGCGGATGATTGGCACCAGCCCCGCCACCCGCGCGGCCGAGATGCGGCCCGCTTTTCGTGCCGGATGGATGCGCGCCCGGTAAAGCGCTTCACAGACATAGATATTTCCCAACCCTGCAACGATACGTTGATCAAGCAGCGCGGATTTCACCGGAATGTTTCGCGCGCGAAACATTTCAATCAAGTAATCCGCGTGAAACCCATTGCCCAAGGGTTCAGGACCGATGGACGCGAGCAGCTTGTGCTGCTCCGCTGTCGCGGTCTCCAGCAGGTCCATCGCCCCGAACCGGCGCGGGTCGTTGAAGGTGATCCGCGCGCCGTTGTCCATGTGCAACACCACGTGGTCGTGTTTCTCGGGCATGGGATGCTCATGCAGGAATTGCCCCAGTGGATCGCCCGAAATCAGCATCCGGCCCGACATGCCAAGGTGGATCAGCAGTGATTCCCCCGAGGCAAGATCGGCCAGGATGTACTTGGACCGCCGCCGCAACCCAAGCACCTGCTGGCCCGCCAGCCGCTCGGCCATGCGGGGCGGAAAGGGCCAGCGCAGGTCGGGGCGGTTCACGTCCGCCTGAGCGATCACGGCACCCTGCATCGCGGGCGCAAGCCCGCGCATGACGGTTTCGACCTCGGGCAGTTCCGGCATTTCCCCATCCTTTTCGCGCGTTTGCCCCATTCCTGCGGCAATTGGCGGTTTGTATCTGGCTCTCTGGCGCTATATCTCGGCTTTGACAATATCGGGACGAAGACCATGACGGACAAGACGCCTTTCCCCGGCGCGCGCGACGAGCGCACGACTCACTTCGGTGCGCGCACCGTGCGCGAGGAAGAAAAGGCAGGCATGGTTCGCGACCTGTTTTCGGACGTCGCCAACAAGTACGACATCATGAACGACGTGATGAGCGTCGGCATCCACCGCCTGTGGAAAGAGGCGATGATGGACTGGCTGGCCCCGCGCCCCGGTCAACGGCTGCTGGATGTGGCGGGTGGGACCGGCGACATTTCCTTCAAGTTCCTCAAACGCGCGGGATATGGCCACGCCACCGTCTGCGACCTGACCGAAGGCATGCTGGTCGAGGGGCGCAAGCGCGCCGAGGCGGCGCAGCTGGCGGACAGCCTTGATTGGGTCGTAGGCGACGCGATGGCGCTGCCCTTCGAGGACAGCAGTTTCGACGTCTACACCATCAGCTTCGGCATCCGGAACGTCACCGATCCGCAGAAGGCGCTGCACGAGGCCTACCGCGTGCTGAAACCCGGCGGGCGGCTGATGGTACTGGAGTTCAGCCAGCTGCCCAACCCGATGATGCAGAAGGCCTACGACCTCTACAGCTTTAACGTGATCCCGCGCATGGGGCAGGTGATCGCCAACGACCGCGACAGCTATCAGTACCTTGTGGAATCGATCCGCAATTTCCCCGATCAGGAGACCTTCCTCGGCATGGTCCGTGCGGCGGGTTTCGAGCAGGCCAAGTACCGCAACCTGAGCATGGGCATCGCCTGCCTGCATTCCGGCTGGAAGCTCTGACACTTGCGCGGACCGCACAACATATGGCGGCTGGCCCGCACGGGCGCCACGCTGGAGCGCACGGGTGCGATGAAGATCGTGCTCGACGCCTTCGACGCGCCACCGGCGCTGCGCTTCGTTGCTAGGGCGCTCGGTCTGCCGTTCAAATGGCTGGGCTACAGGGGCGATCCGTCGATGCCGCCCGCCACCCGTGCGCTGACGGCTTTGGGGCCTGCCTATATCAAGTTCGGCCAGATCCTGTCGACGCGCCCGGATGTCGTCGGGGACGACATGGCCGTTCAGCTGCGCGTGCTGCAGGACAAGCTGCCGCCCTTCTCGACCGAAGAGGCCAAGGCCGAGGTGGAGCGCGAGCTGGGCCAGCCCGTCGACAGAATGTTCTCGGAATTCAGCGATGCCGTGGCCGCCGCCTCCATCGCGCAGGTGCACAAGGCGCGGATTGCGTCCAGCGGTGAGGAAGTCGCGGTCAAGGTGCTGCGCCCGAATATCGAGCGCGCCTTCCGCAAGGATGTCGATGCTTTCTACCTGGCCGCTGGCATGGCGGAGTTCTTCTCGCCCGGTTCCCGACGTCTGCGCCCCACGGATGTGATCGAACATTTCGACGGCGTGGTGCGCGGAGAGCTGGACCTTCGGCTGGAAAGCGCTGCTGCCTCTGAATTCGCCGCCAATACCGATGGCGACGAGGGGTTCCGCGTGCCTCAGGTCAAATGGCACCTGTCGGGGCGCCGGGTGATGACGCTGGGCTGGGCGGACGGGGTTTCGCTGGGCGATAATGACGCGCTAGATGCGGCGGGGCATGACCGGGTGGCGCTGGGCAATCGGGTGCTGCAACTGTTCCTCAACCACGCGCTGCGCGACGGTTATTTCCACGCCGACATGCACCAGGGCAACCTCAAGGTCGCGCCGAATGGGGACATCGTCGCCTACGATTTCGGCATCATGGGCTACATCGACGAATACACGCGCCGGGTCTACGCCGAGATTCTCTATGGCTTCATCCGCCGCGACTATCAGCGCGTCGCCAAGGTGCATTTCGAGGCAGGCTATGTGCCCGCCGACAAGGACGTCGACGAATTCGCCCGCGCCCTGCGCGCGGTGGGCGAGCCGATCTTTGGCATGGACGCCACCCGCATCTCGATGGCGCGGCTTCTGACCTATCTCTTCGAGGTGACGGAGCGTTTCGGGATGGAAACGCGGACCGAGCTGATCCTTTTGCAGCGCACCATGGTCGTGGTCGAAGGCGTTGCGCGGTCGCTCAACCCGCATATCAACATCTGGGAAATCGCGAGCCCCATCGTCAGCAACTACATCAGCAAATCCATCGGTCCGCGCGCGGTGCTGCATGACTTTGCCAATACCGCGCAGGTGCTGGCGCGCTTTGGCCCGCGCCTGCCCGCGCTGGTCGAGGATGTTCTGATGCAGCAAAGCAATCCGGCGCCGGTGGACCGCCGCCCGCGCAAGCGGTGGTTCGCGCTGGCGGCTTTCGTTGGTGCGCTGGTCGGGGCGGGCGTTTTCGCGGCGATCCAGGCCGCGTTCTAGGGCGGCAGGTTCAATCGGGGCGGAACGAATTTGTTGGCCCGGGTACTTTCCTCGAATTGATGCGAATCCCTGACTTCTTCGCCGATGGGGCACCCGAAAAATCAACCGGTTCTTTACCGTCTGCGTTACATGAACTGCGACAGGACTACAGGCGATTAAAGGACTCGGAACATGAGACGTCTTCTCACTTCGGGGGTCATTGCGCTTTTTGCGATGCTCCCCCATGCGGCGCTGGCAGCCCCGAAACCCGTCAGCCTGCCGGCGATAGAACACACACCCGCCGAATTGACCGTCATCGCCCCGGACGGGACCGAGACGCGCTATGCACCGGGTCAGCTTGAAACCCTGCCGACCTATAGTTTGCAGACCACGACGCCATGGCGGAGCCAGCCCGCGAACTTCGAGGGCGTCCTCTTGAGGGACCTGCTTGAGGCGCATGGCCCTGCCGATGCCGAGGCGATCAGCGTGACCGCCGAGAACGACTATCGTGTGGCGATCCCTCGGGAAATCTGGCTTGATCTGGATGTGCTTGTCGCCACACGTGTCGACGGGGCGGCCCATTCGCGCCGCGCACGGGGTCCAATACAGTTCGTCATAGACATGGACAGCTACTCGTCCCACAGCGCAGCGCGCGAAGATCACCTGGTCTGGATGGCGGCACGTATCGAAGCCGCGAAATCGTAGGACAAGATGGCGCGAGATGCTCGCCGACTTCAACTCAGGAGACGGCTGCTCAATGCGCTTGCAACGCGCATTGGGTTGTCGCTTTCGCTTGCCGGACTGGTGCTTCTTTGCCTTTCGGCAGGCGTCTTTGTCGAGCGGTCGGTCGAGCAGCTCAATTTGAACCAGCAGGTCTTCGACGACCGCGACATCCGCAATGGCTTTGTGTCGATGAGCGACCTTCAAAGGCTCTTGCTGATCGCGCAGAACGGGGCCGTGCACGGATCGCTGACACCGGAAGACAGACGCGCCTTTGTCGAGGCGACGGATATCCTTTTCGTTCGGCGTGACTTCTTTGCGGGCAGCATCAATCGCGACCACGCGAAGGACCCGGCGGCAGAAGCCATTGCGGCGCTTGATGGCGTCATCGAGATTGCGGACCGTGCAATTGCGTCGGATTTCCCGGACATTGGGCAGACATGGTCAGAACTGCTTCCCGCGTCGGATGAGGCGCGGCGTGCCCTGGTTCTCTTTCAGGAGATCGTAACGCGTTTCCAGAACGAACTGATGCGCGACCAGGCCGAGGCGGTGCGTCAGCAGCGCCTTGCCGTGCTGACGGCGCTTGCTGCGATCACTGTTGTCGGGGCGGCCGCTCTGCTTTTGCTGCGCAGCGAGGTTCTGAGCCGCGTCGCGCGGGAACGTGCGGAGCGGCATGTCGAGTTTCTGGCTTATTTCGATCAGCTTACCAAACTGCCGAACCGGACACAGTTCCAAAACCGGCTGGACGCAAGCCTCAAGGCCGAAAGGCCGGTCGCCCTGGTCCTGGTGGACCTCGATGAGTTCAAGGGCATCAACGACACATACGGGCACGCGGCAGGGGACGCGGTGCTTTTTCGGGTCGCGCAGCTTCTACAGAGCTATGCGGCACACTGGGAAGGTTTCGCGGCGCGTCTTGGCGGAGATGAATTCGCCATGGTTCTCAATACCGACCATGTTGAAGGCCTGATATCCAGTTGCGAGCTGTTGCTTTAGGACGCGCGCAAAGGGCTGGTATTCGAGGGTGAAGCGATCCAGATCGGGCTGAGCATCGGTTTTGTGACCAGTCGGCAGCTTGGCCCCGATGCGTCACGCACGGTCGATTCCCTCTGTCGCGTGGCGGATTTCGCGCTTTATTCCTCCAAGACAAGCGGGCGTGGCAGGCTTACGCAATATAACCAGATTCTCGAAGGGCAGTATTTCGAACGTCGTACCCTTGTAGAGAGCCTTCCCGGTGCCATCGCACGCGGTGAGCTTGATTTGTACTTGCAGCCCAAGGTCTTCTTGCCCGGACGGGAGGTCTATGGCTTTGAGGCACTTGTCCGGTGGGTGCGGGACAGCAATATCGTACGTACCGAAGAGCTGATCCGCATTGCAGAGGAAAGCGGACGGATCTTCGAGCTGGACAAATACGTCCTCGATGTCGCCGCGCGGGAAATCGCCTATTACAACAGGGTCAACGGCACCGGTGTTTCCGTCAGCGTGAACCTGTCCGCCCTGCACTTCAATACGCGGCGGATCGTCGGTTGGGTGGATCGGGCGCTTGAGGTTTCCGGGCTTCTGCCGCATCTTTTGACCCTTGAGATCACGGAATCGGCCGAGCTGAGGGATTGGGAACAGGCGCAGTTCATCATGGGGGAACTGCGTGCCCTGGGCTCGCGGATTTCCATAGACGATTTCGGCACCGGATACTCGTCGTTGTCCTATCTCCGGTCGGCAATCGTCGACGAGGTCAAGATCGACCGGACGATCATCGAACAGATCGCAACCTCGGACGAGGCGCGCTTCCTGCTGGATGGCGTTCTGGACATCGCGGGAAACCTCGGGCTGGGCGTCGTGGTCGAAGGCGTGGCGACGCCTGAACAGGCGAGGATTCTTACCGAAATGGGGGCGGATCGCGCGCAGGGATACCTGTTTGGCAAGCCGATGTTACTGCGGGATGCGATCGAAGCTTTGGACGGGACCGTCGTCCGGCGCGACGAACCCACTGGCGGGCCGCTCGCCAAAGCGGTGCGAAAGCGGCGCGACCTCGGCTGATGGATGTGGCACCTCGCAGACTTCCGCGCTGAAGGGGCGAGAGCAAGCTGGCGCGTTCGGTCTGGGGAAACCGAACGCGCCTGTGTTCCTAGCCCATCCGCTCGATGGCCATGGCGATGCCCTGGCCGCCGCCGATGCACATGGTAATGAGCGCCCGCTTGCCGCCGATCCGCTCCAGCTCATAGATCGCCTTGACGGTGATGATCGCGCCCGTGGCACCCACCGGATGGCCCAAGGCGATGGCGCCGCCATTGGGGTTCACCTTGACCGGGTCGAGGCCGAGGTTCTTGGTGACGGCAAGCGCCTGAGCCGCGAAAGCCTCGTTGCTTTCGATGACGTCGAAATCCTCGGCCTTAAGGCCCGTCCGCTGCAGCAGCTTTTCCACTGCCGGCACCGGGCCGATGCCCATCACTTCCGGCCGCACGCCTGCATGAGCGTATCCAATGATACGCGCCCGCGGGGTGAGCCCCGCTTTTTCGGCGGCCTCTGCCGTAGCCAGCACAACCGCAGCCGCGCCGTCGTTGATGCCGCTGGCATTGCCCGCCGTCACACTGCCGTCCTCCTGGAAGACCGGGCGCAGACCGGCGAGCGCTTCCGCCGTGGTCGCCTTGGGGTGTTCGTCGACCTCGAAGGGCACCATGTCGCGCTTCACGCGCACTTCGACCGCGGTGATCTGGTCCGTGAAATGGCCCGCCGCGATGGCCGCCGCTGCGCGGTTCTGGCTTTCCAGTGCGAAGGCGTCCTGCTCCTCGCGGCTGATCTGGTGCTCGCCCGCGACATTCTCTGCCGTGATCCCCATATGGCCGGTGCCGAAGGGGCAGTTGAGCGCGCCCAGCATCATGTCGAGCGTGCGTACATCGCCCATTTTCTGACCCCAGCGGGCATCGGGCAGGATGTAGGGCGCGCGCGACATGCTCTCAGCCCCGCCCGCCAGCGCGAAATCAGCGTCCCCCAGCATCAACGACTGCGCGGCCGAGACGATGGCCTGCACGCCAGAGCCGCAGAGGCGGTTCACGTTCATCGCGGGCACGGTGTCGGGCACGCCCGCCTGCATCGCGGCGACGCGGCTGAGGTACATGTCGCGCGGTTCTGTGTTGATGACGTGGCCAAAGGCGACGTGCCCGATCTGGCCCGGCTCGACGCCCGCGCGCTCCATCGCGGCCTTGGCAGCAGCCGTGCCGAGGTCGATGGGCGGTGTCGCGGCAAGCGCGCCGCCGAAGGTGCCGATGGCGGTCCGTGCGCCGCCGAGGATGACGATGTCGTTGGTCATGTGAATTCTCCCGAAGTTTTGCGGTATCTACGGCAATTCCGGGCCCATTGTCAGCCCTGACGGGCCGTCAGCGGGCTTTTTCCTTTGTGCCCGCGCCTGGTTGAACCAAGCCGCCGGATCGTGCGTTCATGGGACATGGTACGCAAAGCACTTCATGCCGTCGTCTGGCGGATCGAGAGGGTGATCGACGCGGTTCGCGGACAGCGCGACAAACGCCGGGTGATCGAACCCTATATCGGCTACGCGACGCCCGATCATCTGGTCGTGCGGGGCCGGGTGCTGACCGCGCTCAGGCGCAACGCCCCGCGGGCAGAGCAATCCCGCTGGGTCAACTTCAGGCAGATGCTTGGGCTTTTCCTGACGGACGAGGTCGCGGATGTGGAGATCTCTGCCGAAGGGATGACGGCGCATACCGACGAGGAGGGCTATTTCACCCTTCTGCTTGCGCGGGACGACCGGAGGGGCTGGCAGGACGTCATCGTGCGGATCGTGGACACCGATGTGGCGGTGGCCTGTCCCGTGATGATCGCGGGCGATGATGCGGCATTCGTGGTTGTGTCGGACATCGACGACACGATGCTCAGGACCGGTGCGTATTCGCTGGCTCGGAACCTCTGGACCTCGCTGACCGGCAATGCGCTGACCCGGCAGGTCTTTCCGGATGCGGTGACCTTCATGCAGCACCTCACCGAAGGTGGGCGGAACCCGGTTTATTATGTCAGCTCGAGCCCATGGAACCTGCATGATTTCCTCGCGACCATCTTCGACCGTGCGGGCCTTGTGCGCGGACCGAAGTTCCTGCGCGATCTCGGTGTGAGCCGGACGCAATTCATCACCGGGACGCATGGCGATCACAAGGGGGGCAGCATCGACACGCTGATCGCCGCCCATCCCGGCCTGCCCTTCGTGCTGGTGGGTGATACCGGGCAGCACGATGCTTTCGTCTATCTCGACGCCATCGCGCGCCACCCCGGCCGGATTGCCGCCGTGGTCCTGCGCGAGCCCGGGCCGGGACCGGATGCGGAAAGCCGGGAAGCCATGGCGCGGATCGAGCAGGCAGGCACACCCCTGCTGCACGGGCCGACGTTCGAGGGCTTTGGGGAACGGCTCCTTGTGCTTCTGAATGAGGGACTGCGTACCTAGCCGGAGCCATGCGGGAGAAGGTTTTCGCGTCCCGCCTCTGTCAATCGCCAGCATGTCTCGTCCTCGAAGACCGCCGCTGTCAGTGCGTTCCCGTAGCCCGCGCCGCTGTCGAGGTTGACGCGATTGCCGTAGTGCTGCGCCTGTTCGACAGGCGTATGCCCATGAACGATGAGCTTGGGGTGCGGGTCCGTATGTGCGTGAAACTCGCGCCTGATCCAGAGCAGGTCCTGTTCATCCTGCCGGTCCAGCGGGACACCGGGGCGAATGCCCGCATGGGCAAAGAAAAGGCTGTCCGTTTCAAAGCTGAGATCGAGCGTTTCGAGAAAGCGCAGGTGGCTTTCCGGTACGGTATCGCGGGCTGCGCGGTGCACCTCGATCTGGCGGGTCTGGGGCGTGACCGCGACCCCGTAAGAGGCAAGTGTCGTGTCGCCGCCCAGCCGGGGATGCAGCCAGGACAGTTCGACCATGAGGATCGCGTCGTGTCGCGGATAATCCTGCATGAACCAGCTGAACATCCGGTCGTGGTTGCCCTTGAGAAAGGTCCAGTTGCGGTTTGATTTCTGGCCTTCGACAAGAAGGTCAAGAACGCCCCGGCTATCCGGGCCGCGGTCGGTGTAATCGCCCAGAAAGACGATGCGCGCATCCGCCCCACCGTCGCGTTCGATCAGGTCGAGCGCGTGTCGCAGTTTGTCGAGTTGGCCGTGGATGTCGCCAATGGCGTAGATCGGGTCAGACATGGCGTTGAGTTACCGTATGGGATGCCCCGCGGAAAGCCTGTCGGGAGGGTAAAACAAACGGGGCAGCCGAAGCTGCCCCGATCCATCATGCCACGTCGAATTCCAGCGGTTTGACCTGCCGGAAAAGGCCCGTCTTGCAGAGCTTGTCGATGACCGGCGCGGGCACCGCCTCGTCCACGTAGAGAAGCGCGATGGCCTCGCCCTTGGCCTCGGCCCGGCCGAGGGTGAAGTTCGCGATGTTGACGTTATTGGCGCCCATGGTCTGGCCAAGCGTACCGATGATGCCCGGCACGTCCTCGTTTGTGGTGTAGAGCATATGCGCACCGACCTCGGCGTCGATATTGATGCCCTTGATCTGGATGAAACGCGGCTTGCCGTCGGAAAAGACGGTGCCCGCAATGGAGCGTTCGCGCTGCTCGGTCACCACGGTCACCTTGATGTAGCCATCGAAGACGCCTGACTTGTCCTGGTTGGTGGTGCTGATCTGGATGCCCTTTTCGCGCGCGACCACCGGGGCGGAGACCATGTTCACGTCCGGATTGGCACGCTTCATGATGCCTGCAACCACCCCGCAGTTCAGCGCCTCGAGGTTCATCTTGGCGACGGAACCGTCGTAGAGGATGTTGATCGCCTTGATCGGCTCGTCCGTCAGCTGACCTATGAAGGCGCCGAGGTGACCGGCAAGCTTGACCCATGGACCCATGACCTTGGCCTCTTCTGCCGTCACGGAGGGCATGTTGAGCGCGTTGGTGACGGCACCGGTCAGAAGGTAGTCTGACATCTGTTCGGCGACTTGGAGTGCGACGTTCTCCTGCGCTTCGGTGGTTGCCGCGCCAAGGTGCGGGGTGCAGACGACGTTGGGCAGGTTGAAGAGCGGGTTCTCGGTGGCGGGTTCCGTTTTGAAAACGTCGAAGGCCGCCCCGGCGACATGGCCGGATTTCAGCAGATCGGCCAGCGCTTCCTCGTCCACGAGACCGCCGCGCGCGCAGTTGATGATACGGACGCCTTTCTTGGTCTTTTCGAGGTTCTCGCGGCTCAGGATGTTGGCGGTCTGGTCGGTGTAGGGGACGTGCAACGTGATGAAATCGGCGCGCTTCAGGAGCTCGTCCAGTTCGACCTTTTCCACGCCCATCTTCTTGGCCTTCTCCTCGCCCAGGAAGGGATCGTAGGCGATGACCTTCATCTTGAGCCCGCGCGCGCGGTCACAGACGATGCCGCCGATGTTCCCGGCACCGATCACGCCCAGCGTCTTGCCGGTGAGCTCGACGCCCATGAATTTGGACTTTTCCCACTTGCCCGCGTGGGTCGAGGCGGAGGCCTCGGGGATCTGGCGGGCCACGGCGAACATCATGGCGATGGCGTGTTCGGCGGTGGTGATCATGTTGCCGAAGGGCGTGTTCATGACGATCACGCCTTTCTTGGAGGCTGCATCCTTGTCGATGTTGTCGGTGCCGATGCCCGCGCGGCCGATCACCTTGAGGTTGGTCGCGTTCTCGAGAATCTTCTCGGTCACCTTGGTGGCGGAGCGGATGGCGAGGCCGTCGTAGTTGCCGATGACTTCGGCCAGCTTGTCCTTGTCCTTGCCAAGGTCGGGCTGGAAATCGACGTCGATGCCGCGGTCCTTGAATATCTGCACGGCGGCGTCGCTGAGCTTGTCGGAGATGAGTACTTTGGGGGCCATGGTCTTGGTCCTTTTCTGGCGGGGGTGGACCGGGGGGCCACCTTACGAAGGGGGTGGAGGGGGCCTCCACCTTACGGGATGGGGGTAAGGTGGGCGTGTCGCCCACCCGTGGTTCAGGAGGAGATTTCGGCCTCGAAGGCCCAGGCGAGCCAGGGCAGCATCGCCTCGATGTCCGAGGTCTCGACCGTGCCGCCGCACCAGATGCGCAGGCCCGGAGGCGCGTCGCGGTAGGCGCCGATGTCGAGGGCGACGTTTTCATCCGCGAGCCGCTTGGCCACGGCCTTGGCAAAGGCAGCGCCATCGGAGATGCGGTCGTCGGTGAACGTGAGGCAGACCGAGGTGTTCGACCGGGTTGCGGGGTCGGATGCGAGGAAGTCGATCCAGTCGTGTGCCGCGACGAAATCCGCGACGGCCCGGGCGTTGGCATCTGCGCGCGCGATCAGGCCCTTCAGCCCGCCCACCGATTTCGCCCATTCCAGCGCCTGCAGGTAGTCTTCGACGCAGAGCATGGAGGGCGTGTTGATCGTCTCGCCCTTGAAGATGCCCTCGATCAGCTTGCCGCCCTTGGTCAGGCGGAAAATCTTCGGCAGCGGCCATGCGGGCGTGTAGCTTTCCAGCCGCGCCACGGCGCGGGGGGACAGGATCAGCATGCCGTGGGCAGCTTCGCCGCCCAGCACCTTCTGCCAGGAGAAGGTCGTCACGTCGAGCTTGTCCCACGGCAGGTCCATCGCGAAGGCGGCCGAGGTCGCGTCGCAGAGTGTCAGGCCCGCGCGGTCGGCGGGGATGACATCGCCCGTCGGAACGCGCACGCCGGAGGTCGTGCCGTTCCAGGTGAAACAGACGTCATGGTCGTAGTTCAGCGCGCCCATGTCCACGATCTCGCCATAGGGCGCTTCGTGCACGGTGGCCTCGATCTTGAGTTGCTTGACCACGTCTGTCACCCAGCCGGAGCCGAAGCTTTCCCAGGCGACCATCTCGGCGGGGCGTTCGCCCAGCATCGTCCACATGGCCATTTCATAGGCGCCGGTGTCGGAGGCGGGCACGATGCCGATCTTGTAGTCGGCGGGCACACCCAGAACCTCGCGGGTCGTCTCGATCGCCTCAAGCAGCTTGGCTTTGCCTTCGGCTGCGCGGTGCGACCGGCCAAGAGGCGCGTCGGCGAGGTTGTTCAGGTTGAAAGTGGGGGGTTTGGCACAGGGGCCAGAGGAAAAACGCGGATTCGCCGGGATGGCGACAGGTTTATTGTCCGGCCGCGTTGCCGGTTGCGTGGTAGCCATTGCTGTTACCCTCTCAGATATGCGCCCTTCGTTGGGGAAGGGTGTCCCACGGACGCGTCTAAGGCGCTGCGCGGGCTGGCACAATCGGAAAAATGGGTCTAGACCGCCGCTCGGTCGCATTTTTGCGACATGGCTGACGCGGATCGGAAACTTCGCCCATGTATACTGTCGTGCTTCTTTCTTCTCCTGCCGTGCGCGCGCTCGATCCGGCCTTGGTGGAGAGCCTGCGCAATGCCTGGGGCGGGGGAGATGCGGTCTGGTTGTCCCCGGACGAGGCGGCGGAGTTCGAGGTTGGAGCGATGCCCGGCAATTTCTGGGAGGTCTGGGAAAGCTGCCAGGGGATGCAGGTGGACCTTGTCGCTGTGCCGACTGAAGGACGGCGCAAGCGGATGCTGCTGGCGGATATGGACAGCACGATGATCCAGCAGGAATGCATTGACGAACTGGCCGACGAGGCGGGCGTGGGCGCACGGGTCAAGGAGATCACCGCGCGGGCGATGAACGGAGAGCTGAACTTTGAAGGGGCCCTGCGCGAGCGGGTGGGGCTGCTGGAGGGACTGAAGGCGGATGTGATCGAGAAGGTGCTGGCGGAGCGGATCACGCTGATGCCGGGTGGCAAGGCCTTGGTTGCGACGATGAAGGCGGCTGGCGGCCATGC
Organism: Sulfitobacter sediminis; assembly: GCF_040811725.1. NCBI lineage: Bacteria > Pseudomonadati > Pseudomonadota > Alphaproteobacteria > Rhodobacterales > Roseobacteraceae > Sulfitobacter > Sulfitobacter sediminis. Next base: position 83,150 of record NZ_JBFNXX010000001.1, read on the forward strand.
GGTGCTGGTATCCGGCGGGTTCACGGCCTTTACCTCGCATGTGGCGCGGGAGATCGGGTTCGATGAGAACCGCGCCAACACGCTGCTGATCGACGGCGGCGTGCTGACCGGCAAGGTGGCGGAGCCGATTCTTGGCAAGCAGGCGAAGGTCGATGCGCTGGAGGAGGTGACGGCGCGGATCGGCATCGGTGAGGACGAGGTGATCGCCGTGGGTGACGGCGCGAACGATCTGGGCATGTTGCACCGGGCGGGGCTGGGCGTGGCACTGCACGCCAAGCCTTCGGTCGCGGCGCAGTGTGACGTTCGGATCAATCACGGCGATCTGACCGCGCTCTTGTTCGTGCAGGGATATGCCCGGCAGGAATTCGCCGTCTGAACCGGGATCAATGATTAACAATTTACTTAATTAACTGATCTGTTAATATCAAGGCCATGCAAGACATGGCCCGCACTTTCGCTGCCCTTTCCGATCCGACCCGCCTGAGCGTGGTGGAAAAGCTCATGCAGCAGGGCGAACTGCCCGTCGCGGCGCTTGTCTCGGATGCAGGAATGTCGGCGCCCGCGGTATCGCGGCACTTGAAGGTGCTGCGTGAGGCTGGACTGGTGACGCAGCGGGCCGAGGGGACGAAGCGGTACTACCGCGTCGCGCCTGAGTCGGTGCGTGCGATTGCGGATTGGACCACGCTTCACCGCAGCTTTTGGGCGGCGAGCCTCGACCGGCTTGAGGCCGTGCTCGCCGAGGACAGGGATTTGGTCGATGAGTGACATTCATCTCGAGCGCGAGTTCGCCGTTACGCCGGAACGGTTGTTCGACGTGGTCAGCACGCGGGCGGAACTGATCCGCTGGTGGGGCCACGATGGCTGGACCTTTACCGACGAGAACATCGATTTCAGCCGCACCGGACCCTGGTTCGCGGACATGCGTAGCGAGGAGGGCAACCGCTACAAGCTGTCGGGGCAAGTGACGCTGGTCAACCGGCCCCGCAGCATCGGTTTCACCTGGGCCTGGCACGATGACGAGGACAAGCGCGGGCCCGAGAGCCACGTGACCTTTACCATCAGCGAGACCGGCGTGGGCGCGAAGCTGGAAGTGGATCACCGGGAGTTGGCCAGCGACGATATCGCGGCACAGCATGCGCGCGGCTGGGCCGGACCGCTTGGCAGGCTTTCGCGACTTTTGTCCGACGAACGCAAACCCTGAGAGGAGGAAGAGAAATGCCCGATTTCATGTTGGCCTATCACGGTGGCAAGATGCCCGAGACACCGGAGGAGGGGGCGCGGGTCATGGCGGCCTGGGAGACCTGGTACAAGGACCTTGGGGACAGCGTCGTGCATCCCGGCAACCCGGTGGGCAAGTCGAAGACCGTCAGTGCAAAGGGCGTCGAGGACAACGGCGGGGCGAACCCGCTGTCGGGCTTCACGATCCTCCGCGCGGATGACATCGAAGCGGCGTGCAAGATGGCGGCGGCCTGTCCGATGGTCGCGGACGGCAGCGGCACGGCAGAGGTGGCGCCAATCGTCGAGATGTAAGGCGGGGTTTTCCCCCGCCGCAGCCGTCAAAGCAGGCCGCTTGCCGGTCTCAGAGTGCCGGTTTCGATGTTCCGGCGGTTCAGGATCGGCGCGTTGAGGCGCTTGCGTGTTGCGGGATGATTGGCGTCCAGCGCGCCAAGCCTCACGAGAAGCGCTGCAATGGCGCATTCCGCCGCGCGCGTCGTGCCGCAGGCGGCTTTCACGGCGATGCCCAGTTTCCGCTCGGGCAGGATGGCGATGAAGAACCCCTCCGCTCCGGTTTTGAGCGCGACCTTGCCGTCCATGGCGCGCATCAGTTCGGTGCAGGCGCGGCCCTCTCCGGCGACCAGGTCGGGGTGCAGGCGCATGGCCTGATGCAGGCGCGCCTCGGCCGAGCCGTCGGGCGCGGCGGCGAAATGGGCCATGGCACGGGCCATGCCGTGCAGGCTGCAGGCGAAGTTCGGGGCCGAACAGCCGTCGATGCCGTAACCGGGGGAGGTTTCGCCGGTCGTGCGCTCGAAGGCTTCGAGGCAGGCTTTCTGAACGGGATGGTTCGGGTCGATGTATTCGGCATCGCCGCCAAGGTGCTGGCTGAGCGTCAGGAAACCCGCGTGTTTGCCCGAGCAATTGTTGTGCACCTGGCAGGGTTCCTCATGTGCCCGGATCAGCGCGTCCCGCGCGGGCCGGTCGTCGGGTTCCTGCGGGCCGCAGCGGAAGTCGTCGTCGCTGAGGCCCAGATCCGACATCCAGACGTTCACCCGCTCCGTATGGATCGCGGCGCCATTGTGAGATGCACAGGCCAGCGCAAGCTGTTCCGTGGTCAGGCCGCGCGCGTCGGCGGCACCGGATTCGATCAGCGGCAGCGCCTGGATCATCTTCGAGGATGAGCGCGGAAGAATGACGCGCCCGGGGTCGCCCCAGGCTTCGACGATCTGGCCGGTATTGTCGCAGATCACCGCATGTCCTTTGTGGACGCTCTCCAGGAACGGTCCGCGCCAGATTTCCGCGAAGGGAGCTGCTTGCGTCATTATTCACCTTTAATTTAAGCGAAAACCTGCCAATCAGGGTTTCGTCTGTCGCCTGTTTGAAGTTAATATGTTCTTTGTCGAAAAGATAACAGGCACTTGGAAAAAGAGCGGTAAGCAAAGCACCGCCAACGGGTGTCTGGATAGGTATTGAGGTCAAGGACAGCTTGGAGGCTGTACAATGGGAATGATGAAAACGATTGGGTGCGCAATCGGGGTTTCCGCCCTGATGGCAACAAGTGCAGTCGCGCAGGAGCAGAGCACGAACCGGGTGGCGGCCAAGACCGACTGGAGCGTATTCGTAGAAGACAACCCAACCGAATGCTGGGGGGTCTCGACGCCAAAGGAGACCGTGAATTCGCGCGACGGGCGTGTCGTGGCGGTGAACCGGGGTCAAACGCTGTTGATGGTTTTCTACCGTCCTGCAGCCGGTGCGAACGGCCAGGTGGCCTTTACCGGTGGCTATCCCTTTGCGTCGGGCTCTACCGTGACCATGGAAATCTCCGGCACGAATTTCGAGCTGTTTACCGAAGGGGAGTGGGCCTGGCCCGCGACCACGGATGACGATTCCAAGATCATCACTGCGATGAAACGGGGTGCTACGGCGGTGCTGAGCGGCCGGTCAGGGCGCGGCACGAATACGAAGGATACCTTCAGCCTGCTTGGCTTTACCGCCGCGGTCGAGGATGCCGCCAAGCGCTGCGGCGGCTGACGCGCCGCGCGCTCAGGCGATGCGCATCATCAGCACCATTGCAAGTAGTGCGCAGCCGATCCCGGCGACTTCGCGCCATTCCAGTTTCTCTCCGAAGTGAAAAACGCCGATCGCGCAGAGCGCGAGCAGCGTGAGCATGGAAAAGGCGACGCCTGCCTGTGACAGCGTCACGTGACGCAGGGCGAAGAACCACAGGATCGCCGAGAAGGCGTAGAGCACGCAGCCCAGAAGAACGAGCGGCGATATCATGGGGTGCCCGTCGTCAGCGGCAACCTTGATAAGGTAGTCGCCGTAGATCACGACCGCCGAGGTCAAAAGGGTAAAAGCCAATCCGATGAATAGGGGCATGGGAGCCTCCTGAGATAAAGTGCCCCGGCGGAGCGGGCATGAGCTATCGCTCAGCGGCGACGCCCTGCCCGGTCATCGGAACACGTTGGAATAGGTCTGTTGAATGCCCGGCAGTTTCGCTTGTTGCGGGAAACCGATCAAGTAAGGGAACCCTTACCATCCTCTTTTGCAAATGCCGCGCTGTCCTATATAGAGACCCATCACCGCAAGCCTGAGTCGCCCTATGTCCGCCACCGCACCGATCACACAGGATGTCCACACCATTCCGCGCAAGCTGCCGGAGGGGCCCGTGAACCTTGTCGGGCTGACCCGCGAGCGGATGCGTGAGGTTTTGATCGCCCATGGCACGCCGGAAAAGCAGGCGAAGATGCGCGTCGGACAGATCTGGCAGTGGATCTACCAGTGGGGCGTGCGCGACTTTGCCGCGATGACGAACCTTGCCAAGACCTACCGGGCGCAACTGGCCGAGCAGTTCGTGATCGAGGTGCCCGAAGTGGTGACCCGGCAGGTCAGCGAGGATGGCACGCGCAAGTACCTCGTGCGGATCGCGGGGGGGCATGAGGTCGAGATCGTTTATATTCCCGAAGAGGGGCGCGGTACGCTTTGCGTGTCCTCGCAAGTGGGCTGCACGCTGACCTGTTCCTTTTGTCATACCGGCACGCAGAAGCTGGTGCGCAACCTGACGGCGGCCGAGATCATCGGGCAGGTTATGGTGGTCCGCGACGATCTGGGGGAATGGCCCGAGATCGGCGCGCCCAAGGACGAGACGCGGCTTTTGTCGAACATCGTGCTGATGGGCATGGGCGAGCCGCTTTACAACTTCGAGAACGTGCGTGATGCGATGAAGATCGCCATGGATGCGGAAGGCATCCAGTTGTCCCGTCGCCGGATCACGCTGTCGACCTCGGGCGTCGTGCCAGAGATTGCCCGTACGGCAGAGGAAATCGGCTGTCAGCTGGCGGTATCCTTCCACGCCACCACGGACGAGGTGCGGGACAAGCTGGTGCCGATCAACAAACGCTGGAACATCGCGGAACTGCTCGAAGCGCTCAAGACCTATCCGAAGGTGTCGAACTCGGAGCGGATCACGTTTGAGTACGTCATGCTCGACGGGGTGAACGACAGCGACGAGGACGCGCACCGGCTGATCAAGCTGATCGAGGGCATTCCGGCCAAGATCAACCTCATTCCCTTCAACGAATGGCCAGGCGCGCCTTACAAGCGGTCGTCGAACAACCGCATCCGGCGGTTTGCGGATATCATCTACAAGGCCGGCTATGCCTCGCCCATCCGTACGCCGCGGGGGGAGGATATCATGGCGGCCTGCGGGCAGCTCAAATCGGCCACCGAGCGCGCGCGCAAGTCGCGCAGAGAGATCGAGGCCGAGGCGGGTATCTCGACCTGAGTGGCGCATCCGAGCTTTCTCATTCCGACCGGCACAGAAGGCAGCCTTCGGGTCATGCCCTGCCCCCAGCCCCATGATCTTCCCGCCGCAATGGCAGCACTTGCGGCTGAGGGCGTGACGGACGTGCTTTCCATGCTGCCCGATGACGAGGCAGAGGAGATCGGTGTTGGAGAGGAACCGGCGATCTGTGCCGCGCTTGGCCTTCGCTTCCACTCTCATCCGATCCCGGATTTTTGCCTGCCAGAACGGCATAGCTTCATCGCGCGGATCGCGGACATTCTGCAGATGCTCGGGGCGGGCCGACACCTGGCTGTCCATTGCCGTGCGGGTATCGGCCGGTCCGGCATGATCGCCACAGCGACACTGATAGGCTTTGGTCAGAGCGCAGAGGAGGCCATCGCGCGGGTCGCCCAGGCGCGCGGTGTTTCCATCCCGGACACGGAAGAACAGGCCGGTTTCATCCGGGACTTTGAAAAACACTGGGCGGAGCGCTCCGCACAGCGCACTGAACTTTAACAAAAATTATAGAGAATTGGCCGTATCGTCTGGCTCCCTGAGTTTCTCGAAAAGACCCAGCTGTCGCCGCAATTCTGAAAAACTTCCGCCATGAACGGATTTCAGATTGTTTCCCGAGACCGCTCAATCAGGAGACACAGAGATGTCCATCATGTTTAACAAGGATCCGTTTATCACCCGCCAGGTTATCGACCTCGTGATGCGGGAGCGTGAAAGCTGCCTGTCGGCGCGTGAATGGAAACACCGCCTTGCCGGATACGGTTACGCGATCAGGGACACCGATCACGGCCAGGTGGTCGAGACCCTGCCGCACCATGTCGAGGTGGGTGTGCTGCCGGCAGAATTCAGCGCCTGATCCGGCTGCGGCTAGCGACCGGGCATCCTGTCCCGGGCCGGCCCCGGTTCCCAATTCTCGATCAATTTCATCGCCTCCTCCGCGCTTTCCACGAAGCGGAAGAGGTCCAGGTCCTCGGCTGAAATGGTGCCCGCGTCGGCCAGCGCCTCCCAGTTGATGATCTTTTCCCAGAAGGCCCTTCCAAACAGCAGGAAGGGCACCCGCTGCATCCGACCGGTCTGGATCAGTGTGAGCGATTCAAACAATTCATCCATCGTCCCGAAGCCGCCCGGAAAGACGCAGATCGCCTTGGCGCGCATGAGGAAGTGCATCTTGCGAATGCCGAAGTAGTGAAAATTGAAGCAGAGCGCCGGGGTCACGTATTCGTTCGGGGCCTGTTCGAAGGGCAGCACGATATTGAGCCCGATGGAATGGCCCCCTGCATCCACGGCGCCGCGATTGCCGGCCTCCATCACCCCCGGCCCGCCACCGGTGACGATCACGTCCTCCTTGCCGCCGCTTTCCAGTGATTTCAGGGTCATCAGCCGTGCGAATTCCCGCGTTTCGTCGTAGAAATGCGACAGCTCCGCCAGCGTCTTGGTACGGGCCGTGTGTTTCTTTGAGGGCTCCGGTATCCGTGCGCCGCCGAAGAGCACGATCGTGGACTTGATGCCCTGTTCCTCCATCAGCAACTCGGGCTTCAGGAGCTCAAGCTGCAGCCGTACGGGCCGCAGGTCGTCCCGGCACATGAAATCAGCGTCGGTGAAAGCAAGCCGGTAGGCGGGTGCGCGTGACTGAGGGGTATCCGGGATCGCCTCGGCTGTCGTGATGTCGGTGTGGGCGTCACGCAGCGGATGGCGGCGGGGGTCGTCTTTCATGAAGGTCTCCGAAACGGTGTCGGGTCAGCGTTACGCGGATCGGATAAACATGCAAGGTGCCTCGCGAGAGGCATCGCGCCAATCCACGAAGGTGTGAAATGACACCCGGCTTAAGTTCATTTTTACCCGGGGAGGCCAGTTTCCGCGCAAGGGGCAAGACCAAGATCAAGGAAGACAGAAGTGATAGAACCGAACGCTTTGCAAACCCATGAAATCCTCGTCGCGGCAGCGATTGCGCAGCAGCATGGTTTCGACAAGACGGGAGAAGCATTGAAGGACATGGCGAAGTGCAGTGTCTGCAGCAAGGCCTTTCATTGCAGCGGGGCGACCTGCGACTTTGTACCGAGACGGGATGGCGCGCATCGTCTTCAATGATCATCTGATCAAGAGGCCCTTTTTCCCACCGCTCCGGGGGGTGAGGATTGACCAGTTGTGCGCCGTCCCGGAGGATGATGCAAATCCGCAGGAAAGGTGACGGCATGCTTTCGAAATCCCAGGTGTGTGATTTTGGCTGGCCCGCGCCGGAATTCTCTTTGCTGACGCCTTCGGGAAAGAGCCATTCCCGCGACAGCATCATGGGTCCGAAAGGGATGTTGATCGCGTTTATCTGTAACCACTGTCCCTACGTGATCGCGCTGATCGACCGCCTTGCGAAGGACCTCAAGACGCTGGATGCGCTGGGCATCGGGTGCGCGGCGATCATGTCGAATGATTACGGCCGGTATCCGGCGGACGCGCCCGAACGGATGGTCGAATTCGCGAAGGTGCACGGGCTGAGCGTGCCCTACCTCGTAGACGAGGATCAGTCCGTTGCGCGCGCCTACGGTGCAGTCTGCACGCCCGACTTCTTCGGTTTCGATGCCGACGGTGGGCTGCAGTACCGGGGAAGGCTGGACGATGTCGGCATGCGCGACGATCCGTCGAGCCGGGCGCCGGAACTGCTGAATGCCATGCGGCAGGTGGCCGAGACCGGCAAGGGGCCGGAGCATCAGATACCGTCCATGGGCTGTTCGATCAAATGGCGCTGAGCGATTGCGCTGACGCGACGGCAAAGGTATAGCGCGCGGAACCCAACCCGCATCAGGAGCGCCGCCATGTCCAACGCCCAACTCGAAGCCGCCATCGAAGCCGCATGGGACACCCGTGACCAGATTACCTCTGCCACGACGGGCGAGACCCGAGAGGCGATCGAGGACACGCTGAATGCCCTGGACAGCGGCAAGCTGCGGGTGGCGGAAAAGCAGGACGATGGCAAGTGGCACGTGAACCAGTGGGCCAAGAAGGCGGTGCTGCTGGGTTTCCGGATCAAGGACATGGAGCATCAGGAAGGCGGCCCGCAGGGTGCCGGCTGGTGGGACAAGGTCGACAGCAAGTTCAAGGGCTGGGGTGACAACGAATGGAAGGCGGCGGGCTTTCGCGCTGTCCCCAACTGCGTTGTGCGCCGGTCGGCCTATATCGCGCCCGGCGTGGTGCTGATGCCGTCCTTCGTGAACATCGGCGCCTATGTGGACAGCGGCACCATGGTCGATACCTGGGCCACCGTCGGTTCCTGCGCGCAGATCGGCAAGAATGTACACCTGTCCGGTGGCGTCGGCATCGGCGGCGTGCTGGAGCCGATGCAGGCGGGGCCGACCATCATCGAGGACAATTGCTTCATCGGGGCGCGTTCGGAGGTGGTCGAGGGCTGCATCGTGCGCGAAGGATCGGTGCTGGGCATGGGCGTCTTCATCGGCCAGTCGACCAAGATCGTGGACCGCGAAACCGGCGAGGTCATGTATGGCGAGGTGCCCCCGGGCTCTGTCGTCGTGGCGGGCACCATGCCGTCGAAGAATAACGTGAGCCTGTATTGCGCGGTGATCGTGAAGCGGGTGGATGAGCGGACACGCTCCAAGACGTCGATCAACGAGCTGCTGCGCGACTGACGCGGAACTTCCAGGCGGGCTGCGCGTTCTGCTGTCATCAAATGACAGGAGAATTCGAATGACTGGTCTTGGATGGTTTGCCGCGCTTATCGTTGGTGGCCTTGCCGGATGGCTGGCCGAGAAGTTCATGAAGCGCGATCACGGGCTCTTGCTCAACATCTTCATGGGGATCGTGGGGGCGATGCTGTTCAACGCGATCCTCGTCTTCATCTTTGGCTCGACGCTGGGCGGCTGGATCGGTCAGCTTTTCGTGGGCTTCGTCGGGGCCTGCATCCTGATCGCGGCCATCACTGCGCTGCGCAAGGACGCCTGAGGCTTTTCAACTTCTCCGATCCGCGCTAGGGCTGCCTTCTCATTCCCAGAAGGCAGCCTTTTTCATGTCCGAGGCCGGAAAGTCCAAGAAGAAGTCGAAACAGCAGGTCTATACCCTTCTGGTTCAGATCGGCAGGAAGCACGGCGATGGTCTGCCGGAAAAGGCCACCGGGGCCGCACTGATGTGTTTCGCCTCCGGTGTGGATGAGGCGGAAGCGGTGCGAGAGACGGTTGCCATCCTCAAACAGGCGGATACCAACCCGCTTGATGTCACGGGCTACGGCACGCTTGCCGAACGCGAGGCCGAGGGGCAGGAGATCGACGACGACGAACGCGCGTTGATGCAGCGCGCGCTGGACGAGAACGCGGTGATCGTTGCGCAGATGACGCCGTTCTTCGATTGAGGCGCGGCGGCTCCAGGTTTCCGCCTTACAAGGAAGATCGCCTCAACCCGCCCGTCTGCGGGCGAGGTGGATCGCGTCGTACCACCGCAGGACGTGATACGCGGGGCGCGGATGTTCGGGCAGAAGCGACCGGTCGAAGGCGTGCAGCACGCTGCCAAGCAGGTGTTCGCTGTTGCGCCGGATGCGCCCGATATAGAGGCTCTCGACCGAGGCGCCTGCGGCGATCAGCGTCTCGTGCCGCGGCAGCAGAAGCTGCGTGTAGGTGATCGTCGGCCCGCAGGGTTCCTTGAGCGCGGCAAAGCCGTTCACGAGGTGACGGGCAGGGACAAGCACGGCTTCCTGGCTGAAAAGATACTCCACCTCCGGCCCGTCGATGATCAGCCGCTGGTCCGGCGCAACGATGATATCTTGCTGAAGCCCGAAGTAGGGTGCCCGCAGGCGCACCGGCTGGTAAGAGCCGCGCGCGGGCACGGTGCGCCTGACGGATTGCAGCACGGGAACGGTTCCGTCGTCCCGGGTCAGTACCGTATCGCCGCGCCTGAGCTTGCGCGCGGGTTTGTAGCCCCAGGGCGTCGCCAGCGGCGTTTCGGGCAGCAGGGTCGGCATCGGCCCCACCGGTTCGATCTGGTCCGACAGGGCGGCGAAAACCATGTCGGTGGCGAATGTCTGGTCGCTGCGGCCCAGCATGAGGCCACGGATATCCTCGAGCGTCAGCGGACAGGGATTGTCGATGTAGACGCTGGTGACGGTGGTGTCTTCGGGTTTTTCCAGCGTCATCCGACCCCAGCTGGCGGAGGTATCCCAGGAATAACTGATGCGCACGACGTCCGTCCGGCCCGCCGTCGCGTGCTGGATCGCGGCGTGGCTGATGCGGTCGCCCTGTACCTGCACCATGGCGATGCCGCCGCCGGGGATTGCCTGGAAGGTCAGGCTGCGCTGTTGGGGATAGCTGTCCTTGTAGGCAAGGAGGACCTGTGGTCTCCCGTCGGCAGAGAGCCGCGTTTCGAAGACGATGGTGCCCCGTGTCAGTTCAGCTTGCGGATCGTCCGCGATGACGGGCGCGTCCTTTTTATCGATACCGAGACCGCGTCGTGCCAGGCGGCGTTCGTCGTGATCGCATAGGGCGAGCCATGTCATCGGGCAGCGACCCGTGACAAATATCTGCGTTCTGAAATGCCGCAGCGGCCGCCCTTCGGGCGCTTTGTGGGGAACACCGCTCTCATGTCCGCCTCGATCTCAGCCTTTGGCCTTGTTGTTGTCGCCAAGGTATCAGCAGGGGGCGATGCTGTTAAGCTTTTGTTTATCTTCGGCCCTTGGCACCGGGAGCATTTAGCCACAAAACAGGGCAATGACCCATGCCCATAAGCTTAGGAGCCTCCATGACCCCCGTTGATCCCGTCGAGCTGACCGCGAAACTGGTGCGCTGCGCTTCTGTCACGCCTGCGAACGAGGGCGCGCTGGAGGTGCTGGAGGCGCTGCTGAGCGAGGCGGGGTTCGAGTGTGCCTGGGCGGATCGTGGCGGTATCCGGAACCTCTTTGCCCGCTGGGGCAAGAAGGGGAACACGCGTTCCTTTGGATTCAACGGGCACACGGACGTGGTGCCGATCGGCAAGGAAGAGGATTGGTCGATGCCGCCCTTCGGGGCCGAGATCAGGGATGGCGTGATGTACGGGCGGGGGACCACGGACATGAAATCGGGCGTCGCGGCCTTTGCGGCGGCGGCGGTGGATTTCGTACGCGAGACACCGCCGGACGGGTCGGTGATCCTTGCCATCACGGGCGACGAGGAAGGCGATGCCGTCGACGGGACGACGGCGCTGCTGGATCACATGGCGGCGCACGGTGAGCGGATGGATGTGTGTCTGGTGGGCGAGCCGACGTGCCCGTCGAAGATGGGCGAGATGATCAAGATCGGGCGGCGCGGGTCGATGAGCGCCTGGTTCAAGGTGATCGGGACGCAGGGGCATTCGGCCTATCCGCACCGCGCGAACAATCCGCTGCCAGCAATGGTGCAGCTGATGGACCTGCTGGCCTCGCATGAGCTCGATCAGGGGACCGCGCATTTCGATCCCTCGACGCTGGCGGTGGTGACGGTGGACACCGGCAACCCCGCGAACAACGTGATCCCGGGGTCCTGTACGTCCTGCGTAAACATTCGGTTCAACGATACCCACAGCGGGGCGAGCCTGTCGGCATGGCTGGAGGAAGAGGTGGAGAAGATTCGCGCCGAATTCGGCGTGAAGGTCGAGATGAAGATCAAGATTTCCGGGGAAAGCTTCATCACCCCGCCGGGGGAGTTGTCAGGGCTGGTGGCGAAGGCGGTTGAGGCGGAGACGGGTGTGACGCCCGAGCTGTCGACGACCGGCGGCACGTCGGATGCGCGGTTCATCAAGGCGCATTGCCCGGTGGTGGAATTCGGGCTGGTCGGCCAGTCGATGCACCAGGTGGACGAACACGTGGAGGTCGCGCAGATCCATCAGCTCAAGGCGATCTACGGGCGTATCCTGCGCGACTATTTCGCATGAGTTTCAGCGTCGCCCTGACCGACGATCTGGAGACCTGCCTCGCGCTGCGGCGGCTGGTCTTCATGGAGGAGCAGGGGGTTTCGGAGGCGGATGAGATCGACGGGCTGGACCCGGAGTGCCTGCATCTGCTGGCAGTGGTCGACGGTGCCCCGGCGGGGACGGCACGGGTGTATCTGGATGGAGAGGTGGCGAAGATCGGGCGCGTCTGTGTGCTGCGGGAACATCGGGGCACGGGCCTGGGCGCGGCGCTGATCGAGAAGGCCATCGAGGTGTCGAAAGGGAAAGCCGCGCAGGCCAAGCTTGGGGCGCAGACACATGCGCTAGATTTCTACGCGCGGTTCGGTTTTGTGGCCACAGGCCGGATCTATGACGACGCAGGTATTCCGCACCGGGACATGGTGCGCGCGCTGTGAGGCGCACGCTGATCGTCATGGTCAAGGTGCCGCGCGCCGGGTGGGTCAAGACGCGGCTGGCGCGGGATATCGGCACCGTGCGCGCAGCCTGGTGGTTTCGTCATCAGGTGAACGCGCTGTTGCGAAGGGTCGAGGACAAACGGTGGCGTATTGTCCTTGCGGTCGCGCCGGATATCGAAGGTGTGCAGAGCCGCATCTGGCCCCACCGTTTTCCCAGATGGGGGCAGGGCGGCGGCGATCTGGGCGCACGGATGGCGCGCATGCTGCGGGCGGCGGGGGCGGGGCCAGCCTGTCTGATCGGCGGTGATATCCCGGGAATTCGCAGGGAGCATATCGCGGAGGCGTTCGCTGCACTGGGTGCGCACGACGCGGTGTTTGGCCCGGCGGAGGACGGGGGATACTGGTTGATCGGGCTGAAGCACCCAGCACGCCAGCCGACAGGCATCCTTCAAGGTGTTCGGTGGTCCAGCGAACATGCGCTTGCTGACAGCGTGGACACGCTGAAGGGGTATCGCATCGCGCGGGCCGCGACGCTGCGTGATGTGGACAGCGCAGACGATTTGCCCATGACGCGCCCCTAACCCCGTGCTACCTCCAATGCATGAGCAAAATCCCCACCAAGGCCGAGATCCTCGACTGGATCGAGCATAACCCCACGCTGACCGCCAAGCGCGATATCGCCAAGGCCTTTGGGATCAAGGGGGCTGCGCGTATCGACCTCAAGCGCGTGCTGAAGGAGTTGGAAGACGAGGGGCATCTGGAAAAGCGCAAGCGCAGCTATCAGGACCCTGACAGGCTGCCGCCAGTGTCGGTGCTGGTGGTTACGGGGCCGGACAATCAGGGTGATTTGTTCGCCAAGCCGATGGAATGGCACGGCGAGGGGAAGGAGCCTGTAGTGCTGGTGATCCCACGTGCCTCGGACCCGGCGCTGGGCGAAGGTGACCGCATCCTTGCGCGGCTGACGCTGGTCAAGAATCAGGACCATCACTACGAGGCGCGGCTTATCCGCCGGATCGGGACGAACCCCAAGAAGGTGCTGGGTATCTTCCGCAAAGGGGCCGAGGGCGGGCGGATCGTGCCCATCGACAAGGGGCTGGACCGGGAATGGATCGTTGGCGCGGACGCGACCTTTGGTGCCAAGGACGGTGAGCTGGTCGAGGGCGAACAGGCGGGGCCGAAGGGCCGGATGGGCCTGCCGCGCGCGCGGATCATCGAGCGGCTGGGTGATCCTTCGGCCCCCAGGGCGGTGTCGCTGATCGCCATCCACCAGCATGGGATCCCGGACGAGTTCCCCGATGACGTGATCGCCGAGGCGGATGCGCAGAAGCCTGTGGGGCTCAAGGGCCGCGAGGACCTGCGCGACCTGCCGCTGATCACAATCGACCCGTCAGACGCGCGTGACCATGACGATGCCTGCTACGCCCATGCGGATGAGGACCCCAAGAACGAGGGTGGGCATATCATCTGGGTCGCCATCGCGGATGTGGCGGCCTATGTCACGCCCGGCTCGGCCCTTGACCGCGAGGCGCGCAAGCGGGGCAATTCCACCTATTTCCCGGACCGCGTGGTGCCGATGCTGCCCGATCGTCTGTCGGGTGATCTGTGTTCCCTGCACGAAGGTGTGCCGCGCGCCTGTATCGCCGTGCGGATGCAGATCGACGCCAAGGGCAACAAGCTGAGCCACAGCTTTCACCGGGGGCTCATGCGCTCGCCCGCGTCGCTGAATTACGAGGAAGTGCAGGACGCCATCGACGGCAATCCGAACGACCGCTGCGGGCCGCTGCTGGAGCCTGTCCTGAGGCCGCTCTATGCCGCCTATCACGCGCTGGTCAAAGCGCGGAACGCGCGGCAGCCGCTTGATCTGGACCTGCCGGAGCGGCGCGTGGTGCTGGACGAGGACGGGACCGTCAGGTCGATCAACTTCAAGGACCGGCTGGATGCGCACCGGCTGATCGAGGAATTCATGGTGCTGGCGAATGTCGCCGCCGCCGAGACGCTGCTGTCCAAGAAGGTGCCCCTGCTGTTCCGCATCCACGAGGAGCCGACGCAGGAAAAGATCAAGTCCCTGCGCGAGACGGCCGAGGCGGCGGGTTTCACGCTGGCCAAGGGGCAGGTGTTGCAGACCCAGCATCTCAACCGCCTGCTGCACGACGCGGCGGGGACGGACGAGGCGGAGCTGATCAACCTGACGACATTGCGGTCGATGACGCAGGCTTATTACGGGCCGCAGCATATCGGGCACTTCGGGCTCGCCCTGCGGTCTTACGCGCATTTCACCTCGCCCATTCGCCGCTATTCGGACCTGATCGTGCATCGCGGGCTGATCGCGGCGCACGGCTGGGGGAAGGACGGGCTGCGGCCCGAGGATTATGACCAGCTTGAGCAGATCGGCGCGCATATCTCGGACACCGAGCGGCGGTCGATGATGGCGGAACGGGATACGACGGACCGCTACCTTGCGTCTTATCTTTCGGAGCGTGTGGGGAACGAATTCACGGGTCGTATCAGTGGGATCGCGCGGTTCGGCATCTTCGTGAAGCTGGACGAGACGGGGGCGGACGGGCTGGTGCCGATGCGCTCCATCGGGAACGAGTATTTCCATTTTGACGGCGAGGCGCAGACACTGATGGGTGCCGATACCGGGATGATCATCAGTCTGGGTCAGCGTGTGACTGTGCGTCTGGCCGAGGCGGTGCCGGTGACGGGGGGTATCGCGCTGGAACTGCTTCAGCTTGAGGGAGCCAAGGTGCCGCAGGGTGAGCGGCGCTCGCCTGCGGGACGTTCCGGGCCAAGGCGCAAGGCGGTGAAGGCAAAGCGCAAGAAGGACAAGATCAAGCGAAAGGTCGCGCGCCAGCGCCGGCGCTGAGGCAAAAGACCGCGTGACAGGATGCGACGGGCTTTGTCGCGTGGCCGTTCCGGGTTAGGCTGCGGCAGAGCAGTCTTCAGGAATGGAACGTGGCATGGGTTGGCGGACCTCATTTGCAGCGATATGTGCGCTGTCCTGCGCAAGTGTACCGGTGGGGGCGACGGGGCCGGAAACCTCGGTCAGACCGATGGAACGGGCCGCAAGCATCACCCTTGTCGCGGCGGGCGCGCAGCGAATGAGCGACCGTGGGCTTGCCAATTGGGTACAGGCTTTCCGGCCCCGCGCCATTGCCGCCGGGATCAGCGGGGCGACGTTCGACCGGGCGATGTCGGGTGTGCGCTATGATCCCGACATCATCAAGCGGGACCGGAACCAGGCGGAGTTCACCAAGACGGTCTGGGACTACCTCGATACCGCTGTGTCGGACCTGCGGATCGAGAACGGGCGCGCGGCGCTGGGCAATTGGAACGCAACGCTGGATCGGATCGAGGCGCAGTACGGGGTCGAGAAAGAGATCGTTGTTGCGATCTGGGGGCTGGAAAGTGCCTACGGCACCTTTCGCGGATCGGTCGATATCCTGAGCGCGCTGGCCACGCTGGCCTATGATGCGCGACGTGCGGCGTTTTTCGAAAACGAGCTGCTGCAGGCGCTGCGTATCCTGCAGAGCGGCGACACGGTGGCGGCGCGCATGAAAGGCAGCTGGGCGGGGGCGATGGGGCATACGCAGTTCATGCCGTCGTCTTATCAGGCCCATGCGGTCGATTTCGACGGGGATGGCAGGCGGAACATCTGGGAAGACGATCCGACCGATGCGCTGGCCTCGACCGCGGCCTATCTCAAGCATCACGGCTGGACGAAGGGGCAACCGTGGGGGATTGAGGTGCGGCTTCCGAAAGGGTTCGACCACACGCTTGCGGACCGCGAGGATTTGAGGCTGCCAAGCGCATGGGCTGCGCTGGGCGTCACGCCGGTGACCGGCGCTTTGGATGACGCCCATGGCGTGGCCTCTATCCTGCTCCCCGGCGGGGCCGAAGGGGCGGCCTTCATGATCTTTTCCAACTTCGGGGTGATCGAGAGGTACAACACCGCCGATGCCTACGTGATCGGGGTTGGCCATCTGGCGGACCGGATCGCGGGCGGACCAGCGATTGAACAGGGCTGGCCGCGCCGGTTGAGAGCCCTGACCAAGGATGAGCGCATTGAGCTGCAGAAGCGGCTGACTGCGGCGGGGTTCGACACGGTCAAAATCGACGCGAAGATGGGACCGCTGACGATCAACGCGGTGCGGCGGTTCCAGCTGTCGCAGGGGGTGTTGCCGGACGGGTATCCATCACTGGCGGTGCTGGAAAGACTACGCGCTTTGTAGGTCGGACGGGACCGTCCGACCTGTGTTTCTCAATGGACGGGCGGCGGGGTGGAACCCCGCCTTACGAGGCCGCCTTGAGCATGTCCTTTTCCTTGAGGTCCTTGTAGGTCGCATCAAGCGCCTGGCGCGCGCGTTTCTCGAAGACTTCCAGCTCCTCGGGCGTGATAACCAGCGGCGGAGAGATGATCATCCGGTCGCCGACGTGGCGCATCACGAGGTTGTTCTTGAAGCAATGCTCGCGGCAGATGTAGCCGACCGCGCCACCTTCGCTCGCGAATTTCGCGCGGCTTTCCTTGTGCGGCGTGAGCGGCAGCGAGGCCATCATGCCGCAGACGTTCACGCCGCCGACAAGCGGGTGATCGCGCAGGTTCTCAAGGGCTGCATGCAGTGCGGGCATCGCGACGGTGCGTACGTGGGTCAGGATGTCTTCCTCCTGCATGATGCGCAGGTTTTCCAGCGCCACGGCGGCACAGACCGGGTGACCGGAATAGGTGTAGCCGTGGTTGAATTCGCAGGCGTTGATCACCTCGGCCACCTCGTCTGACACGATGGAACCGCCGATGGGCGCGTAGCCAGAGGAAAGGCCCTTGGCGATGGTCATGATGTCCGGCGTGATGTCGAGCGTGTTCGAGCCGAACCAGTTGCCGGTGCGACCAAAGCCGCAGATCACCTCGTCTGCGATCAGCAGGACGTCGTATTTCTTGCAGATGCGCTGGATCTCGGGCCAATAGGTGCTGGGCGGCACGATCACGCCACCGGCACCCTGCACGGGTTCGGCGATGAAGGCCGCGACCTTTTCCGCGCCCAGTTCGAGGATTTTCTCTTCCAGTTCCTTCGCGCGGGCGAGGCCGAAATCCTCGGGCGTGTGGTCGCCGCCTTCGGACCACCAGTCGGGCTGGCCGATATGATGGATGCCGGGGATCGGCATACCGCCCTGCGCGTGCATGTAGGTCATACCGCCGAGAGAACCGGAGCCCATGGAGGAGCCGTGGTAACCGTTCTTGCGGCTGATCACGTGGGATTTTTCGGGATGGCCTTTTTCGGCCCAGTAGGTGCGGACCATGCGCAGGTTGGTGTCGTTCGCTTCGGACCCTGAACTGGCAAAAAAGACGTGGTTCAGGTGGCCGGGCGCCAGCTTGGCCAGCTCCGCGGCCAGCGCGATGGCGGGCACGTGGGTTGTCTGGAAGAAGGTATTATAGAAGGGCAGTTCGTTCATCTGGCGCGCTGCGACCTGGCCCATCTCGGGGCGGCCGTAGCCAAGGTTCACGCACCACAGGCCCGCCATGGCGTCGAGGATTTCGTTCCCGTCGCTGTCGGTCAGATAGACCCCCTTGGCCCGCGTGATCACCCGCGCGCCCTTGGCATTCAGGTCGTTTCCGGTTGTGAACGGGTGCATGTGATGCGCAGCGTCCAGCGCCTGAAGCTCGGCCGTGGGCAGGTGGTTGGTGATCGCGGTCATGATTCGGCGCCTTCTGATAGGGGAGGAGATTTCAGCCGCCAGAATATGATCAAATTATCCGAAGTCAATCGAATCAGGGCGCGGCTCAATCCTCGATCAGGGCGGCTTCGATCTGGCGCATGCCCTGTTCGACATCACCCATCATCGCCATCGCAGCCGCGTCGGCGTCCCCTTGGGCGAAGGCATCCAGAAGGTCGCGGTGGCGGTCAGGCAGGTTGCTGGTGCCGAACCTGCCACAGACGACGCGCAGCGACGGCCCGAAGCGCAGCCAAAGACGGTCGACTGTCGCGCTCATGATCGCGGCCTGGGCACAGTCGTAGATCATCGCGTGGAAACGGTAGTTGTGGGTGAGGTAGCCGCCGATATCTCCCCGCGCGATGGCGGTATTCAGGTCGTTGTCGCATGCCGTAATCGCCTTGAGCTGGGCATCTCCGATGCGCGAGGTGGCCCGGCGCGTAAGCTCCGTTTCCAGGGTTTTTCGCATAAAACAAAGCTCATCCACACATTCCGGGGTGAGTACCGGCACGCTGACGCGGCGGTTTCCCTGCAGAGTCAGAGCGCCTTCGGCAATCAGCCGCCTGAGCGCCTCGCGCACGGGCGTCATGCCTGCGCCCAATTCCGCGGTCAGCCCCTGAATCGTGACCGCCTGACCGGGAGCGAGATCGCCGAACAGGATCATTGCGCGCAATTTCTCGTAGACAAGCTGATGGGCGGGTGTCTTGCCCGCCTCCGCTGCCATAAACGGATTGGTCGATGTGAATACGTCCACGTTCATCCTGAGCCGCCCATTTTTTGCGCTTGCGCTGTCATCTTGCGCAGGTGTTGCTTGCGTGAAAGCATAAAGTATCTTGCCGGTAGAGGCAAAACTTGATCAAATTGCGCGAATGCCGGGATAAACCCGGCACCGAATGGGAGTAAAACATGATTAACCGTATCCTTGGTGGCGTCGCGGCTGCCGCCCTGATGGCCGGTGCTGCCGTGGCTGACGAGGTCCGCGTCTACAACTGGTCCGACTATATCGACGAAAGCCTGCTGGAGAAATTCGAGGCAGAGACCGGCATCGACCTGATCTACGACGTCTTCGACAGCAACGAGGTTCTCGAGACCAAGCTGCTGGCCGGCGGCTCGGGCTATGACGTGGTGGTGCCATCGGGCACTTTCCTGCAGCGGCAGATCCAGGCGGGCGCATTCCAGAAGCTCGACAAATCCAAGCTGCCCAACATCGAAAATATGTGGGACGTGATCGAGACGCGCCTTGAGAAGTACGACCCCACCGGCGAATACGCGATCAACTACATGTGGGGCACGACCGGCCTTGGTGTGAACATCAACAAGGTCAAGGAAGTGCTGGGCGATGACGCCCCGGTGAATTCCCTGGCGATGGTGCTTGATCCTGCCAACATGGAAAAGCTGGCGTCCTGCGGCGTGCATTTCCTTGACGCGCCTGCCGAGATCATTCCGGCGACGCTGGCCTACATCGGCGAAGACCCAGATAGCCAGGACCCGGATGTGATCGCCAAGGTCGAGCCGGTGCTGACGGCCGTCGCGCCCTTCGTGCAGAAGTTCCACAGCTCGGAATACATCAACGCGCTGGCCAACGGCGATATCTGTGTCGCGGTTGGCTGGTCCGGGGATATCCTGCAGGCCCGTGACCGCGCCGCCGAGGCCGACAATGGTGTCGAGATCGAGTATTATGCACCCAAGGAAGGTGCGCTGATGTGGTTCGACAACATGGCGATCCCGGTTGATGCGCCGAACCCCGAGGCCGCGCACACCTTCCTGAACTTCATCATGGATGCGCAGAACATGGCGGCGGCATCGAACTACGTGTACTACGCCAACGGCAACAAGGCGTCTCAGGAGTTTCTTGAGGAAGACGTGATCGGTGACACGGCGATCTATCCCGATGAGGAGACGCTGCAGAACCTCTACACCACATCGCCCTATGGCCCGAAGGTGCAGCGGACCGTCACCCGCATGTGGACCAAGATCAAGTCGGGCACCTGATGCCGACTTTGGGGGGCGCGGCACTGGATTGCCGCGCCCTTTTTCTATGCCTCTCGACGACCAAAGGGATGCCCCACCCGTGAGCCAGACCGTCTTTGCCCCTTGGGACGATCCCAATGAAAAACCCCTGATCCGATTTCAGAACGTCACCAAGCGGTTTGGCGAATTCGTCGCCATCGACGATCTGACGCTGGATATCTTCGAAAAGGAATTCTTCGCGCTGCTGGGCCCTTCGGGCTGCGGCAAGACGACGATGATGCGCATGCTTGCCGGGTTCGAGACGGTGACAGAAGGCAAGATCGAATTGGCCGGTCAGGATATCGGTCCGGTGCCGCCGAACGAGCGGGCCGTGAACATGATGTTCCAGTCCTACGCGCTGTTCCCGCATCTGAGTGTCTGGGACAACATCGCCTTTGGTCTGCGCCGCGACAAGAAGAGCAAGGCCGAGATCGAGGCGCGCGTGGAAGAAATGCTCAAGCTCGTGCGGCTTGAGAAATTAGCCGGGCGCAAACCGCACCAGATTTCCGGCGGTCAGCGGCAGCGCGTGGCGCTGGCCCGGTCGCTCGCGAAGGCGCCGAAGCTGCTGTTGCTCGACGAGCCGCTTGGGGCGCTGGACAAGAAGCTGCGGCAGGACACGCAGTTCGAACTGATGGATATTCAAGAGACAACCGGTACCACTTTCGTCATCGTGACACATGACCAGGAAGAGGCGATGACCGTGGCTTCCCGAGTGGCGGTGATGGACGAGGGGCGGATCATCCAGGTGGCGACGCCCGCGAATATCTATGAGTACCCGAATTCCGTATATGTTGCCGATTTTATCGGCGACGTGAACATCATCACCGGCAAGGCGACACCCTCCGGCGCGGAGGAATACAAGCTGGACTGGGCCGAAGGGCTGGAACCGATCACCGTCAGCACCCAGAAAACCTTCAGCGCCGGTCAGGAGGCGCATCTGGCGATCCGGCCCGAGAAAATCCGTATCTCGACCGAAAAGCCTGAGGACATGCCGAACGCCTTTCAGGGCAAGGTTCTGGACATTGCCTATCTTGGCAATCTCAGCACGTATCACGTTGAATTGCCCACTGGGCAGATCATCAAGGCGCAGACCGCAAACACACGCCGCATCGCACGACGGGACATCACCTGGGAAGATCCGGTGTGGATCTCCTGGAGCGCCACGGCAGGCGTGATGCTGGAGCATTGAGGATGCGCAGGGCTGCTCTGATCGCTGTACCCTACGCCTGGCTGCTGGTGCTGTTCCTGGCACCATTCCTCATCGTCCTGAAAATCTCGCTTTCGGATGCGGCGCTTGCCATCCCGCCTTACACACCGACGCTGAGGGACGGGTTGTCGGCGATGCTCGCCGAGCTGGATTTCGAAAACTTCGTTTTCCTCACGGAAGACGATCTTTACTGGAAAGCCTACCTCAGCTCTCTGCGCATCGCGATCCTCTCCACCTTCCTCACGCTGCTCGTCGGCTATCCCATCGCCTACGGCATGGCCAAGGCGCCCGAGGAATGGCGGCCGACGCTGATGATGCTGGTGATCCTGCCTTTCTGGACCTCGTTCCTGATCCGCGTCTATTCCTGGATGGGCATCCTCAGCAACGAGGGGCTGTTGAACCAGCTTCTGACCTGGCTGGGGATCATCAGTGAGCCGCTGACGATCCTCAATACCAACCTCGCGGTCTATATCGGCATTGTTTACACCTACCTGCCCTTCATGATCCTGCCGATTTACGCAGCACTGGACCGGCTCGACGGTTCCCTGATCGAGGCGGCGGAGGACCTTGGCTGTTCCAAGATGCAGGCCTTTTGGCTGGTCACTATCCCACTGTCGCGCAACGGTATCATTGCGGGGTCTTTCCTTGTCTTCATCCCGGCGCTGGGTGAGTTTGTGATCCCCTCGCTGCTGGGCGGTTCGGGCACGCTGATGATCGGCAAGGTGCTGTGGGAGGAATTCTTCAACAACCGCGACTGGCCGGTCGCCTCTGCCGTGGCGGTGATCCTGCTGCTGATCCTCGTTGTGCCCATCGTGCTGTTCCAGCGGAACCAGCAGAAACAGCAGGAGGCCGAGCAATGAACAGGCTGAGCTGGTTCAATGTCACCTCGCTGACGCTGGGATTTGCGTTCCTCTACCTGCCGATGCTGGTGCTGATCTTCTACAGCTTCAACGCCTCCAAGCTGGTGACGGTCTGGGCGGGGTTTTCGACCCGGTGGTACGGGGAATTGTTCCAGAACGAGGCCTTCCTTGATGCCGCATGGGTGACGCTGAAGGTGGCAGTGGTGTCCTCGACCTTTGCCACGGTGCTGGGCACGATGGCTGCCTATGTGCTGGTGCGGGGCGGACGGTTCTTTGGCCGGACGCTGTTTTCCGGCATGATCTACGCGCCGCTGGTGATGCCCGAGGTGATCACCGGCCTGTCACTGCTGCTGCTTTTCATCGGGATCGGCCTGGACCGGGGTGTGCTGACCATCGTGCTGGCGCATACGACCTTTTCGATGTGCTATGTCTCGGTCGTTGTGTCCTCGCGGCTTGTGACATTCGACCGCTCGCTGGAGGAAGCGGCGCTGGATCTGGGGGCGACGCCCTGGGATTCCTTCCGGTTGGTGACACTGCCGATCATCGCGCCTGCGGTGATTTCCGGCTGGTTGCTGGCCTTCACGCTTAGCCTTGACGATCTGGTGATCGCGTCCTTCACCGCCGGACCCTCGGCCACGACGCTGCCGATCAAGATCTTCTCGGCGGTGCGCCTGGGGGTCTCGCCCGAGATCAACGCGCTCTCGACGATCATGATCCTGGTCGTGACCGTCGGGGTGATTACCGCCTCGCTCATCAGCAAGCAAAACGCTGTCCGCGCGCAAAAGGATGTACAGGCGGCTGAGCGCGCCAACTGATGCGGCGCATCTACCCGGATTTTGCCTATTCGGACCAGCCGCGCGCCGGGTGCTGGTGGGATGAAACGGATCGGCTGCCCGAACGTCCCAGCCTCGACGGGAGCCTGGGCTGCGACGTGGCGGTGATCGGAGGTGGATTTACCGGTGTGTCTGCTGCGCTGAGCCTCGCGGAACAGGGGGTGTCGGTCGCGGTCCTGGAAAGCCGTTTCATCGGGTGGGGGGCATCGGGGCGTAACGGCGGCTTTTGCTGTCTGGGCGGTGGCATGCTGCAGGACAAGGCGTTGGACCGGCGGTTCGGGCGCGAGGGGCGTCTTGAATGGCGTCAGACAGAAGTCGCCTCGATCCGCTTCGTCGAAGACCTGATAGAGAGGCTACGCCTGGATGTGGACCGGCATTCGGCGGGCGAGACGCAGCTTGCGCACCGGCCATCGGATTTCGAGGAACTGAAGGAAGATGTCGCGTACTACGCCGAGAATTACGGGGTCGAAGCGCAGCTGACTCCTCCCGCCTCGCTTGAGGCGGAGGGGATGAACGCGGGCTTTCACGGGGCGATTACCGTGCCCATTGGCTTTGGGCTGAACCCGCGCAAGTATCTCAACGGGCTCGCTGCCGCAGCGGAACGGGCGGGCGCGCGGCTTTTCCACGACACACCGGTCTCTGGTATCGAAAGACAAGCTGGGGGTTATCGGCTGCGCACGCCGGCGGGGGATGTGACGGCCGAACGCGTGATTGTCGGGACGAACGGCTATTCCGCCGAGGATATGCCGCCCTGGCTGGCGGGCCGCTACATGCCCACGCAGTCGAGCATCATCGTCACCCGGCCGCTGACCCAGTCAGAACTGGGCGCGCAGGGCTGGACCAGTGCACAGGCCAGCTACGACACGCGGCACCTGCTGCATTATTTCCGGCTGATGCCGGACAACCGCATGCTTTTCGGTGTGCGCGGGGGGCTGATGGCGACCCCGGCGTCGGAGGCACAGGCGATTGCGCGGGCGCGGGCGGATTTTGAGCGGATGTTCCCGGCCTGGCGCGAGGTCGAGACTCCGCACGCCTGGTCCGGCATGGTCTGCATCGCGCGGGACCGCATGCCTTACGTCGGTCCCGTGCCGGGGGAGCCGGGGATGTTCGTCAGCCTTTGCTATCACGGCAACGGTGTCGCGATGGGCAGCTATTGCGGCGCGCTGCTGGCCGATCTGGTTTGCGACAGGGAGCCGAAGCAGATTTATCCACGGGCGGTGCAGCGTCCGCTGGCCAAGTTCGAACTGGGTCCACTGCGCCGGGCGATCATGCCATTCGCCTACGCGAGCTTTGCGCTGCGCGACCGTTAGGTGATCTATTGCGGTTCGCGCAGCCCGGTCACGCTGGACGAGGGGATCGTGGCTCCGCTTTCGAGGATCAGCAGTATCTCCTGCCCCTGCAGCCGCGCCTCGGTGATGCGGGCATAGGTGCCAATCGGCTCTGTCCCGATCACTTCGCCGCGTGACCGGCTTTCGACCTCGAAACTGTAGAGGCCGCTTGGGAAGGGGCGGTTGTCGTTGGAAACGCCTGCCCATTGCACGGGATCCGATGCCAGGGGAAGGTTCAACCGTTGCACAACCTGTCCTCTGTCGTCCTTGATGACCAGGAAGGCTTCATCCGCCGTGCGGGCGGGGGCGGGATTGAGCGTGACGGGTGTGCCATCGAAATAGACTGGCGCGGTCGACAGTGCTTCCATCCCGATCCATCCCGCCATCTGCGCCATGGAGCCTGCGCCGAGCTGTGCCGCGAGGGACCTCAGCAGATCGTTCGACAGAACCTGCTGTTCGACCATCGAGAATTGGGCAAGCTGTGCCGCGTATTCGGAGGAATCGATGGGTTCGAGCGGATCCTGAAAACGGGCCTGTGCCGTAAGCATCCGCAGAAAGGTTTCGAAGTCGGAGGACAGAACGGAACTGGCCTGCGACCCGGCTGCGGCAACGGATGGGGGCAGGGTGCCTAGAGGGGCGGTGGCGTCCATTGTTTTCCCTTTCAGAGCCGCAGGTCGAGGCCGGTGGTGCGGGTGGCGTCGAGGTCAACCGTCAAAGGACCAGTGGCTTCTGTCTCTGATCCGGGCCCCGCATCTTTGTCCCCGGCGATGCGTTCGTTGAAGTCCGAGGGCTGGTCGGCCCCGCTGCCGCCCGCGAAGGAAAAGGCGATGTCGCTGTATCCGATTGCGGTGAAGGCGGTTTCAAGCGCGTTGATATGACGCCGCATCAGGTCGATCGTTTCGGCGCGTTCCGCGAAGACGTTCACGACGATGCCTGCTTCGGAAGAGGAAACGGCAAGGCGGACACGGCCGAGTTCTTCGGGGCTCAGAGATATCTCGACCGGTCGGCCCGGAAGTTGATGAATCGCTTCGGCGATCTGGCGTGATACGTGCTGCGCCATTTCCGTACGGTTAAGTATGGTACTGGCTTGTGACGTTGCTTGCTGGACGTGCGCATCGGTGCGTAGCCCTACTGGCAGCTCTGCCTCGAATGCCGGGGGTAAGTGGAAAGGGCTTTCCTTGCCGCTTCCCGTTAGAGAACCGCTGTTGGTCGGGGCCAATTGCGCCATCGGGACTTTCAAATCGGCGCGTGAGATCCTGCCGGGGGAAGGGCGTTCTGCCGAAATGGCAGACGGGGGATCAATAAGATCCCGCCGGGCGGCAGGGCGCGTCGCCGGGTTGTGAGAGGTGATGATCGCGTGCAGCGATGGGGCTGTAAGCGTCCTTGGGACGGACGGCGTTTCTGCCCGCAGTGACGGTTGAGCCCATTGAACTGGCTGCGATTCGCCTTGGGCCGCCAGCGTAGGAGGCGGGCCGCTTTTTGCAGGGACAAGGGGCCCTGAAGCTGCGAGGGTATCGGGCCGTTTCGACGAAGATGTTCCAGGGGCCGAAACATAAGGCCCTCTGTCCGTTGCACTGGGCCCTTGGGTTGCGGAAGCGGGCAAGGGTTGAGAAGTGGGCGCGGTCGAAAGGATTGCGTTTGCCGGATTGGCTGGCTTCGGGAGTGGTGCCGGCACGTCACCTTCGGCGGTGTTCTGAATGGTGTTGCTATGGCCTTCGGCTGCGGTCAGGTTGCGCAGCGCCGAACCGGATGCCTTCCCTTCAATTCCCTCAACTGACCGGGTCGAAGACAGGAGGCGGGGTTCGGTGGTCTGAAGGAGGTTGGTCCCGGCTTTAGCAACCGGCGCCGGCTTTTCCGGCAAAATCTCGGCCAGCTGGTCTTGAGCTTTTGGCGACTTGCCATCTGCGGGGGCTGTATCTTTCTCGGCTTCGGAAGCAGCGGGCGTGGCTTCTGGCATAGGGGCTCCGTTCGGCGTTCTGATATGTTCTTCCGAGACCTGACGGAACACGGCAGAAAACGCCTCAATAGCGAGAGCTGCCTCACCTTCGCCGCGGTCGGGGACACGCGGGGCGTTGGTTCTTTCGGCCTCCGCCGGGGGGGAGATACCCATGGGCTGCGCGGCAGCGCCAGCAATCAGAATGGGGTGCAAGTTGTCCTCCGGGATTCGTCGCCGATGCCCGGACTTATCGGCGAACATCCTTACCCGTTGTTTACCCAAGACGGCGCATGCTGGGAAAAATGGACCGCAATTTAGGAACATGCCGATGCAGCCGCTCGATCCTGTCCTGTCTCGCCCGTCGCCGGAACCCGCGAGCCAGCGCCTGCGGACCGTCGCGCAGGAGCTAGAGGGGAGTTTTCTTGCGGAAATGTTGAAATCAGCCGGTTTCGGAGCCGCGAGAGAGGCCTTTGGTGGGGGCGCGGGAGAGGATCAATTCGCTTCCTTCCTAGTGCTGGAACACACACGGCAAATCGTCCGCGCCGGCGGTATCGGACTGAGCGAATCAATTTACGAAGCTTTGAAGGAGCATGAGAATGACGGGCAAGAAAGGCGCGATGCCGCTGACGGAGCTGAGAGAGCTTCTCGATCAGGAGCGTGAGGCGCTGCTGAAATGCGATCTTGAGAAATTGAGTGCGCTTCTAGTGCCAAAGGAGGCGCTGATCGATGCGCTGAACGTGGGGCCGCAGCCCGACGGCGAGGCGATCAAGCAACTCGACCGGAAAGTGCAGCGCAACCAGCTGCCTATGGACGGGGCACTGGAAGGTATTCGCGCAGTGTCCGCACGCCTTGCGAAGTTGCGCGAGGTTAAGGGTGCGCTGGAAACCTATGGCGCGGATGGCCGGAAACGCGACCTTCCTTCGCCAGTCGAAAGCTCGGTCGAGCGTCGCGCGTGAGCTTTGATTAAAATGTGTTCAAATTGGGCGCCCGATCTTCAGGATTCGTTAACACACTGCCGCCATGAAAAGCCCCGCACCCGAGGTCGGGTGGCGCATCGTCTTACAGCATAAGCGCATGCATTGGTCAGAACGACATGTCGTCTAGCCCCTGGGGGGTGGGACATAACGGACGCAAAGCGTCATTGACTGAAGGAACATGCTTATGGCAACTTTCCAGGCACCCCCATGATGCCCGCCGCCGCCCACGACCTTTTTCCGTTTGATGATGACTGGCGCCGCATTTGCCTGCGCACCCATCTCCACCACCTTTATTCACCCGGGCGCGGTGGTAACAGGGCGGGTCCTAACGAAGGCTTAACAGCTTCAATTGAGGGCATTTCCGATCCCCCTTGCGGAAAGCCACGGTTTGACGCTTGATGCGGGGGAAAGGACATCCCTTGCAGACCCAAGCCGAAACAGACAGCCGGTATTCCTGGTTCAGGCTGGTCGTCACGATGCTGGTGGCGATCATCGCGAACGCGGGCATGTGGGCCATCGTCGTGATCCTGCCCGCGGTGCAGGCCGAGTTCGGCACCAGCCGCGCCGATGCTTCCCTGCCCTATACGCTCAACATGATCGGTTTCGCGCTGGGCAATTTCGCGCTGGGCCGCGCGCTCGACCGCTTCGGGGTCACGACCTCGCTGATCCTCGCCGCGCTGGGCATCGTGGGCGGGCTGATGATCGCGGTCCTGTCGCCTTCCATCGCGGTGCTGTCTTTTGCGCAGTTGATCATCGGCTTCGCTTCGGCGGTTGGTTTTGGACCCTTGATTGCCGATATCTCTCACTGGTTCGTGCGCAGGCGCGGGATCGCCGTTGCGCTGGTGGCAAGCGGCAATTACCTGTCGGGCGCGATCTGGCCCATGGTGCTGGCGGGCGTCATGCAGGAAAGCGGCTGGCGCGTGGTCTATACGGTGATGGCCTTCGTGACCTTCGCGGGGGTCATCCCGCTGGCGCTGCTCTTGCGGCGACAGGTGTCGTCCGAGACTCACGCGAGTGCCCATGCGGCCTCGTCCCTGAATGCGCAATCCGCGGGGCTAAGCCCACGCACGCTTGCCTATATCCTCGGCTTCGCGGGTATCTGCTGCTGTCTCGCCATGTCTATGCCCCAGGTTCACATTGTCGCCCTTTGCGTCGATCTGGGCTTCGGAGCCGCCGTGGGTGCCGAGATGCTGTCCCTGATGCTCTTGGGCGGTGTCGGCTCGCGCATCGTCTCGGGCCTGCTGGCCGACCGTCTGGGCGGTGTGCGCACGCTGCTGATCGGTTCCACCCTGCAGGGGCTGGCGCTGTTTCTCTACCTGCCCGCAGGCGACATCGTCTCGCTCTACGTGGTCAGCCTCGTCTTCGGCCTCTCGCAGGGCGGCATCGTCCCCAGTTATGCGCTCATCGTGCGCGAATACATGCCCTCGAAAGAGGCGGGCGCGCGGGTGGGATTCGTGATGATGGCGACGATCCTCGGCATGGCGCTGGGTGGCTGGGTGTCCGGGCAGATCTACGATCTCACGGGCAGCTACCACTGGGCTTTCGTCAACGGCATCGTCTGGAACGGCGTAAACGTGGCGATCATGGTCTGGCTCCTGCTGCGCAGCCGTCCGCGCAAGCCGCTTACGCCCGCTTCGCCCGCGCCTCGGCCAGCCTGATCTGCTTCTGCCGCTCGCGAAAGCGGTCCTTGTCCCAGTCGGACGTCTTGTCAAAGCAATGATGGCAACTCACCCCATGCTCGTACTCGGGCCGCTTCATATCCTCGGGCAGGATCGGCTGCCGGCAGCCATGGCACAACAGATGCGGCCCCTCTTTCAATCCATGCCCCACGCTCACCCGCGCGTCGAAGACAAAGCAATCACCCTCCCAGGTGCTCTCCTCTTCTGGCACTTCCTCGAGGTACTTCAGGATACCGCCCTTAAGGTGATAGACCTCCTCGACCCCTTGCCCCAGCAGGTAGTTTGTTGATTTCTCGCAGCGGATACCGCCGGTGCAGAACATCGCGATCCGCTTGTTGTGGAAGCGATCCTTGTTCTGCTCCCACCACTCCGGGAACTCGCCAAACGACTTCGTCTTGGGATCAATCGCCCCTTCAAAGGTGCCGATGGCCACCTCGTAATCGTTCCGCGTGTCGATCACCGCCACATCCGGACTCTTGATCAGTTCATTCCAATCCTTCGCCTCGACGTAATGCCCAACCTTGCTTGCCGGATCGACATCCGGCTGCCCCATCGTGACGATCTCGCGCTTGATCCGGACCTTCATGCGGGGGAAGGGCGGCGTTTCGCTGGTCGCCTCCTTCCACTCAAGATCGGCGCAGCCGGGCAGGGCGCGCAGATGCGCCAGCACCGCGTCGATGCCCGCACGCGGCCCCGCGATGGTGCCGTTCACACCTTCCTTGGCCAACAACAGCGTGCCCTTCACATCCTGTGCAACGCATAGCTCCAGCAGCGCGGGTTTCAGCGCGGCGGGGTCCTCGAACCGGGTGAAATGATAAAGGGCGGCGATCGTGTACATGGGCCGGAAATAGGCCCGGATAGGTCTGTTGCGCAAGGGGGCGGTGGGTTAAAACCCACCTTACGGCCAGCCAGAAAGGATAGCCCATGAAAGCCCTGATCGTGATCGACGTGCAGAACGACTTTTGCCCCGGCGGCGCGCTCGCCGTGCCCGGGGGCGACGGGATCGTGCACGGGATAAACACGCTGATGAACGATTTCGAGGCGGTGGTTCTGACGCAGGACTGGCACCCGGCGGGCCACTCTTCCTTCGCCTCATCCCATTCCGGCAAGAACCCTTACGACCTGACCGAGATGCCCTACGGGCCGCAGGTCCTCTGGCCAGACCATTGCATCCAGGGCAGCCTTGGCGCGAAGTTTCACACCGAACTCCACACCGACCGGGCCGACCTGATCATCCGCAAGGGCTACAATCCGGCCATCGACAGTTATTCGGCGTTTTTCGAGAACGATCACGAAACCCCTACGGGGCTGGAAGGATATCTGCGCACCCGTGGCATTTCCCAAGTGACAATGGTCGGCCTCGCGCTCGATTTCTGCGTGAATTACTCGGCGGTGGACGCGGCGAAGCTGGGGTTTGACGTGACGGTACGCGAGGATCTGTGCAGGGCGATTGATCTGGATGGGTCGCTCGCGGCTGCGCGGCAGGGGATGAAGGCCAAGGGCGTCCGGCTGGCCTAGGCGATGCCTTCCACGATCATCAGATCGGTGTCCGCGCAGGCCTCGCGAACAGCACGTGCTTCGGTGTAACCTTGGGAATCATAGAACCTTCGTGCGGTTTCCACGTCGGGAAACTCGACGACGATTGTCATCGGTTTCGACGCCCCTTCGCGCTGTTCCGGAGATGGATTGCCGACGAGGACTGTGGCCCCGAACTCCTTGAGAACCGGGGCTGAAGCAGCCCGGAATTCTGCGAACATCTCTCTGTCATGCACGTCGATATGAGCGATAATGTAACCTTTGGGCATCGTGTCTTTCCTGACTGATTTCAGAGCACGCTATCACGAACAGCCTCCCTGTGCAGGTCTAACAAAGACCAATTGTCTCATAACCCCTCGAGGATTGGCCTGCCGCCCGCAACGCCGCCCTTGATCAATTTCAGGCCCTTGGCTTGCTGCGCGCGGTCTCCGAACCGGTCGTTGGACACAACCGGCAACTGCTGTTCGCGCGCGAATTTCAGAATAAAGGCATCCGCTTCGGTCCGGGCCGGGCAGACCATGATACGGTTCCGCTTCAGCCCCAACGCCTTGGCAAACCCCTTTTCGTCCAGCGACGGATCGCCAAGGTGATGGCGCGAGGAAGCGTCGAAGAACACGAAGGGCATCATGCCCTTTCCGCGCAGCTGATCCACGACCGAACGCAATGTGCGCAGATCGGCTTCACCGTCCCAATACATCACGTTCGTGCCGTCGATCACAACGTCCGAGGCGGCCCCTGAATGTTGCTCTTTTCCCACCGCCCGACGACGATTGCGCGCCACGTTGAAAAACCGCGCGGCATAGGCGGCAGCCATGGCAATACAGGCGCCAGCACCCCAGTAGGGAAAATTCTCGGGGGAAAATGCGAACGTCGTCGATATGAGCAAGGCCAGAACCGCGGTCCCGGCGAATGTGAGCCAGAACATCCGCGCGAAACAGGTCACATAGCCGACAAGGGCAAGGGCCAGAACTGCGGGCGTCAATATGTCCTGCGGTGTCATCTTCGTCTCCAACCAATACTGTCACACGTTTGACGTGTGATTCTGGCAGCCTTATGACCAGAAAGGAAATCGCCCTTGCCCCCGGCGCAACAGTTTTGCGAAAAAGGCGTGGTTATTCGAGGAACCCCCCATGGTCGACATCGCCACCCGCGTCTGGAACCACAAATGGAAGATCGACCCCATCGTGCGGTCGCTCATCGACACGGATTTCTACAAGCTGCTGATGTGCCAGTCGATCTTCCGCAACAAGCCGGACACGACGGTCACCTTCTCGCTCATCAACCGCTCCAAACATGTCCCCCTCGCCAAGCTCATCGACGAGGGCGAGCTGCGCGAGCAGCTCGACCACATCCGCTCGCTCTCCCTTTCCCGCGGCGAATCCACCTGGTTGCGCGGCAACACCTTCTACGGCAAGCGCCAGATGTTCCGCCCCGACTTCATGGAGTGGTTCGAGGGCCTGCGCCTGCCGCCCTATTACCTTGAGCGAAAGGGCGACCAGTACGAGTTGACCTTCGAAGGCAAATGGCCCGAGGTCATGCTCTGGGAAATCCCCGCTCTCGCCGTGCTGATGGAACTGCGGGGCCGTGCTGTCCTGCACGCCATGGGAAAATTCGAGCTTCAGGTGCTTTATGCCCGCGCCATGACCCGCGTGTGGGAAAAGATCGAGGCACTGCGCGAGATACCGAACCTGTCCATTGCCGATTTCGGCACACGGCGGCGGCATTCCTACCTCTGGCAGGACTGGTGCGTGCAGGCCATGCACGAGGGCCTGGGCAAGGCTTTCACCGGCACGTCAAACTGCAGAATCGCCATGATGCGCGAGCTGGAGGCCATTGGAACGAACGCCCATGAGTTGCCCATGGTTTATGCCGCGCTGGCCGAGGATGACGCGGCGCTGGCCAAGGCCCCCTACGAGGTACTTTCCGACTGGCATGAAGAGCACGAGGGCAACCTGCGGATCATCCTGCCGGACACTTTCGGCTCCAAGGGCTTTCTCGAACACGCGCCGGACTGGCTGGCGGGCTGGACCGGCGTGCGGATCGACAGCGGCGATCCCGCGACCGGGGCGCAGATCGCCATCGACTGGTGGAAGGACCGTGGAGAGGATCCGGGAACCAAACGTGTCATTTTCAGCGACGGGCTGGACGTAGACAAGATCAGGGAGTTGCACGCCCAGTTCGCGGGCAAGGTCAACGTCTCTTTCGGCTGGGGCACGCTTCTGACGAACGATTTCCGCGGGCTTGTGCCCGATGACGCGCTCGCCCCCTTCTCGCTTGTCTGCAAGGCGGTCAGCGCCAACGGGCGCCCTACCGTCAAGCTGTCGGACAATCCCAACAAGGCGATGGGCCCTGCGCAAGAGATCGAACGCTATAAGCGGGTCTTCGGCGTGGGCGATCAGGTCGCCGAAGAGGTTCTGGTCTGATCCCGTCGCAATTGCCTTTCCCGCCAGATGATCGTCAGGCCACCCGCCACGATCAACAGGGCGCCGGGTAACAGTTCTGACCAGGGCGCTTCGTCGTAGAAGAACCAGCCAAGCACGAAGGCGATCGGGATTCCAAAATAGCTGAAGGGTGCCAGATCGCTCTGGTCCGCCATGCGATAGGCAGAAATCAGAAGCAGCACCGCCGATCCACCGAAGGCGCCCATCGCGGCGATCCAGAGCATGTCTTCCATGCTCCCGATGGGCGTGAAACCGCCCGTGAAGAAGGCCAGCAGGACCGCCCCGATGACGGCGATGGTCGAGGAATAGAGGTTGATCAGCGCGGTCGGCACATCCTCGTCGATCAGCCGTGCCGTAACGCCGGTGAGGGCATAGCAAAACGCTGCAAGAAGCGCCATCAGGGCGGCCCACGAAAAGGTGTCGCGTCCGGGCCCGACCACTAGGATCACGCCGGCAAAGCCGATGAGCACAGCGAACCAACGCACCTTGCCGACGTGCTCTCCCAAGATTGGCACGGCAAGTGCTACGAGGAAAAGCGCATTGGCATAGGTGATCGTTGAGGCCGTGGCGAAGGTCAAAACGCGTAAGGAGAAATAGAACGAGAATTGCGCCACCGTCAGCACGGCGCCGCGAAAGAACGCCAGCCGCCACTGGCGCAGCCTGATTTGCCGGCCACGGCGGTGCCATTCCGCCGAGCTCCACAAAACGAAGGCGGCGGGGATCAGGCCGAAAAGGTTCCGCCACGCGGACAACTCGGCTGCGCCATAGTCGGTCGAGAGCCGCTTGATGATCAGCCCCATCGCGTCGAAAAGGCAGATCGCCAAGAGCGAGTAGATGATCGCTAGGGTGGTTCGATTGGTCGGCATCGGGCACTCCGGCGACGAGGGGGATTCGCCGGGAAATCTCCAAGCGCCCGGCATTTATGTCCAAACCCGCAGGATGACGCCAGAGCAAGCGCGCTTTGAAGTGCTTTTGCGTCGCAAATCAACCTTGCTTTCGCATGGGCAAAATGCGACGTTTCCCGCGCTTGGTGTCCCGATATGTGCCGCGTGCGCATGGGACCTAACAGGGAATTCAGTCAGGGCCCGGCCCGAAGCTGAAGCCGCCCCCGCGACTGTAAGCGGTGAGCCTGACCCGATATGCCACTTGCCGACCGGCAGGGAAGGCGGGAAAGGGCGCTGAACCGCGAGCCAGGAGACCTGCCAGGCACCGAAAAAAGGACAGGCCGTCGGGTGTGACGGCAAGGAGAGAAGACATGACGACAACCATTCGCACACGCAGCGCCCTTCGCTTTGTGCCGGCCCTTTTCGCGGCGGCGCTGGGCATCGCCGTGATCTCGCTGACGGGACATGTTCAGGCGGCCGCGCTGCATGATGCTGCCCACGACGTGCGCCACGCCACCGGTTTCCCCTGCCACTAGGCAGGTCTGACTGAACCGTCTGCCACTGCGCTGCGAAGCGGCGCAATGGCTGGCAACATGTCAGAGTCCCGGGGCCTCACGATGCGCGCCCTTTCCATCTTCGTTGGTGTCATTGCGGCCCCGCCCCCCGGTGGTCCGCTCTTTTTCGTTTGTCCGGTCTGACATGCGTGCCGCCCGACCCGTCGGACCAAAGTTAAAGGTGCCTCCGTTATGTACGCACGTTTCCTGATTTCCGCTCTTTTTGCAGGGGCCGCCGCCGGGCTGATCGCTGGCTTGCTGCAGCTTTGGTTCCTTCAGCCGATCATGCTGCATGCCGAGCTTTACGAAGGTGGCGCGCTTGTTCACTTCGGTGCCGGAGAACTGGTGAGCGCGCATCCGGAGCTACCCGGGTTCGATCCGATGCGCGACGGGCTGAGCCTGATCTTCAGCATGCTGACCTACACCGGCTACGCGCTCATCGTGCTGGCGGGGATGGGGCTGGCCGAGGATCGTGGCGCGCGTATCGATGGCCGCACAGGTATCATCTGGGGCGTTGCGGGTTTCGTCGCCTTTCACCTTGCCCCTGCCTTCTCTCTTGCGCCAGAGGTGCCGGGCGTCGCGGCGGCCGACATCACCGCGCGCCAGATATGGTGGTTCAGCGCGGCAGGTACGGCGGCCCTTGGCCTGTGGCTGATCGCCTTCGGTCGCGGCTGGGCCATGTGGGGGGCTGCCGTCATCCTGCTGCTCGCGCCGCACGTTGTCGGCGCGCCCGAGCCCGATGTATTCAGTGGCCCCGTTCCGACCGAGCTTGCAGCACTTTATGCTGCACGGGCCCTTGGCCTTGGCCTTGCCGCCTGGGTGATGCTTGGCGCTTTCGCGGGCTATTTCTGGCAACGCGAGGGGGCCCATGCCGACGCCGCCGCGCGGGCAGGGGGCTAGGATGAACCGGACCCTGTCGCTATTCGTCATCGGGCTGATCTTCGGCGGCGGCATCGGCTTCACGATTGCTGCGGGCAATGGCATCACCTTCGACGGCCATGACCACGGCGACCCCGCGCAGCACGGTGCAGCGTCCAATCATGGCGGGGCGGACCACGCCGCGATGCATGCGGCGCTTTTCGATATTCCTGCCAGTGATGCGCCCACGGTCGCGATATCCGTCACACCCGACCCGATGGCGGGCTTCAACCTCCATGTGATGACCGAGAATTTCGCTTTTTCGCCACTGAACGCCAGTGGCCGGAACCTGACGGGCGAAGGCCACGCCCATCTCTACGTGAACGGTGTGAAACACGGCCGTCTCTACGCTGAATGGATGCATCTCGACAACTTGCCGAAGGGCGAGGTCGAGATTGCCGTTTCGCTGAATACCAACGATCACCGCCCGCTTGCGGTGGGCGGCAGCGCGATCACCGCCCGCCAGATCATCGAGGTGAAATAGCTCATGACCACGACCCTTTACGTCTGCACCACCTGCCGCGCCGGGCAAGAGCTGCCCGAGGATGCGGTGCGCCCCGGCACACACCTGCTGAACGCGCTCGAGGCGCAGGGTACGCCGGACGGTGTGGAGATCATCCCGGTCAAATGCCTGTCCGCCTGTTCCAATGGGGCTGCCGTCGCGCTTTCTGCACCCGGCAAATGGACCTACGTCTATGGCCGCATGACGACCGAGGACGCCGCCGATATCCTTGCCGGTGCCGCGAAATATGCGGCAAGCGAAGACGGCTTCGTGCCATGGCGCGAGCGCCCGGAACAATTCCGCAAGCAAAGCCTTGCCCGCATTCCCCCGTTTCAGATGCCGTTGGAGGCCGCCGAATGAACGACCTGTCGAAAATCCCCGTCACCGTGATCACCGGCTTTCTCGGCTCGGGCAAGACGACGCTGATCCGCCACCTGATGCAGAACGCGAATGGCCGCAAGCTCGCGGTGCTGGTCAACGAGTTCGGCACCGTCGGCGTGGACGGCGAGATCCTGAAAAGCTGCGCGATCGAGGATTGCCCGGCGGAGAATATCGTGGAGCTTGCCAATGGCTGTATATGCTGCACGGTGGCGGATGATTTCATCCCGACCATCGAGGCGCTGATGGAGCTGCCCACGCGCCCAGATCATATCCTGATCGAAACCTCCGGCCTTGCCCTGCCGAAACCGCTCCTGAAGGCTTTCGACTGGCCCGCGATCCGGTCAAAGATCACCGTGGACGGTGTGATCGCTCTTGCCGATGCCGAGGCTGTCGCCGCAGGCCGCTTTGCCGCTGACGAAGCCGCCGTGGACGCCCAGCGCAAGGCAGACGAGTCGCTCGACCATGAAACACCGCTCTCGGAGGTCTTCGAAGACCAGATTTCATGCGCCGACATCATCCTGATCTCAAAGGCCGATCTCGCAGGCGACGAGGGTCTCGGGAAGGCCCGCAAGGTGATCGAGGACGAATCCCCCCGCAAGGTTCCCATCCTCTCCATGACCGAAGGCGTGATCGACCCCAACGTCGTGCTGGGCCTCAACGCCAAGGCCGAGGATGACCTTGCCGCGCGCCCCTCGCACCACGACGGGCACGAGGACCACGAGCACGATGACTTCGAAACCGTCGTGATCCCCATGCCCGAGATCGACGACCCCGCCACCTTGGTCGCCGCCATCGAGCGGCTTGCGAACGAACAGCATATCCTTCGGGTGAAAGGTTACGTGGCCGTGACGGGCAAGCCCATGCGCCTACTGGTACAGGCCGTGGGGGCCCGGGTGCGTCACCAGTACGACCGCCCCTGGGGTGCCAATGCGCGGCAGGGCCATCTGGTCGTGATCGCCGAACACGACCACATCGACCCCGCCGCCATCCGGGCCGTTCTGGGGGCATAGCGCCGATGCACGTCGTCTTCCGCGAAAGCCACGGGCTCGAGGACAGCGAAACCCCCTACGATCCGGGGCAGGACCCCGCCGATCTGGTGGTGCTTTCGTTCTCCGACAGTGACCTTGGCGCTTTCGCGGCAGGC
This sequence comes from Sulfitobacter sediminis, assembly GCF_040811725.1. NCBI lineage: Bacteria > Pseudomonadati > Pseudomonadota > Alphaproteobacteria > Rhodobacterales > Roseobacteraceae > Sulfitobacter > Sulfitobacter sediminis. Next base: position 120,349 of record NZ_JBFNXX010000001.1, read on the forward strand.
TGGCACCGCGGTGGCGGGCCTCAGGGCAAACTGCCCACGCTGCGCCTCTGCAATCTCACCGCGCTCCGGCATCCCGCGTCGGTGGACAATTACGTCGAACAGACGCTTTCCGGTGCAAAGGGCATCCTCATCCGCCTCATCGGTGGCGAGAATTACTGGCCCTACGGCATCATGCAGGTGCAGGACCTCGCCCGCCGCCACGGCATCGCCCTGGCAGTCCTGCCGGCAGACGGTCGCGAAGACCCCTCGCTTGACGCACATTCGACGTTGCCCGTCAGTACCCTCCGCCGCCTCTCGCACCTCTGCGACGCAGGCGGGGCAGTGGCCGCGCAGGCGGCGCTCGCGCAACTGGCCCTTGCGGCGGGCTTTTACGCAGGGCCGGTAGCCGGGACAAAGACTGTGCCGGTCGCGGGCTACTACGATCCCGATCAAGGCATCGTGACCCGTTGCCCCTTCAAACAGGAGGCGACCGGCGCGCCCCTCGTCGCCGTTACCTTTTACCGCTCCTACCTCACCGCCGCCGACACGGCCCCCATCGACGCGCTGATGCGGCAACTCCGCGACCGGGGTTTCACCCCCATGGGTCTCTTCGTCCCGTCGCTAAAGTCCGACGCTGCCCGCGCCTTCCTCGCCGAAACCTTCACTGCCCATCCCCCGGCGGCGATCATCAATGCCACTGCCTTTTCCGGGCGCGGCGACGACGGCACCTCGCCCCTCGACACACCCGGCTGCCCGGTCTTTCAGATTGCCCTCTCCACTGCGCGCAAGAAGGAATGGGCGGACAGCGAACGCGGCCTCTCCCCGGCAGACCTTGCCATGCACGTCGTCCTGCCAGAGGTAGACGGGCGTCTTTTTACCGGCGTCGTCAGCTTCAAGGCGCCCGAGAAACGCGACTCTCATCTGCAATTCTCCCGCTTTTCTCATCGCGCTCATGAGGATCGGATAAAGGGGGTGGTGGATCGTGTCGCGGGCTGGCATCGCCTGGCCAAGACACCCGCGCCCGACCGCAAGCTCGCCCTCGTTCTCTCCACCTATCCGGGCCGCGAGGACCAGATCGCCCACGCCGTCGGCCTCGACGCGTTAGCCTCCACCGAAGACATGCTGCTGACGCTCGCGGGCGCGGGCTACACGGTCGAGCCTCAAATCGGCTTCGGGAGGACACTCACGCAGACAACCATCCCCTGGCCGATGCGTGACTACGAAGAGGCGCTCCGCCAACTGCCCCCGCAGTTGCAGCAGGACCTGCAGACCGCCTGGGGTGACCCTGCCGATGACCCGCTCCATAGGGACGGCGCTTTCCACTTCCCCGCCCAAGCCTGCGGCAATGCCCTCGTCGCGCTGCAGCCCGAACGCGGGGCCATCGACCAGCGCGATACCGACTACCACGACCTCGCCCGCATTCCGCGCCATTCCTACGTCGCCTTCTACCTCTGGCTCCGGTCGCAAAGCATGCATGCCCTGATCCACATCGGCGCCCATGGCACGCTCGAATGGCTGCCGGGCAAATCCGTCGCCCTCTCCGATGACTGCTGGCCCGAAGCCCTGACCGCCGAACTGCCCGTTATTTACCCCTTTATCGTCAACGACCCTGGCGAGGCCGCACAAGCGAAGCGCCGCATCGGGGCACTGACCCTTGGCCATCTGCCGCCCCCTATGAAGGACAGCGCCACGCCGGATGCGCTTTTGCACCTCGAACGGCTGCTCGACGAATACTCCACCGCCGACGGCCTCGACCCCGCCCGCCGGGATCGGCTGATCGCCACGATCCGCGCCGAAGCGCGGGCCGCTGGCGTCGAAAACGACCTTGGCCTTTCCGAAGACGCCTGCGCCGCCGAGGCGATCACGCGCATCGACCGCTTCGTTTGCGACATCAAGGAGAGCCAGTACGGCGACGGTCTCCACGTCTTCGGTGCGGGCCAGGGCGAAACCGAAGGCCTTTTGAACGCTCTCAATGGCAAGCGCATAGACGCGGGCCCCTCCGGTTCGCCCTACCGGGGTCGCTCCGACGTGCTGCCCACGGGCCGCAACCTCTTTGCCGTCGATCCCCGCTCCGTGCCCACCCGCGCGGCCCATGCCCAGGGCGTCAAGATCGCCGAGGAATTGATCCGCCGCCGCCTCCAGGACGAGGGTGACTATCCGAAGGGCATCGTTGTCGATCTCTGGGGCAGCGCCACCATGCGCACGGCAGGCGAGGAATTCGCCATGGCGCTGCATCTCGCTGGCCTCGCGCCTATGTGGGACGAAGGATCGGAACGCGTCAGCGGCTTCGAAATCCTCCCGCTCACGCTCCTGGATCGCCCGCGCATCGACGTCACCCTGCGTATCTCCGGCCTCTTCCGTGACGTCTTTCCGGGCCTCGCTCAGCTCTTCGAGGCTGGGGCCATGGCGCTGGCCGAGCGTGAAGAAGTCCCCGACATGAACCCCTATGTCCTGAAAACCCCACGCGTTTTCGGCCCCAAACCGGGGCTTTACGGGATGAACATGGAAGCCGCGATGCTGGACTACTCGGCGGAGGGCCGCGCGGCGGCGGGCGAGGCCTGGCTGAAAGCCTCCGAATGGGCCATCGACGTGAAAGGCGAAGCACATCAGAACCGCGCCGCTTTGGAACAGCGCCTGCAAACTACAGACAGTTTCGCGCATATTCAGGACCTGCTGGAGTCCGACGTCCTCCTCGCCTCCGACTATGCCAGCCACGAAGGCGGTTTCGCCGCCGCCATGGCCCACCTCGGCGCCGCCAAGCCGAATCTGTACCACCTCGACACAACCAAACTCGGCACACCCAAGGCCCGCACCATGGCCGAGGAAATCGCCCGCGTCGTGCGTGCGCGTGCGGCAAACCCCGACTGGGCCAGCGGCATGATGCGCCACGCCTTCCGGGGGGCCGCTGAAATTGCTGCCACCCTCGACAATCTCGCCGCTTTCGCGCATCTGACGCGGGACGTGCCGGCCCACCTCTTCGACCTCTACTACGACGCAACCCTGGGCCGCGCCGATCTGGTGGAGTTCATGGAACGCGAAAACCCCAAAGCGCTGCAAGAAATGCGCGACCGTTTTGCCGCCCTGCGGGATGCGGGCCTCTGGACCACGCGCCGCAATTCGATCAGCGCCCAGATGGACGCCGCCGAATGACCGGACCCGAGATCAAGGGCTGGTGCCCCGGCGCGCTGCGCCCGATGCAATCGGGCGACGGCCTCGTCGTGCGCATCCGCCCCTTCAACGGCCGTCTGCGCCGCGCACAGGCCGATGGCATCGCGACGCTGGCGGCGGCACATGGCAATGGCATGATCGACCTCTCCTCGCGCGGGAACCTGCAGATCAGGGGCGTGACCGAGAAATCCTATCCGCCCCTCATCGAGGGCCTGCGCCGCATGGCGCTGCTTGACCCTGACGAGGCTGTCGAAAGCCGCCGCAATATCCTTTTGACCCCCTTCTGGCAAACCGGGGGCGAGACCGAGACGCTGGGGCCCGCGCTTACGGCAGCCGTCAGTGCAGAGGATGCGCCTGTAACACCAGGAAAATTCGGCTATGCGGTGGATACGGGCCGCGAACCGGTCTTGCAGAATGCCTCTGCCGATATCCGCCTCGAACGCGATGCTGGCGGGGGGCTGATCCTGATTGCCGACGGGTCGGACAAGGGGAAAGCGGTCACGGTCGAAACGGCGGCCGATGAAGCCATCGCGCTCGCCCACTGGTTCATGGAGAACCGTGGCGACCATACCCGCATGGCCGGCCTTCTTGCGGAAGGTGCCAAGCTTCCCGCCGACCACTTCGTGCCCCGCCAACAGCAGTCTCATCGCCCCGCCCCCGGCTATACCCCGCTCGGCGCGATGATCGGCCTCGCCTTCGGGCAGCTTACGGTCGAGACCCTGGCCAGCCTTGCCAAGCAAGGCGGTCTGCGCATGACCCCCTGGCGGATGCTGCTGGTCGAGGGCGCGCGGGAATTCCCCGGCGTCGAAGGTGTCATCACCGACCCCAACGATCCGCTTCTCCGGATCGTCGCCTGCACCGGGGCCCCCCGCTGCGCCCAGGGGCTCGTCGAAACCCGCCCCCTCGCACGCCAGCTCGCTCCGCACCTCAAGGACGGCCAGTTCCTGCACGTCTCCGGCTGCGCCAAGGGCTGCGCCCATCCGCGTCCTGCGTCACTGACCGTCACCGCAACGACCGAGGGGCTCGACCTGATCCGAGACGGCCGCGCCAGCGACGCGCCCGAGCAGACGGGTCTCACACCGCAAGAAATCCCCGAGACACTCTGATGCCCCATACCTACATCACCGACGGGGCGGAGATTTACCGCCAGTCCTTCGCCACGATACGGGCCGAGGCGAACCTCGACCGCTTCACACCGGAAGAAGAGATCGTCGCCGTCCGCATGATCCATGCCGCCGGCATGGTGGGGCTCGAGGACTATGTTCAGTTCTCCGACGGCATGGCCATCGCCGCCCGCGCCGCTTTGGAAGCGGGTGCGCCGATCCTCTGCGACGCCTACATGGTCAGCGAGGGCATCACCCGCAAACGCCTGCCCGCCGACAACGAGGTCATCTGTACCCTGCGCGACCCCCGCGTGCCGGATATGGCGCGCGCGATGTCCAACACCCGCTCCGCCGCCGCGCTGGAGCTTTGGCGCCCGCATCTCGACGGCGCGCTCGTCGCCATCGGCAACGCACCCACCGCGCTCTTCCATCTGCTGAACATGCTCGAAGACCCCGCATGCCCCCGCCCCGCCGCCATCATCGGCTGCCCCGTGGGCTTCATCGGTGCAGCAGAGTCCAAGGAGGCGCTAATGCAGGACCTCCCCGTTCCCTCCATGATCGTGCGCGGCCGCCTCGGCGGCTCGGCAATTACCGTCGCCGCCGTCAACGCGCTGGCCAGCCGGGTGGAATAGTCTGATGGGCAAGATCATCTGCGCGGGCCTCGGCCCAGGCGATCCCGACTTGCTGAGCGTGAAGTCCGACCGCGTGATCCGCAACGCCCGGCATGTTGCCTTCTTTCGCAAGAAGGGCAGGCAGGGGCAGGCGCGCAGCATCGTCAAGGACATGCTCCGGGACGACGTGACCGAATACCCGATGGAATACCCCGTCACCACCGAGCTGCCCTTCGACAGCCCGGAATACCGCCAACTGCTCGTCGATTTCTACGAGGATTGGGCCAACCGTCTGGAAGATTTGTCCCGCGATCACGACGTCGTCGTCCTTTGCGAGGGCGACCCGTTTTTCTACGGCTCCTTCATGCACCTCCACACCCGCCTGCAAGGCCGGGCAGAGGTGGAGGTTCTGCCCGCCATCCCCGGCATGGTGGGCTGCTGGAACGCGATGGACACGCCCTTCACCTGGGGCGACGACGTTCTGACCGTGCTGATGGGCACACTGCCCGAAGAAGACCTTGTGCGCCACATGCAGGCCGCCGATGCGCTGGTCGTGATGAAGACGGGCCGCAACCTGCCCCGCGTCAAGCGCGCGCTGGCCGCAGCAGGCAAGCTCGATGACGCCTGGCTTGTCGAGAAGGGCACGATGCCGGGGCAGCGCATCGCGAAGCTGACCGAAGTGGCCGCGGACGATTGCCCCTATTTCGCGATCGTGCTGGTTCACGGTCAAGGCCGCAGGCCGGAGACGGCGGAATGACCGGCACCCTCACCATCGCGGGCCTCGGCCCCGGCAGCGAGGCCATGGTAACCCCCGAAGTCTCGCAGGCACTGGCAGAGGCCACCGACGTCATCGGCTACATTCCTTACGTTGCTCGTGTCGCCGAACGCCCCGGGCTGACGCTCCACCCCTCCGACAACCGTGTCGAGCTTGACCGCGCCCTCCTCGCGCTCGACCTTGCGGCAAAGGGTGCGCAGGTGGTCGTTGTCTCGTCAGGCGATCCCGGTGTCTTCGCCATGGCCTCCGCCGTCTTCGAGGCGCTCGAGGCAAATCCGGAATACACTGACACGGACATCCGTGTCCTGCCCGGCATCACCGCGATGCTCGCCGCCGCCGCTGCGGCTGGCGCGCCATTGGGTCACGACTTCTGCGCGATCAATCTGAGCGACAACCTCAAGCCATGGGAGATGATTGAAAACCGCCTGCGCATGGCCGCACGTGGTGATTTCGCCATGGCCTTCTACAATCCCCGGTCAAAATCCCGCCCCGAAGGCTTCGAAAAAACTCTCTCCATCCTGCGCGAGGAATGCGAAGGCACGCGCCTGATCACCTTCGCCCGCGCCGTCAGCACACCGGATCAGGCGATCCACACCGTCACTCTGTCCGAGGCGACGCCAGACATGGCCGACATGCGCACCGTCGTCATCGTCGGCAACAGCGCCACCCGCCGCGTCGGGCGCTACGTCTACACCCCGCGATCTGCCTCATGACCCAGCCAGTCCATCACTTCCCGGACATCCCGCGCCACGGCGTCCCCCGGCACCTCGGGCCGCTGCGCCATCAGCACTGGAAGCCCAAGCGCCCGCGCGGCGTCCAGCTTGGCCCGCGACCCGCGCCCGCCGCCGTTCTTGGCGACCACATGGGTGATACCGTTTTTCTCCATCAGCGCCCGATCCTGAGCGGCATCAAAAGGCCCGCGCGCGATGACGACCGCAGCGTCGGGAAGCGGCAGCGGCTCTTCGGGTGGGTCAACCAGTCGCAGCAGGTAGTGATGCTGCGGCTTGGCCGCGAAAAGCCCGATCTGCTGCTTGCCGATGGCAAGAAACACCCGCGCGGGAACGTCGGGCAGGGCATCCGGAAGCGCCCCGACCGACGCCACCAAGGTCCAGTCATCGCCGTCTCCCGGCACCCACGCGGGCCGCTCCAACCGGATCAACGGCACCCCGGTCTCACCGCTCGCGGCAAAGGCATTCCGGCTCATTCCGGCTGCAAAGGGATGGGTGGCATCGACCACATGGCTGATGCCTTCCGCCCGCAGGTAATTCACCAGCCCTGCAACGCCCCCGAACCCGCCAAAGCGGGTGGGCAACGGCTGTGCCTTCGGCGCGCGCGTCCGACCGGCGTAGGAGAACACCGCATCGACGCCCGCCGCGGCCAGCGTCTCGGCCATGCTGCTGGCCTCGGTTGTCCCGCCAAGCAAGAGGACGCGCATGATGGGTGATCCTTGGGTAACGATCATCGGAATGGCAGACGATAACGCGACAAACTTGCCCCCCGCAAGCCGCGCCGCGATCGACGCGGCCGAGGTGATCATCGGCGGCCCCCGCCACCTTGAACTGGTGGCCGCAGGCGACAGGGGCCAGCCCTGGCCCGTGCCCTTCTCGGTCGATCCCGTTCTTGCAGCCAGGGGCAAGCGCACGGTCGTCCTCGCCTCCGGCGATCCCTTCTGGTTCGGCGCGGGCGGCAGCCTTGCCGCCCACCTCGCTCCGGGAGACTGGACTGTCCTGCCCGCGCCCTCAACCTTCTCACTCGTTGCCGGGGCACTCGGCTGGCGGATGGAAGAGATCACCTGCCACGGTCTCCACGCCGCTCCCTTCCAGCGCCTCAAGCGCGTCCTCTCACCCAAAGGCCGCCTCATTTGCCTCGTCCGCGACGGTGACGCGCCCGCCGCCCTCGCCACCTGGCTCAACGACCAAGGCGCAGGCCAAGCACACCTCCACGTCTGCGAACGCATGGGCGGCCCGCGCCAGCGTATCCGCACCACCACGGCGGCGGATTTCAACCTCAGCGACATCGCAGCCCCCGTCGCGGTTGCCATAGACCTGCCTACAGGCATCGGCCTTCCCAGCGCTTCCGGCCTGCCGGACCACGCCTTCACCCACGATGGCCAGATCACCAAGCGCCCCGTGCGAGCCCTGACGCTCAGCGCGCTTGCCCCGCGCCCCGGCGAAACCCTGTGGGACATCGGCGCTGGCTCCGGGTCCATCTCGGTCGAATGGTGCCTCGCCGGGGGTCGCGCCACAGCCTTCGAGCGTCGCGCCGACCGGGTCGCGAACATCGCCCGCAACATCGCCGACTTCGGCATCGACCACCTCATGCACCTCGTCGAGGGCGCCGCGCTCGACACCATCGCCGATCAGCCGACACCCGATGCCGTCTTTGTCGGCGGCGGCGGCACGCCCGCGCTCTTCGACCGCCTTTTCGACCTGTTGCCCCCGGGCACCCGCCTCGTCGCCAACGGCGTAACGCTCGAAACAGAGGCGCTGCTCATCGATCTGCACGCAAAACGCGGCGGCACCCTCCTGCGCATCGAACTCGCGAAGGCGGAACCGCTCGGCACAATGCGCGGCTGGACGCCCGCGCGTCCGGTCGTCCAGTGGAGCGTGACGCTATGAGGATCATGGGCGTAGGGTTTCGTGCCACCGCCGATGTGGCGAGCCTGCAGGACGCCATGCAGCGCGCGCTTCTGGCTGGAGGCAGCCAGAAGATCGACGCCCTCGTCACGGAAAGTGCCAAATCGCGTGAGAAGGTGTTCCGCGAATTCGCCCAATTGCTCGGTGTCCCGGGCCTCGGCATCACCAAGTCGGACCTCGAACAAATGATAACCCCCACCCAGTCGCAACGCATCCAGGACCGGCTCGGCACCGGCTCTCTGGCCGAGGCCGCAGCCCTTGCCGCCGCAGGGCCCGACGCCCGGCTGGTTGCGGCGCGTGTCGTCTCGGGCGATGGTATGGCCACCGCCGCCATCGCGGAAAGCAAAGGGAACCCATCCCCATGACCGTTCATTTCATCGGCGCCGGCCCCGGTGCGCCTGACCTGATCACCCTCCGTGGCCGCGACCTGATCGCCGCCTGCCCGGTGTGCCTCTATGCCGGATCGCTGGTGCCCGAAGCGCTGCTTGGTCATTGTCCCGAGGGCGCGCATATCGTGAACACCGCGCGCCTGTCACTGGATGAGATCATGGAGGAAATCGCCAAGGCCCACGCCGCGGGCCATGACGTCGCGCGGCTGCATTCGGGCGATCTGTCGGTCTGGTCCGCTATGGGCGAACAGCTGCGCCGCCTGCGCGAGATGGGCATACCTTATGACGTTACCCCCGGCGTTCCGTCCTTTGCCGCCGCCGCCGCCGCGCTGAACGCGGAACTCACCTTGCCAGGGGTTGCGCAGTCTGTCGTCCTGACCCGCACCTCCGGACGTGCCACCGCCATGCCCGAAGGCGAGACGTTGGAGAACTTCGGCCGCACCGGTGCCACCCTCGCCATCCACCTCTCGGTACATATCCTTGACAAGGTGGTCGCCGACCTCACCCCGCACTACGGCCCCGACTGTCCCGTCGCCGTCGTCTGGCGCGCCAGCTGGCCGGATGAACGTATCGTCAAGGCCACGCTTGCCACCCTGCGAACAGCCATCGGCGAAGAAATGGAGCGCACCGCCCTCATTCTCGTCGGCCACGCCATCGGGGCCGAAGATTTCGGCGAAAGCCGCCTCTACGCGGGCGACTACGACCGCCGCTTCCGCCCCGTAGGCACCGCACCCCGCTTCCCGGAAACCGCCGAATGATCCCCCCGGGCCTGATGATATCGGCCCCTTCGTCGGGTACGGGCAAGACCACGCTGATGCTCGGTCTGCTCGCCGAATTCCGCGCGCAAGGCGTGAACGTCCAGCCGTTCAAGAGCGGCCCCGACTACATCGACCCCGCTTTCCATATGGTAGCGTCCGGTCGCGCCTCCTTCAACCTCGACAGCTGGGCCATGGACCTCGACGCGATCTCGGGTCTTGTCGGCAATGCCGAAGGCGCCGACCTGATCCTTGCCGAAGGCTCCATGGGTCTCTTCGACGGCGTGGCCTTGCCCGGTGCCTGCGGCAACGGTGCCAGCGCCGATATTGCCGCGCACATGGGCTGGCCCGTGGTGCTGGTGCTGGACGCGGGCGGGGCGGCGCAATCCGTCGCCGCCACCGCGCTCGGCTTCAAGACTTTCCGCCCCGATGTGACGCTCGCCGGTGTCGTGCTGAACCGCGTCGCCTCGCCCCGGCACGAAACGCTGATCCGTGTAGGCATGGACGCCGTGGGCATCCCCGCCCTCGGCGCCTTGCCGCGCCGCAAGGAAATCGAACTGCCCGAACGCCACCTCGGCCTCGTCCAGGCGGGCGAGCAGGAGAACCTCCCCGAAATCCTGGCCGAGGCCGCCGCCTTCGTCGCCGCCCATGTCGACCTCGACGCCCTGCGCGATGCTGCCACCGGCCACCTGCAAGAAGCCCCCGAACCCGCCCGCGTCATCCCCCCCGGCATGCGCATCGCGCTGGCACAGGACGACGCCTTTGCTTTCGTTTACCCGCATCTGCTCGCAGGCTGGCGCGCCGCCGGTGCCACGGTCCTGCCCTTCTCCCCTCTCGCCGATCAGGCCCCTGACCCAAGCGCCGACGTCTGCTGGCTCCCCGGTGGCTATCCTGAGCTCCACGCAGGCAAGCTCGCCGCCGCCGAAACCTTCCGTTCCGGCATCCGTAACTTTGCCCGCACGCGACCTGTGCATGGCGAATGCGGCGGCTACATGTCCATGGGCGCAGTGCTGGTCGACAAGGAGGGCATGCCCCACCAGATGGCGGGCCTTCTGGAGCTTGAGACCTCTTTCGAGAAACGCAAGTTCCACCTCGGCTACCGCAAGGCCGAACTGAACGCGCCGATCCCCGGCTTCGGCAAGGGCACACGCCTGCGGGGCCACGAATTCCACTACGCCACAATCCTCACCGAGCCCGACGCGCCGCTGGCAAGGATCACCGACAGCAATAACGAAGTTGTCGCCGAGACCGGCTCGGTCCGCCAGTTCTCGGAAGGTGGCCGCGCCACCGGCACCTTCTTTCACATGATCTCGGAGGACGCATGAGCGGCGGTTTCGTCTCCTTCGTCTCCTCCGGCCCCGGCGATCCGGAGCTTCTGACGGTAAAGGCCGTGGACCGCATCGCACGGGCCGAGGTCGTGCTCTTCGACGACCTCAGCGCCGGGCCGATCCTCGAACACGCGCATCCCGAGGCCGACCTTATCGGCGTCGGCAAACGCGCGGGCCGCGCCTCGCCCAAACAGCACCACGTCAGCCAGGTCCTTGTGGACCACGCCAAGGCAGGCCTGCGCGTGGTCCGTCTCAAATCCGGCGACAGCGGCATGTTCGGACGCCTCGAGGAAGAAATCGTCGCCCTGCAATCCGCAGGCATTCCCTTCGAAATCATCCCCGGCGTCACCTCCGCCTCCGCCGCCGCGGCGACCGCTGGCATCCCGCTGACCCGCCGCCTGACCGCGCGGCGCGTGCAGTTCATCACCGGCGCCGATATCTCGGGCGACCTGCCGCCCGACGCCAACATGGCCGCCCTTGCCGATCCGCTGGCGACGACCGTTGTCTACATGGGCAAGCGCACCTTCCCGAACCTCGCCGCCAAACTGATCGCCGCGGGCCTGCCCGCCGACACACCTGCCATACTGGCCGAAGCGGTCTCGACCCCCGCCGAAAAGGTCACGCGCCACACCATCGAAACCCTCGCGCGGCATCTGGAAACCGTCACCAGCACGACACCCGCGCTGATCTTCTACGGCCCGCTGGCGGAGCTTGAGGGGTGAAGATGTACGTCTGCCAGACCTGTACCGAAGACGGTGCCATCGTCGAACGGCTGCGCGCCGGACTGCGCAACGTGACCGTCGAGGCCAGCGGCTGCATGTCCGGCTGCAAACGTCCACAAACCGTGGCGTTCCGCGCGACGGGCAAGGTCGCCTATCTCTTTGGAGAGATCACCGAGGCGGACCTTCCGGACCTGCAAACCTTCGTCGATCTCTACTCTGCCTCGCCCGACGGCACTTTCGAGGACGCCCGCGTCCTCGGAAACCTGCGCACCAAGGCCATCGCACGGATACCGGGGTAGCCGATGGAACTGACCCTGATCGGCATCGGCACGGGAAACCCCGAGCATCTCACCCTGCAGGCAATCCGCGCGATCAACGCGCAGGACCTGATCCTGATCCCGCGCAAGGGCGAGGGCAAGGCCGACCTTGCCGACCTGCGCCGCGCGATCTGCGACGAGGTGCTCACGAACCCCGAGACCCGGATCGTGGAGTTCGACCTTCCGGTCCGGGACGAAAACACGCCCGACTACCGCCAGCGCGTGGACGACTGGCACGACGCCATCGCAAGCGCCTGGCAAAGCGCCATGGCAGAGGCCCCCGATGCGGCCCGCGTGGCTCTTCTGGTCTGGGGCGACCCGTCGCTCTACGACAGCACATTGCGCATCGCCGCGCGCCTCGATCCCGCCCGGCAGATCGCCGTGATCCCCGGCATCACGTCGCTGCAAGCCCTGACCGCCGCCCACGCGATCCCCATCAACGACATCGGCGCACCTTTCCTTGTCACCACGGGCCGACGCCTGCGCGACGAGGGCTGGCCGAACGGGGTCGACACGCTCGCCGTGATGCTTGACGGCGGCTGCGCTTTCCAGTCGCTGCCACCCGAAGGCATCCACATCTGGTGGGGGGCCTATGTCGGGATGAAGGAGCAGATCATCCGGCAAGGTCCGCTGGCAGACGCGGCCGATGACATTGTCCGAACCCGCGCCAGGGCCCGTGCGGCGCATGGCTGGATCATGGACATCTACATCCTTCGCCGCACGATTTGATACCAACGTAAGGTGGACGAAACGCCCACCTTACAGGCAGCACATTCGGACGCCGGAGAACCAGCAGCGTAAGGTGGGCTCCCAACCCACCCTAGGTCTCCGGGTCGACCTTGCCCCGCAGCGCTTTCACCTCGCCACGCTCCTTCTTCGCCTTCAGCCGCCGCTTTTTCGATCCCAGCGTCGGCCGCGTCGGGATGCGCCGCTTGGGCGGCTTCAGCGCCTTGCGCACCAGTTCCGCCAGCCGCTCCCGCGCGATCTCGCGGTTCCGCGCCTGGCTGCGGGTCTCGTCGCACTGGATGATCAGCGCCCCCTCGTTCGTCCACCGCCGCCCCGCCAGCCGTTTCAGCCGTGTCTTCACCGGCCCCGTCAGGGACGGCGAGGTCGCCGCCTCGAACCGCAACTCCACCGCCGTCGCGACCTTGTTCACGTTCTGCCCGCCGGGACCCGACGAACGCACGAATTGCTCGGTGATTTCCCAGTCCTGGATGGCGGTCTTGTCGTCGATGCGCAGCATGGCCTGAGCATCGCACCGGAACCGGAGAAGGGAAAGAGGCGTTGATCAGCAACCCCTGAAATGAAAGGCACCCCATGCTCACCCTTCGTTCCATCACCCAGATTGCCACCAGCCGCGCCGACCTCTACGCCTTCCGCGTCACTGCCGAGGTCAGTCGCGAGGACATGACCGCCATGGCCGAATACATGAACCGCGTCTTCGACAAGAAGGATGGTGTCGATATGCTGCTCATCTTCGACCGCTACGACGGCGCTGAAACCGGTGCGACTCTCAGCTGGGAAGGTCTCAAGTCCCGCCTGCGCGCCGTTGCCAACGTCAACCGCTACGTCGTGGTCGGGGCACCCGAAAGCGCCGAGGCGCTGATCGAGGCGATGGGCGCTTTGATCCCGGTCGAAGCTCAAACCTACGACGAGGAATTTGCCGCCTGGCGGGCGCTCGACGCCGAAGCGGTCGCCGCCTGACGCGAAAAGGGCCGCCTCGGTAGCGAAGCGGCCCACTCGAATGGTTTAAGGAGGCGTGCCGGTTAGACCGGCGTCAACCTTGGAATTGATCAAGCCAGGGGCTGCCCTAGCAGGTCACCTCCAACGCTGTTCCGACACCACTCTCCAATACCTTTCTCGACACTGGATCACCTCCTTTTCATTTGTTGAACTCACCCGAATCGTCGCACAGGTTCGTTAATTCGAAAAGAAGTTTTTCACGGGCGCGGCGAAAAATAACCCGCCATGCCCGTTTGTGATGCAATTGCCTCGCAGGGCGTCCGTAGGGGTCAGGCCGTCTGCAAAAGCCGCCCGGTGATCACCCTGAAAGGGATAAGCGCGATCAACGCAATAGACAGCTTCACCGCCCAGTCGGCCACGGCCAGCGACACCCAAAGCGGCGCCATCGGACCCGTGCCCAGCAGCGGCAGAACCTCACCAGCCCAGGCCACGTCGGTCGCGGGGTGGACAAAGCTCAGCGCGCCCGAGAACGCCACCGAAAAGAAGATCGCCGTATCCAGCGTCGAGCCCACCAGCGTGCTCACCAGCGGCGCCCGCCACCACGCCCCGCCTTTCAGCGCGGAAAACACTGATACGTCGATCAGTTGTGCCAAAAGGAACGCCAGCCCGGACCCGATCGCGATGCGCACGGTCACCAGCGGCCCGAATTCGCCCATGATCTGCGTCCCGATCAGCGAACAGATCAGCCCGACGACAAAACCCACCAGCACAACGCGCCGCGCGGCGGAGGCGCCGTAGACGCGGTTCATGATGTCGGTGACCAGAAACGCCAGCGGATAGGTAAACGCCCCCCATGTCAGCCACTGGCCAAAGAGGAACTGGACGAGGATGTTCGAGGCCACGACGATGGCGGCCATGGCAATGATGCCGGGAAGATGAGTGCGTGTCATATGTGAACCGTTTTGGACAAGGGTGCGGCGACTTGGCCCGCGCGCGTCGCGGACGCACGGCCTTTAGGGGCTCTCGCGCCCGGACGCAAGTCATTCCTTGAGCACGTATTCCACGATCTCCGTGCGCTGCACCGGCAGGAAATTATCGTCCGAGATCAGCGTCAGCCGCGTATCGCCCGCCTGGTCGCGCCAGACGCTGAGCGTCTCGAGGTTGTCATGCCGCCCCGGTCCCGTTGTCAGAAGCGTCTCGATCAACCCCGGCCCTGAGCCAAGGTCGAGCCGCCGGATGCGACTGCGAAAACCCAATGGGGACAGCGTGCGCTCAAGGACATAGAGGCGGCCCGCATCGTCAAAATCCGCCCCGACAGGCACGAACGGGCCGGACAGGGGCACCTGGTGTGACACGCGCCAGTGGCCCCGATGAAACTGGTAGAGCCGCGTGGTTCCATTGTCTCCCGCCCGCCTCTCTGCCAGGGCAAAGAGCCGCCCGTCGGGGTGAATGGCGAGCGCCTCCAGCCCCCTGTTCACCGCAAACGCGTTGAAATCCTCGTGCCCGGGAAGGTCGTGAAGGCGCCCGCTGTCCAGGTCGATCCGCGCCACGCGGTGCGGGTCCTCAAGCGACACAAAGGCGCGCCCGTCCCGTCCAAGGGCGAGGCCCTCGACATCCCGCGCATTTTCACCCAAGGGCCGCCCCTGCGCGTCCCGCAACGGCTGGCGCGACAACACTTCGACAGCCGAAAGCCGACCTTCCAGCCGGATCATTCGCCCCCGGATCACCGATCCGCGGTCGCCGATCACGATGAAATCGCGTCCATTACGGTCGATCTCGAGGCCCGACAGACCCCCGAACCAACTCTCCGGCCGGTCCCAGACCACGGCGGAGACAAGGCGCAACTCCGGCTCCGCCGCGTGCACCGGCATCGCAACGCAAAGTGCTACGATAAAGGAACGAATGAACGGTCTCAGTTCTCCAGCACCGCTTTGCACTGCGCGGGGAGATCCGCCAGAACCAACTCTCGCCGGGGCTTCGGCGGCTTGGCACCGGGCTTTGGTGGCGGCGGGTTCAGGATGTTCTGCTGCCACTGAACCGCGTCAGCGCAGCCATCACCCGCAGGCGGTGCCGCCTGATCTACACAGCCTGCCACGCCCGCCGGGCACTTCAGCCGGACGTGGAAATGATAATGATGCCCGTACCATGGCCTGATCTTGCGCAGGTAACTCCGGTCGCCCTTTTCATCGGCGCACATCTGCACCTTGGCACCGGGAAAGACGAATATGCGAGAGACGCGCGGGTCCTTGGCGGCGGCCTTGAGAATGTTGTGGTGCGCACGCGTCCACGCGTCATTGACATAGGCTCCCTTGGCGCGGCGCATGGAGATGGACGAAATCTTTTCCCGTTGCGCGGCACTCAGGTTCAGCGACTTCGCTGGCAGCATCCAGATATCCGCATCCAGTCCGATCTGGTGGCTGCGATGCCCGGTCAGCATCGGACCGCCCCGCGGCTGGCTCATGTCGCCCACGTAGATCCCGCTCCATCCTGGTTGCGTGGCGGCAAAGGCCGACAGCTTCTTGACCATGTCGATCGTTTCCGGATGCGCCCAGTTCCGGTTGCGGGACAGGCGCATCGCTTGCCATGTGGGACCAGTCTCGGGCAATTGCTGCGCACCGGCCAGACACCCCTTGGCGTAGCTGCCAAAGGCCGCCGGCGCCTGGGTCGAGGCGAAAGCCTTGGCGCCGAAGAGCTTTTTCGCCATCACGCCCGACAGCGCGCCGCCGGAGGTGCCGATGGTCGGCAAGACCTGTCGTTCGCCGCTGATATCGCGGCTGCCCCCGCCGCCGCAGGACGCGAGCGCAAGGGTCAGGGCGGCGCAGGTGAGAAGACGGGAAAGGATCATTTGGCAAAATCTCCATCGCGTTTGACCCATGCTAACAGCATCAACCCCAGGATGAACAGCCCCACGACGGGGGTGATGCCCAATCTCTGGCTGCCGGTGATATCGCTGGTGATCGCGATCAGGGCAGGGGCCAGGAACGATGTCGCCTTGCCAGAGAGCGCGTAGAGCCCGAAGGCCTCGGTCATCCGCTCGGGATCGCCCTGCCGCGTCATCATGTTGCGAGAGGACGCCTGTAGCGCGCCGCCTGCCGCACCGATCAGCGCGCCCGCGATGTAAAAGGCGATGTCCGGGGCCGCCGTGCCTTCGCCAAAGTCGATGCCGAGGATCGAGGTCGGGGTGAGCGAAATGATCAGAACCGCCGTGAGGATCAACACCACGCAGCAAAAGACGATCACCGGCATGGGACCGACCCGCCGGTCCACCCGCCCGCCGATCCAGCAAAAGATCGCGCCGGAAATCGCGGCGAGAATGCCGAAGACTCCGATGTCGATGATCGACCAGCCGAGAACGCCAAGCGCGTAGATTCCACCAAAGGTGTACATCCCATTCAGCGCGTCCCGGTAGAACATGGACGAGCCAAGGTAGGCCAGCAGCGACGGATGCCGGGGCAGGCCGCGCAGGGTCTCCCACAGATCGGCAAGCCCCTGTCCAAGGCGGTACGCCTTCGCTTCTCGCTTTGGATCGTCGCGGAAATAGAGAAAGAAAGGCACCATGAAGACCGCGAACCAGACCGCGGTGAGCGGTCCCACGATCCGCGTATCCGCGCCGGTCGCAGGATCGAGTCCGAAAAGCGGTGTCAGCCCAGCCATCGTTCTGCCGTTGTCGCCTGCCTGAAAAAGCGCGATCATCACCACCAGCGCCAGCACGCCGCCGACGTAACCGAAAGCCCATCCCGAGCCGGAAATGCGCCCGCGCTCTGCCGGGTCCGGGTCCAGCTCTGGCAGGTAGGAATTGGTAAAGATCGTCGCGAACTCCATCCCGATCAGCCCGATGCCGAAGAAGAACAGCGCCCAGAGGATCGAGAAGCTTTGCGGCGCGGTCCACCAGAGCGCTCCAGCCCCAACGAAATAGAGTACCGAGAAAAGCCAAATCCAGGGCAACCGTCGACCGGTGGAATCCGCGATTGCGCCGAGGATCGGCGCGAGGATCGCAATGCAAACGCCGGTGGCGGTCAACCCGTAGCCCCAATAGGCCTGCGCCTGCGCTTTCGCGGCTTCTGTATCCATCCCGCTTTCGACTAGCGCGGCGGTGGCGGTCTGGGCAAAGTAGGGGCCGAAGATAAAGGTCAGCATGAGCGTGTTGTAAGGCTGGCTGGCCCAGTCGAAAAAGTACCAGCCCCAGATACGCTTGCGCGGTGAAATCTCTGCCATGTCCTGCCCCCTTGCCCTGGCGAAAGATAGAGCAGGCGGCTGGCCCCTGCGCAAGAGCGCAGGTGACGGCCTGTCAGCTTTGGGTCCGTGGGTGTGGTTTGCAAAAGACATCAAATCTCTTGCTTTGGGATGCCCCAAAAGTAAGCTGAAGAGCTTAAGGAGCGGGCACCAAGGATCAGGACGGGTGATCAGGGTTTTTTATTTCAGCACGGCACGGGCGAATGTCAGCGATGCCGATGTCGACCGGATCGTGCACCGCGCCTCGGCCAAGAATGCCGATCTTGGGATCACCGGGGCGCTGGCTTACAACGGGCGCAATTTCTGCCAGCTGCTCGAGGGCGATGAGGAAAAGGTCATGGCGCTCCTCGAAGAGATCGAGGCCGATCCGCGCCATTCGGGCTTCAAGGTACTCGACAAGAAAGAAGTTGCGTCGCGCGCCTTTCCGGACTGGTCGATTCAGCGGGTTAGCGCACTGGATTTCTCCGTCGTGATCAACGCGATGCAGAGCTGACACCGCGTCGGGCGCGGCTTGACCCTTCAGGGTGCACCCTTGCGGTTTTGGGCGTCGGCGCTTAACTGACAGGCACCAATCCAAAGGGCCCTGCCATGACCTCGATTTTCCAGATTTTGATGCTGCTGCTGAACATCGTCTATTTCATCGTAATCGCACACGTCATCATGTCCTGGCTGATCAACTTCCAGGTACTGAACCTCCGCCAGCCGCTGGTTGCCCAGATCTGGGACGGCTTGAACCGCCTCCTTGAGCCGGTTTATTCCCGCGTGCGCCGCTTCATCCCGCCTATGGGCGGGATCGACCTAGCGCCGCTTGTCGTGCTGATCGGTGTCGCGATCCTGCGGATCATCCTGATAAACAACGCGGCCGCGTTCTATTGACCTGATTGCGCGCAAGACCCGACTTCGGGCTTGTTCACGATTTGTTAGTGTGGGAATCTGCATAAAAAGAGCAGACAATTTTACAGGTTCCCCCGATGACAAGCGCCGCCACGCTTCTCTCTGACGTATTCGGATTCGACGCCTTCCGCCCCGGTCAGCAGGAAATCGTCGAGGCGGTCACAGCGAATGAAAACGTCCTTGCCATCATGCCCACGGGCGGAGGAAAATCCCTCTGCTTCCAGCTTCCCGCCATGATGCGCGACGGGGTCACGGTCGTCATCTCCCCGCTCATCGCCCTGATGCGCGACCAGGTCCGCTCGTTGCAAGAGGCAGGCGTCGGCGCAGGCGCACTCACCTCCGGCAACACGCCAGAGGAAACCGATGCCGTCTGGGAAGGTCTCGAGGCGGGCACGCTCAAGCTGCTCTACATGGCCCCCGAGCGCCTCGCCTCGGGCGGGGCCATGTCGAAGCTCAAACGTGTTGGCGTCAGCCTGATCGCCGTGGACGAGGCCCATTGCGTCAGCCAATGGGGCCACGACTTCCGCCCCGACTATCTCCGCATCGGTGAGTTGCGCCGCAACCTCAACGTCCCGCTCGCCGCCTTCACCGCCACCGCCGACGCCGAAACCCAGGCCGAAATCGTCGAAAAGCTTTTCGACGGCACCCAGCCACAGACCTTCCTGCGCGGCTTCGACCGGCCCAACATTCACCTCGCCTTCGCCGCCAAGAACAAGCCGCGCGACCAGATCCTCACCTTCGCTGCGGCGCGCAAGGGACAATCCGGCATCGTCTACTGCGGCACCCGCGCCAAAACCGAAGGGCTCGCCCGCGCGCTGAATGACGCGGGCCTGCGCGCCATCCACTACCACGGCGGGATGGAGGCCGAAGACCGCCGCATCGCCGAAGCGCGCTTCCAGCAGGAGGACGGCCTGATCGTCTGCGCCACCGTCGCCTTCGGCATGGGCGTGGACAAGCCTGACATCCGCTGGGTCGCCCACGCCGACCTGCCCAAAAGCATCGAAGCGTACTACCAGGAAATCGGCCGCGCGGGCCGCGACGGCGCGCCTGCCGAAACCCTCACGCTCTTCGGCCCCGACGACATCCGCCTGCGCCGCTCCCAGATCGACGAGGGCCTCGCCCCGCCCGAACGCCGCGCGGCGGACCACGCCCGCCTCAACGCCCTGCTCGGATTGGCCGAGGCCCTCAAATGCCGCCGCAAGACGCTGCTGGCCTACTTCGGCGAGACCGAGATCACCTGCGGCCGCTGTGACCTCTGCGACAGCCCGGCAGAGGTCTTCGATGGCACCACCGCCGTCCGCAAGGCCCTCTCCGCCATCCTGCGCACAGAGGAATGGTTCGGGGCAGGCCACCTCATCGACATCCTTCTCGGCACCCGGACGGACAAGATCGCCGCACGCGGCCACGACGGCCTGCCCACCTTCGGCGTCGGCACCGAGTATACACGCGCCCAATGGCAGGCCGTCTTCCGCCAGATGATGGGCCACGACCTGATCCGCCCCGATCCCGAACGCCACGGCGCGCTGCGCATGACCGACGCGGCCCTCCCGATCCTGCGCAACGAGGCACAGATTATCCTGCGCAAGGATTCCATCGCCACCGCTGCCGCCAACCGCCGCCCCGCCGTCAAGGCCATGGTCAGCGACGAAGACGCACCACTGCTCTCCGCCCTCAAGGCCAAGCGCCGCGCACTGGCCGAGGCTGCCAAGGTGCCCGCCTACATCATCTTCACCGACCGCACGCTGATCGAAATGGCTGAAACCCGCCCCCGCAACCTCGACGCCATGGCGCGCATCGGCGGGGTAGGGGCCAAGAAGCTCGACACCTACGGCAAGGCGTTCCTCGAGGTGATCAACGGCGAGGCGGAAACCATGCATCCCACCCGCCGCAAGCTCGCAGGCCGCGAGGCCGGTACGGTCTACGACCAGCTTTTGCAGATACAGACCGACCTGGCGCGCGGCGAGGCAGGCACCGACAAACCGCTGAGCTGCTCCGCCTCGCTGCTGGCCAAGGTCGCCCAACTCCGCGACGCCGACGAGACCACCATCGAACGCATCCTGGGCGAACGCCGCGCAACCCGCTTCGGCCCTGCCTTTCTCGAAGTTCTCCGCGAAGCGGGCTGAATGCCGCAGCGGCCTTGCGGTCCCTGACCCAAAGGCTATGTGTGTCCAAACCGAAAACGGGGGACGACAATGCTGGTGGTGATTTCGCCTGCCAAGAGGCTTGATTGGGACGCGCGGGATGTGCAGATGACGCAGCCCGATTTTCAGGACGACGCGGTGCGCCTTGCCAAGACCATGCGCAACCTCACGCTGGGCAACCTCAAGGGCCTGATGGACCTCTCCGACGACCTCGCCCGCCTCAACCGCGATCGCTTCAAGACCTTCGCCGACGCCCCCGACGCGTCACACACCCGTCCCGCCGCCCTCGCCTTTGCCGGTGACACTTACCAGGGGCTCGAGGCCGCCAGCCTCGACGCCGAGGAAATGGCCTGGGCGCAGGACCATCTGCGCATCCTGTCGGGTCTTTACGGCATCCTGCGCCCCCTCGACGCGATCCAGCCCTACCGGCTTGAGATGGGCAGCAGGCTGAAGACCCGGCGCGGCAAGAACCTCTACGATTACTGGCGCGACGACATCGCAAACGCCCTCAACGCACAGGCGGAAGACCTTGCCACAGACACGCTCATCAATTGCGCCAGCCAGGAATACTTTGGCGCGGTTGCGCCCAAGGCGTTGAAACTGCGGGTGATCACGCCACAGTTCATGGAGGACAAGGGCGACGGCAAAGGCCCTAAGATCGTCAGCTTTTTCGCCAAGAGGGCGCGGGGCGCCATGGCGCGCTTCATCATTCAGAACCGCCTCACCGACGCCGAGAGCCTCACGGATTTCGATGCCGGTGGCTATGCTTTCCGCGACGATCTCTCAACCCCAGAGAAACCGGTTTTCGTTCGGTAAGACCCCTCGTCCTGAGTTGACTCCAGCGGCGACATCCAGGGCCGGTGCGCGGTCTCGATCCTCGCGATGATCAGTGCCTTGCGCAGCGGTTTGGTCAGGATGTCGGTCAGCCCGGCACCGAGGATCGCGGACCTGTCCTCTTCATGCGCATGGGCGGTCAGGGCGATGATAGGAACCTCTGCGCCCTCTTTCCGCGTACGAATAGCCCGCGTGGCGGCAAGCCCGTCCATCTTGGGCATTGAGATGTCCATGAAGACGAGGTCCGGTCCGAAATCGTCGAACAGGCGCACCGCCTCTTCCCCGTCATTCGCAAAACGCACATCCGCGTTCAGCCCGCCGAGCATTTTCGCAAAAACGAACTGGTTCGTCTCGTTGTCCTCGGCGGCGAGAATGCGAATTGGTCGCGGGGCGGGATCGCCCGCGGATGGCGGGGTGGATGGGGTCGCCGCCGGACCACGCGCCTGTGCGGATGCCGCTTTTTCCAGCTTGAGCGTCACCTGAAAGTCAAAGCACGCGCCTTCTCCCAAGGCTGACGTGACCGAGATCGACCCGCCCATGAGCTTGACCAGGCGTTCGCTGATCGCGAGACCAAGTCCTGTGCCCTCGTAGGACCGGTCGCGCGTGTCCTCCACCTGATTGAACTCTCCGAAGATATGACCCAGCAGATGTCCGGGGATGCCGATGCCCGTATCCTCCACCCGCACCCGCAGCTGGAGCGTGCCGTTGGCAAGGTCGGGGTGCCCCGATATCCGGAGGGCCACATGCCCGCTTTGGGTGAATTTCACAGCATTCCCCACGAGGTTCGTCAGAACCTGCCGCAGGCGTCCGGCGTCGCCAATGACCCGCTCGGGCAGGGCCGGATCGGCATCCAGAACCAGATCGACCCCCTTTTCGGACGCCGTTGGCCAGAACAGCATCATCACGTCCTGCAACACCGGTCCCAGCTCGAAACTCTCGACCTTCAGGCTAATCCGCTCCGCTTCGATCTTGGAGTAATCGAGTACGTCGTTGATGATGACGAGCAGCGCTTCGGCCGAGTGCTTGATGGTCTCGGCATAGGCGCGCTGCTCTTCGTTCAGGGCGGTCTCCCGCAGTAAATCAACCATCCCGATTACCCCGTTCATGGGTGAGCGCAGCTCGTGTGTCATGTTCGCAAGGAACGCCGACTTTGCCCTGTTCGCGCTTTCGGCGATCATGCGCGCCTTTTTCAGTTTTTCCTCGTAGGCGATCCGTTCGGTCACGTTGAAACAGAGCGAAACGAGGTCGCCCTCCGGGCTGCGCTGGTCGATGATGCGGGCGTATTCGCCGTTCCATAGCCTGATCGTCACCTGTTCCGGCGTCGCCATCCCAAGCCGGTTGATCATCATTTCGCGCCAGGCATCGGGGGTCATGTCGCCCGGTTCGACAATCCCCTCGTCGGTGAGCAACTGGATCAGCGTGACGTAGCTCACCCCCGGCCTCACCGCCTCAAGGTCCTCGAAGACGGCAAGATAGGCGTCGTTGGCGATGACCAGTTCGAGGTTCGAATCGAAGAGTGCGACCGCCCCGTCGATCGACTGCATGGGGTGCCAAAGCCGCCGCTCGCTCACCTCTGCGCGCTGGGTGACGGCGCTGAGGTCCAATTTCACCCGCCGGTTTTCTTTCAGGATCGTGGCGTTTTGTGCCCGTGTCTCAACGACCTGTTCGCTCAGGTGCTGGGCGTGCTGACCCAGTTTGCGGTTGGCCGCGGCAAGCTCTGCCTGCCTCAATTCCAGCAGGCGTTCGGCGGCCAGCCTTCTGCGCCGTTCCTCGGTCAGTCTGCTGTTCAGGTTCATGGGCCGCTCTTTCCCCACGGATGTCTTCGCATCCTGCACCGACGTGGTGAAAATTGGCTTAAGTCGGCCGCTAGACTTGCCCGATGCGGCCAGCGCGTGGCACGCTTCGGTCATTCCAAAAGGAGATTTCCGATGCGCCTCATTTCCGGCATGGCCCTCTCGTTGATCCTGGCCCTCATTTCTGCTGCCCAGCCTCAGGCACAGACCGCTCTGCCGGAGCACCGCTATCTCTATTCCCGCGATGTCGATTTCTTCGGTGCGGACCTGACGAATATTTTCAACACCAGCCAAGAGGGCTGTGCACGCGCCTGTTCTGCACAGGAGGATTGTATCGCTTTCACCTTCAACATGCGCAACGATGCCTGTTTCCCCAAGTCGGCGATTACCGACCGACAGCCCTATTCCGGCGCGCTTTCGGCGCGCAAGGTTGCCACCGATCCCGGCGTGCTGGCTGTGGGGCAGGCGCGGCGGGCCGATCTGGCATTTCTCGAAGACGCTGATTTGCAGGCAGCAGCCGGTTTCGTTGCGACGAACAGCGCCCGCTATTCTTTCGATGCCGAGACGCTGGAGGAACTCACCGGCGCGCTGACCGGGGCGGAGCAGGCTGGTGAAACCGCTGCCGCCTTCCGCTGGGCAGGCAAGGCCGCAGCACTTTCGGACCGCGCCGACCTCTGGACCAGCTACGCCCGCCTCGCCCTGATCCGCGCGGGCAGTGGCGACAACGATGACCGCCGCCGTCTCCGCCTTGAGGCTTTGCAGGCCGCAATCAACGGATATCTGCGCGCCGATCAGCAGGGTACGCGGGTGGAAGCGTTGCAGATGATGGCCCAGGCACTTGAGGTCAACGGCCGTGGCCGCGACATGATCCCAACGCTGCGCCTGTCGCAATCCATCGCCCCGCGCGACAGCGTGGCCGAGGCGCTGGACGAGGCCATCGGCAAATACGGCTTCCGCCTCACCGAACACCGCGTCGACAACGCCGCCGCCGCCCCCCGCATCTGCGCGGAATTCTCCGAACCCCTCGTGCAGGCCGGGGTCGACTACGAACCCTTCGTGCGCATCGAAGGCCGCGGCTTCGTCGTTGACGCCCAAGACAGCCAGCTTTGCATCGACGGCGTCGATCACGGTCAGCGCTACGCCGTCACCTTCCGCGCGGGCCTGCCTGCCGCCAGCGGCGAAACCCTGCACCGCGACGTGCAACTGGCGCTCTACGTCCGCGACCGTACCCCCGCCGTCCGCTTCCCCGGCCGCGCCTACGTCCTGCCGCGCAGCGCCGATGCCGCCCTCCCGGTCGAGACGGTCAACGTCACCACCCTTGACCTGCGCCTCAACCGCGTCAGCGACCGCAACCTCGTCCGCGCCATCCGCGAAAGCTACTTCGGACGCCCCCTCGCCACCTACGACGCCGAGCAATTCACCGACACCATGGCGCAGGAAGTCTGGACCGGTCAGGCCGAGGTCCAGAACGATCTCAACGCCGACATGACCACCCGCCTGCCCATGGGCGAGGCACTCGCAGGACAAGCGCCCGGCATCTACGCCCTCTCCGCCGCCGTGCCGGGGCAGGACCCCTACGACAACGCCCCAGCGATGCAGTGGTTCGTCCTCTCCGATCTGGGCCTGACCACCTGGATCGGCACCGACGGTATGCAGGTTGCCGTGCGCCGCCTCTCCGATGCCTCCGCTGCCGAAGGCGTCACCCTCAGCCTCGTCAGCCAGGCCAACGCCGTCCTCGGCACCGTCACCACGGACGCCGAGGGCCTTGCCCGCTTCCCCGCCGGTCTCACACGCGGCGAAGGGGCTGCCAGCCCCGCGCTCCTGCTGGCTGAAGAGGGCGAGACCGACATCGCCTTCCTCCCCCTCACCGACCCCGCCTTCGACCTCTCCGACCGGGGCGTCGAGGGCCATCCCCCCGCGCCCCCCATCGACACCTTCCTGACCACCGACCGGGGCGCTTACCGCGTGGGCGAGACGATCTACGCCACCGCGCTGACCCGTGATGCCGAGGCCAAAGCCATCGAGGGCCTGCCCGTCACCGCGATCCTCCGCCGCCCCGACGGTGTCGAATACAGCCGCCAGCTCAGCCAGAAAGCGCAGGCAGGCGGCCACGTCTTCGCCCTCCCACTCGGTCCGGATGTCCCGCGCGGCGCGTGGCGGCTCGACATCCTCTCTGACGTCGACGCCCCCGCGCTCGCCAGCCAAGTCGTGCTGGTCGAGGATTTCCTGCCCGAACGCATCGACTTCGACATCACCTTGCCCGACGCCCCCCTGCGCCTTGGCCAGACCCCGCCCGCCCGCGTCGACGTCCGCTACCTCTTCGGCGCTCCCGGTGCCGACCTGCGGGTCGAAGGCGACCTGCGCCTGCGCGCCGTGCGCAATCTCGCCGGATGGGACGGCTACCAGTTCGGCCCCCACGACGCGCCCTTCCGCACCCAGACATCCTATCTGGGCGACGCCACCACCGATGCCACGGGCCAGGCCACGCTCGCCCTTGAGCTCCCCGCACTCGACGAAGACCCCGGCCTCCCGCTCGAGGCGCAGGTGATCCTGCGCGTCGCCGAAGGCTCCGGCCGCCCCGTCGAACGCCGCGTGACCAAAGCGGTCACGCCCGATACCCCGCTCATCGGCATCAAACCGCGCTTCGACGACGTCCTGCCCGAGGGCACCGAAGCCTCCTTTGACCTGATCGCCGTCGCCCCCGACGGCAGCGCGACCCCCATGCAGGTCCGCTGGACCGTCAACCGCGTCGAGACCCGCTACCAATGGTACCAAATCTACGGCAACTGGAACTGGGAACCCGTCACCCGCCGCATCCGCGTCGACACGGGCGAGGCGACCCTCGGCGCTGACCCGGTCATCGTCTCCGCCCCCACCGAATGGGGCACATACGAGATCGTCGTCGGACGCATCGGCGCGCCCTACGCGGTGTCCTCCGTTCCGTTCTACTCCGGCTGGTACGGCGGCGACGGCGCGACCGACACGCCCGACCGGCTTGAGATGTCCCTCGACGCCGAAAGCTACAGCATCGGCGACACCGCCACCCTCCGCCTCGTGGCCGAGGCCGAGGGCATCGCCATCGTCTCTGTCCTGTCGAACCGCACCATCGACCGCCGCACCGTCCCCGTAACGGCGGGCGAGAACACCATCACCCTGCCCATCGATGAAAGCTGGGGCAGCGGCGCCTATGTCACCGCCGCCGTCATCCGCCCTATGGACGTCTCCGCTGGCCTCAACCCCGCCCGCCAGCTTGGCGTGGCCCACGCCAGCATCGCCCCCGGCCCAAAGGCCCTGACCGTCGCCATCGACGCGCCCGAAGTCACGGACGGGCAGGCGGGCATCGTGCGCGCGGCTGTCACCGTGGACGGCATCGCGCAAGGCGAGACAGCCTATGTCACCCTCGCCGCCGTCGATGTGGGTATCCTGAATCTGACAGGTTTTGAGGCCCCCGACGTCACCGACCACTACTTCGGACAGCGCCGACTTGGCGTCGAAATCCGCGACCTCTACGGCCGTCTCATCGACGGCATGAACGGCGCCATGGGCACCGTCCGCTCCGGCGGTGACGCGGCTGCCAGCGCGCAGGTCCAGTCGCCTCCGCCGACCGAGAAACTCATGGCCTTCTTCTCCGGCCCTATCCCCGTCGGCCCCGACGGCCGTGCCGAGGTCGAGATCATCAAGCCCGCCTTCAATGGCACCATCAAGCTGATGGCCGTCGCCTGGAGCAAATCCGCCGTGGGCGACGCCGCCCGGGACACCATCGCCCGCGACCCGGTCGTCGTCACCGCCTCCCTCCCGCGCTTCCTCGCCCCCGGCGACCAAAGCCGCCTGCTCTTGGAACTGGTCCACGCCGAAGGTCCTTCCGGTGACATGCCGCTGCAAATCTTCGCTGACGCAGGCCTCGCCCTCGGCGACGTCCCCGCCAGCGTCTCCCTTGCCGCCAACGGCTCCGCCCGCCTCGACATCCCCCTGACGGGCCGCGAGACCGGAGACCACCTGATTACCGTTGTCCTCCAGACACCCGGCGGCAAAGAGCTGCGCAAGGTCCTCGCCCTCGGCGTCCGCAACAACGATCCCGAAACCGCACTCACCCGCCAGTTCTCCCTCGGGCCCGGCGAGGCCTTCACCTTCGACACCAACGTCTTCGCAGGGCTCCGCCTCGGCACTGGCACGGCAACACTCACCGCAGGCCCGCTCGCCCGTTTCGACGTGCCGGGCCTCCTGCGCCAGCTTGACCGCTACCCCTACGGCTGCACCGAACAGGTGACCTCAGGGGCCATGCCGCTTCTCTACCTCAGTTCCATGGCCCAATCTGCGGGCCTGGGAGAGCCCGAACGCATCGCGGAGCGGATCGAACAGGCCATCGCCGGCGTCCTCACCCGGCAGGCCAGCAACGGGGCCTTCGGCCTCTGGCGCGCAGAATCCGGCGAATTCTGGCTCGACGCCTATGTCACCGACTTCCTCTCCCGCGCCCGCGCGCAGGGCCACGTGGTGCCGGACCTCGCCTTCAGCCTCGCCATGGACAACCTGCGCAACCGCATCAGCTACGCGCCCGACTTCGACCGGGGCGGCGAAGACATCGCCTACGCGCTCCTCGTCCTCGCCCGCGAAGGGGCCGCCAACATGGGCGACCTGCGCTACTACGCCGACACCAAGGCGCAGGACTTCGCCACACCCCTGGCCGTTGCCCAGCTTGGCGCGGCCCTCGCCTCCTACGGCGACCTGGTGCGCGCCGACGCCATGTTCCGCCGCGCCGGTGCGATGCTGGTCGGAATCGACCCGACCCCGGGCTGGCGCGACGACTTCGGCACGCCGCTCCGCGACACCGCCGCCGTCCTGAAACTCAGCGCCGAGGCGGGAAGTGTCGCCCTCAACCCCGCCGACCTCGTCAGCCTCGTCCATCGCCACACCGGCAGGCTGTCCACGCAAGAGGCCGCACAGGTCGTCATGGCCGCCCATGCCCTCGCCTCCCCCGATGCCGTGCCCGGCCTGCGCGTCGACGGGCAGGCGGCGGCAGGGCCCGTCATCAAGACCCTCAGCGACACCGACACAGTCGCCTCGGTGATCGAGAACATCGGCACCGCCCCCATGGACGTCACCATGACCGCCTACGGCGTTCCCGAGGTCCCCCCTGCCGCCGACGGCTACGGCTACCGCATCACCCGCAGCTACTTCACCATGGAAGGTGCCCCTGTCGAAGGCCCCGTGCAGGCCGGTGAACGCCTCGTGACCGTGATCGAGGTCACCCCTTTCGAGGAAATCGGGGCACGGCTCATCATCGATGACCCGCTGCCCGCAGGTTTCGAGATCGACAACCCCAACCTCATCCGCAGCGGCGAGATCGGCGCGCTCGACTGGCTCGACACCGCTTCGGCGGAAACCGCTGAATTCCGCAGCGACCGCTTCATCGCCGCCGTCAACCACCGCAATGCCGAAACCTTCCGCCTCGCCTACATCGTCCGCGCCGTCACACCCGGCACGTACCACCACCCCGCCGCCATCGTCGAAGACATGTACCGCCCCGAATACCACGCCTTCACGGCCACCGGCCAGATGACCGTCCTGCCGTGATCCGGGCGCACGTCTTTCTTGCCCTCGTCCTCGCCCTCGGGATGGGCGCGGGCCTGCGCGACGCCTTCGACACCTGGGTCGCAAAAACCGAGGTGCCCCCGGTCCTCGTCGAAACCTCCGTCGAGGTCCGCGACCGCCACGGCACCCTCATGCGCGTCTTCCCGGTCGAAGACGGGCGCGTCCGCCTCAACTTCGCGCTCGCAGACGTCGACCCCGATTTCCTCTCCATGCTCATCGCCTACGAGGACAAGCGCTTCTACCGTCACGCTGGCGTCGACCCATGGGCCGCCCTGCGCGCCGCCGGCCAGACCCTTTGGCATGGCCGCGTGGTCTCCGGCGGCTCGACGTTGACGATGCAGGTCGCCCGCCTGATCGAAAACTCCGGCACCGGGCGCTGGCAGGGCAAGGTCAGGCAAATCCGCCTCGCCCTCGCCCTCGAAAAACGGCTCACCAAGGAACAGATCCTCGAACTCTACCTCCTCCACGCCCCCTACGGCGGCCGCATCGAAGGCCTACGCGCCGGATCGCTCGCGTGGTTCGGCAAGGAACCCGCGCGCCTGACCCCGGCGGAATCCGCCCTGCTCGTCGCCCTCCCGCAGGCCCCCGAAGCCCGCCGCCCAGACCGCCACCATCTGGCCGCGGATTCCGCCCGCACCCGCGTCCTCGCCCGCAACGATGCCCTCGAACCAACCCGCCTCGCAGCGCTCCCCGACCGCATGCGCCCCTTCGTCCGCCTCGCGCCTCACCTCGCCGACCGCCTGCACAAGGCCGACCCCCTCCGCCAGCGCCACGATCTCACACTCGACGCCCGTCTCCAGCACCAGATGGAACGCCTCGCCACCCGCGCGACCCAAGGCCAGGCACAGGGCGTCTCCACCGCCATCCTCGTCGCCGACCACCAGACCGGCGAAATCCTCGCCTCCGTCGGCTCCCCCGGCTACTCCGCCCGGAACGGCGCGCGCGGCTTCGTGGACATGACCACCGCCGTCCGCTCCCCCGGCTCTACCCTGAAACCCCTGATCTACGCCCTCGCCTTCGACCAGGGCCTCGCCCACCCGGACACGCTGATCGACGATTCCCCCGTCGCCTTCGGCCGCTACGCACCCCAGAATTTCGACGGCATCTTCCGGGGCGAACTCACCGTGCGCGAGGCGCTGCAACTCTCGCTCAACATCCCGCCCGTGCTTTTGACCCAAGACCTCGGCCCCGCCCGCCTCATGGCCACCCTGCGCAAGGCCGGGGCCGATCCGCAGATCCCCGGCGGCAAACCCGGCCTCGCCGTGGCTCTGGGCGGCGTCGGCCTCACGCTCAACGACCTCGTGCAACTCTACGGCGGCCTCTCCAACGGCGGCACCGCGCAACCGCTGATCTGGGAACAGGGGCAGGGCGCGCGGCCCGCGCGCCAGCTCGTCTCGCCCCGCGCCGCCTGGCAAGTCAGCCACATCCTCGCCAGCATCCCGGCCCCCCAAGGCATCGCCCGAGACACCCGCGACATCGCCTACAAGACCGGCACCTCCTACGGCCACCGCGACGCCTGGGCCATCGGCTTTGACGGACGGCACGTCATCGGCGTCTGGCTGGGCCGCCCCGACGGCACACCCGTCCCCGGTGCCTTCGGCGGAGACCTCGCCGCCCCCATCCTCTTCGAAGCCTTCGGACGCCTCAAACCAGCCGCCGACCCCCTGCCGCCGCTACCCCTCGACACGCTGCTCCTCAGCACCGCCTCCCTGCCGGAACCCCTCCGCCGTTTCCGCAGCCGCGACGCCGTCTTCGCCCCCGCTCCGGACGCCCCCAAGGTCAGCTTCCCCCCCGACGGCGCGACACTCCAAATGGCGGGCGACACCCTCCCGCTCAAACTCGCCGCTGGCGTCCTCCCCCTCACCGTGCTGATCGACGGCACTCCCGTCCTCACCGAACTGCGCCGCCGCGACGCGCTCCTGCCCCTGACCGGCCCCGGCTTCTCGCGTATCTCCGTCATCGACGCCAAGGGCCGCGCCTCCAGCGTCCGCATCCGTTTGCAATAGCGGAAAAGCGCCCGCCCGCGACGCCCCGCGATATTGCTGGCAGACCACCGCTGTCCTATATCCAACCCGTGATGAAACCGCTGCCCGCCCTCGCCGCTGCCCTGATGCTCGCCACCCCGCTCGGCGCGCATCCGCATATCTTTGTCGACACCGGCCTCGAACTCAGCTTCGACGCCGAGGGCCGCCTGACCGAGGTCAAGACCACCTGGGCCTACGACGATTTCTATTCCCTTCTGATCATGGAAGACCGCGGCCTCGATCCAGATTTCGACGGCATCCTCACCCCCGCCGAACAGGCCGATCTCACCGGTTTCGACATGAACTGGACCGAGGGCTTCAACGGTGACCTCGTGATCCTGCAGGCCGGTCGCGAACTGCAACTCTCCGGCCCGATGCAGGCCACCGCCACCTACGAGGACGGCCGCATCACCACCACCCATGTCCGGCAGGTCATTTCCGACCAGACCCCCGGAACCCCGCTTGAACTCAAACCCTACGACGCGACCTATTACACCGCTTATGACATCACACTGCCGGTAGCGATCACCGGGACGAATGCCTGCGGCCACCGCCTCGACGTCCCCGACATCGACGCCCGCCTCCGCGAAATGCGCGACCTGCTCGCCCAGCTCGACATGGACACCACCCCCGAAGAAGAAGGCCTGCCCGACATCGGCGGCCTCCTCGCCACCACCGTCGTCGTCACATGCGATATGTCCTGAGCCTTGCCACCCTCGCGGTCCTCGCCACCCTCGGCTGGTTCTGGCTGACCGGCGGTTTCGACCAGCTCTCCGCCTGGGCCGCGTCCCAGCAGCGCGAGTTCCAGAACACAATCGCCCGCGCCCTCCGCGGCGCCCGCGCCGGAGAGGCCGGTGCGGTCATTGCCCTGCTCACAGCCTGCTTTGCCTATGGCCTCGCCCACGCCGCCGGGCCCGGTCACGGCAAGGTCCTGATCGGCGGCTACGGCTTTGCCCGCCGCGTGCCGATGCTGCGCCTGTCGCTCATCGCGCTCCTCGCCTCGCTGGGGCAGGCGGTCACGGCCGTCGCCCTTGTCTACCTCGGCGTCCTCGTCCTGAACCTCGGCCGCCAGGCCCTCGTCGACACGACCGAGGCCCTCATGGCCCCCGTCAGCTACGGTGCCATCGCCCTTATTGGCCTCTGGCTCGTCTGGCGCGGCGCGCGCAAGCTGATGCACAAACCCCACGACCACGCCCACGCGGGTCACGACCACGTCTGCGACACCTGCGGCCACGCCCACGGCCCGACCCTCCAGCAGGTCGAACACGCAGGCACCCTGCGCGAGGCGGTGGTACTTATTGCCGGGATCGCCATTCGCCCCTGCACCGGCGCGCTGTTCGTGCTGATCATCACATGGCAGATGGGCATCGGTGCCTTGGGCATCGCCGGGGCTTTCGCCATGGCCATCGGCACCGCGCTGATCACGATTTTCGTGGGCCTTGCCGCGGGCGGGTTGCGCGGCGGTGTGCTGGCCGGTCTGACAGGATCGCCGCAAATGGCCCGTGCCATGGCCGGGCTGGAAATCCTCGCAGGCGGTGTCGTCGTCATCCTCGCAGGCGGCCTGCTCCTGCGGGCCATCTGACGCGCCCCGGCAGAAGGCCGGGCCGCAACCGTCTCAAAAAAAAGAAACCGTCAGCGCCGCCCCTCGCGCAGCCATGCCGCCGTGATGAACAGCGCCGACAGGAACAACACCAGCCACCCCGGCAGGATCGCCGTCTGCCGGATGTCCCGCGTCTCATAGGCCCCGCGCGGGGTGATCCCGAGCCAGCCGCGCCCCGCCGCCGGACGGCCCGGACGCACATCGCGCAACCGCGGTACACCGTCCTCGGCCCGCGCCACGCCCCCACGCAGCGCCGTCACCACCGGATCAAGCACCTCGTCGCTCGCAATCGTCTCAACGAACTCCCGCGGCGCTGCAGGCCCCAGCCCGATCACCGCACTCTGGTCCCCGTTCTCCAGCCGGTAAAGCCCGATCTCTGGCCCCTCGTAGACCCCTTCGAAGAGCCCCGCCGATCCTTCGGTCAACTCGACCTCCACCGTGCTCCCGTCAGGGGCCGTCACCGTCACCGGCGGCACCGAGTTGCCAAGCGTCCGCCGCGTGATCCGCATCGTCTGCCCCTCGGCATTCGCGGTCAGCGCCTCTTCCTCAAGCTCGGGTTCCTTCATCATCCAATGCGCCAGCCGCCGCAGCAATTCCAGCTGCGGCCCGCCGCCCTCGTACCCGCGTGACCACAGCCATGCGTGATCCGACGCCATCAGCGCCACGCGCCCCTCGCCCACGCGGTTCAGCACCAGCAAGGGCCGTTCGTCCACGCCTTCCATCACCACGTTGCCCTGCGGCTCCGCCACGTCGATCTGGCGCAGCCACCGGCCCCAGTCACCGTTGTCCGGCAGATCCGCAGTCACGGGATGCCGCTTGCCCAGATCCGTCACGGTCGGGCGGTAGGGTTGCTCTAGCACACGCGCCGTGGGCACAGCAGGCAGAACTGCCCCCAGAGGCGAGCGCGACAAGCTATCCGCGGTCGCGAAATCCGGCCCCGCGGCCACCAGAACCGCGCCCCCCTCACGCACGTAATTCGCCACGTTGTCGAGGTAGAGCGCGGGCAGAATGCCCCGCCGCCGGTAGCGGTCGAAGATGATCAGGTCGAAATCGTCGATCTTCTCCATGAACAACTCGCGCGTCGGAAAGGCGATCAGCGACAGTTCATTGACCGGCACGCCATCCTGCTTCTCGGGCGGGCGCAGGATTGTGAAGTGAACAAGGTCGACCGAGCTGTCGGACTTCAACAGATTGCGCCACGTACGCCCGCCGGGATGCGGCTCACCGCTGACCAGCAGCACGCTCAGCCTGTCACGGACACCGTTCATCTGGATAAGTGCCGCGTTGTTGCGATCCGTCAGCTCTCCCTCCGCCTCTGGCAGGGAAAAGCGGATCACGTTGCGTCCGCCGTGAGGCAGGGTGATCGGCAATTCGAGGTCCTGACCGATGGGCACCTGAAAGGTCTGCGCAGGTTCGCCGTCAATGGAGATATCGAGCGGGGCAAGGGCTTGCCCCTCTGGTGCCGCGCCCAGATCGTCGATGCGCAGGGTCAGCGTGACAGGCTCCCCGATGATGGCAAAGGCGGGTGCATTGCGCACCGTCAACCGGCGGTCCCAATCCGCTTCCTTACCGGTCATCACCAAATGCATAGGGGCGGGCAGATCGAGCGGCAGATCGGCGTCATGCACACGCCCGTCGCTTACCGCGAGGATACCGGCGATGCGCGCGCGCGGCTCCTCTGCCAGCGCCTCGCTGATCGCCGTCATCAACTCGGTGCCCGCGTCCCCGGCACCATCCGCGACGGAAATGCGCCGCAGCTCCGTGTTCTCGCGCGCGGTGATCTGCGCGGCCAGCGCATCGGCCGCACCGCGTGTCTGCTCGGCCCTGTCGGCAAGTCGCTGGCTGGCGCTTTCGTCCTCGACCAGCAGCACGATATCGGTAAGTGGCGCACGATCTTCCTGCTGGTAGGACGGGTTTGCCAAGGCCCCCAGCACCACGGCCGAGGCCAGCGCCCGCAGTGGCCAGCCATTCAGCCCGCGCAGGATGGCCAGAATCAGCGCGATTAGCGCGATGATCACCACCACGATCAGCAGCGGCACAGGGATCAGGGGATCGTAGACGATGCTCGCGGTCATTGGCCCAACCTGTCCAGAAGTGCGGGCACATGCACCTGGTCGGACTTATAGTTGCCCGTCAGCACATGCATGATGAGGTTGACACCAAAGCGGTAGGCCAGTTCGCGCTGCCGCTCGCCCGAGAACCCGCGCCCCACCGGCAGTAGCGGGCTGCCGTCCCCGCGCACCGCCCAGGCCGCCGCCCAGTCGTTGCCGCCGATCACCACCGGTGTCACACCGTCATTGAGGTTGCGGAAGGGCATCCCCTCGATCTGCTCTGCATCGGGCGGTGCCGCCTCGACCCAGACGTCGCGGCTCATGTGGCGGCCGGGGAAATCCTGCAAAAGATAGAAGGTCCGCGTGAGCACATGATCGCTCGGCAGCGGCTCCAGCGGCGGGATGTCCAGCGGTGCGGCCAGATCCTGCAGCTTGCGCCCATTTGGGCTTGATGCGCCGAACCCCGCGATATCCGCATCCCGCGTATCGAACAGGATCAACCCGCCCGAGCGCAGGTAGTCGTTCAGCTTTGCATAGGCCTCTGTAGAGGGGCGCGGTTGGTCCGGCGTGATCGGCCAGTAGAGGATCGGGAAGAACGCCAGTTCATCCGTCTCGAGGTTCACCGCCGTCGCCGGGGCGGGTTCGACCGAGGTGCGGAAGAACAGCGTATCGGACAGCCCGTTCAGCCCTGCCGCCGCGATCTCGTCCACCTGGGCGTTGCCAGTGATCACATGCGCCAGAGTGACCTCAGCAGTTGCCGCCAGCGCGAAGGCGTCCGCGTCCGACTGCGCCTCTGCGGGCAGGGCGAGCGGCACGAACGGCAGCGCGAGAATCATCCCAACCGTCGCGGAATTGCGATTCAGCAGCCGGCCCGACAGGGCGAGTGAGGCCACCACATCCGCCAGCAAAAGCAGGATCGACAGGCTCAGCAGCCAGCCCGCGATGGGCTGCTCCGGCGCGACAGCAAGCCCGCGCACCGGCACGTCCGAGGGCCAGGCTGCCGGCGTCAGCGTGCTCTCGGCGGCAAAGACGTTCCGTGCCAACCGCCGGTCACCGTTGCCGTATATTCCCGGCTGCATCGCAGGACCCGCCGGGGCCGAGACCAGGGCGGGCCCGTCGACACCGGGCAGGTTCCCCGCATCCGACAGCACCCCGTATCCGTCCATCACCCGCAACGGTGTCCAGGTCGTCCCCTCAAGATCGCCGGCCTCCGGCGAGGCGGCGGCAGAAGACACCGCCAGCCGCTCCAGCATCTCGACAAACAGCCCCGACAGTGGAAGCGTCGACCATTCCGCCGTTGCCGTCACATGGAACAATACGATCTGCCCCGGTCCCACCGCCTTGCGTGTCACCAGCGGCGTTCCGTCGCTCAGCGAGGCGATCACCCGTTCGGCAAGCGTCGGGTCGGGCTGCGCCACCACCTGCGCGGTCACCACAACGTCATCAGGGATCGTCAGCCCGAAGAACGGTGAGGTGTCCTTGAAGGCCTCCAGCGACTTCGGCTCGCCCCAGCTCATCGCCCCACCCACGCTGCGGCCACCGGCGCGCAGCCGCACGGGCATCAGCGGGTCCTCGTCGTAGCGGCTGATATCGCTCGCAGCGACGCGCGGGCCCGCGAAACGCACCAGCATCCCGCCCGCGTCAATCCATTCCAGCAGCGGCGTCGCCTCCGCCTCCGACAAAGTCGCCACATCGGCAAGGACAATCACGTCCGGGTTGGCGGGCAAGACATCCGCAATCGACCCGTCGATCAGGTCCGCCGTCGGAATGAGCGCCTGTTCGATGTAATGCAGCGGCGACAGAAGCTGCAGCCCTTCCTCCGCACTGTCGCTTCCGATCAAGGCAACCTCGCGGCGGCGCAACCCGTCGTCCACCAGCGTCGTCGCCCCGGCCGACCGTTGCCCGGCAATGGTGAACCCGGTGATCCGCGCGCGCAGCTCAGACGGCAGCGACAGCTCCGCAGCCGCCGTGGTCTCACCCGTCCCAAAGGTCGCAGTCGCCGTCGCAAGGATACGCGCGTTTCCCGCCGGGTCGCGCCCCTCGGCCTGAATGATAACCTCGCGCTCCTGACCTGGGATGGCGCGGGAAACGCTGAGGTTCACAACGTTGTTCTCGTAGACCGCGGGCGCGATGGCCAGCACGTTTGCCGCCGTCTGATAGACCTCGACCGCGCCGCGCGCCTGCAGCGCGTCCAGCAAGGTTTCGCGCCCGTCATAGTCCAGCGCATCGCTGAACCATAGCGTGTCAAAGTCCGAAAGCCCGGCCATGATCTCGACCGACCGGTCGATATCCTGTTCCGATGGCTGCCAGGGTGCGGGGGCAAAGCCCGCCAGCCGCGTGCGCCAGACGTCGGCCGACTGGAACGACGGTTCATCGGGCCGTGACAGCACCAGGAAGCCCACCGGTCTTTCCGCCCGGCTCGCCTTGGTCAGCTGCGCCTCGATCACCTCAAGCTGCTCGGTCCATCGGGTGGCCCCGGCCCAGCTCCCGTCCAGCACCATCAACAGTGGGCCGTCGCCTTCGGCCTGATCTTGCTGCGGGTTCAGCACTGGTCCTGCAAGCCCGATGATGATCGCCGCGACCGCGAGGATACGGAGCAGGAGCAGCCACCACGGCGTCCGGTCTGACACGCTCTCGTCGTCCTTGAGGCCCAGCAGCAACGCCACACCCGGAAACCGCCGACGGATCGGCGCCGGTGGCACCGCGCGCAGGATCAGCCAGAGGATCGGCAGCGCGAGAAGCGCGGTCAGCAGCCAGGGAGCCGTGAAACCGATGCCGCCCAGAACGGTCATGCCGCTACCCCACCGCGCGCATCCAGCGCGCCATAAAGCCACAAGAGTGCCGATTGCGCCGAATGGTCGGTGTGGTGCAGCCCATACTGCCAGCCGGTCAGCGTGCACAGCCGCTGAAGTTCCGCCTTGCGTTCGGCGAGACGTTCCAGATAGCGCCCCTTCAGATCGTTGGCCTTGAGCGTTTCATGGCTCAACGTGCCGCCGACGCTTTCGAATATGGTGCGCCCGGTGAAGGGAAAAAGCTCTTCCGACGGGTCGAGCACCTGGTAAAGCACCCCGCGCACCCCGCGGTCAGCCGCCTTGGTCAGCGCCAGTTGCACCTCCGCCAGATCGCCGAGGAAATCCGAGATGAACACGGCCCGTGCATGCGGGATCATCGCCCGGTGTTCCGGGGGGCTGTAATCCGCCGCGTCGTCGCGGCAGAACATCTCGGCCAGCCGCAGTACCTGCGGATTGCCACGCCGGGGTGGCAAGGATGTACCTGTCAGCCCGACGCGTTCGCCCCCGCGCAGGAGCATGATCGCCAGCGCCAGACCCAAAAGCCGCGCACGGTTTGCCTTTTGCGGCAGATGTTTCTCGGACGTGAACCGCATCGAGGCCCCCTGGTCGACCCAGAGCATCACGGACTGCGCGATCTGCCATTCCCGTTCGCGTACGAACTCCTGGTCGCCCATGGCCGAGCGGCGGTGGTCGATCAGGCGGCGGCTGTCCCCCGGTTGTGCGGGGCGGTACTGCCAAAAGTCATCCCCCATACCCGCGCGCCTGCGGCCATGGGCACCCAGCAGGACAGCGCCCGCAAGATGCTCGGCCCGCGCCAGCAGGGCTGGCAGGCGGGCGGCCTCGTTTTCGGCGTCTGCGCGAAGGGTGATAGGAGTGCTCACGCGGCGGCCTTCGATCCTGTCAGGCTGGCGGCCGTTTCGTCGATCAGACCCTGCAGGCTGTCGCCGCGCGCCCGGGCGGCAAAGTTCAGCGCCATCCGGTGGCTCAGCACCGGCCGCGCCATATTCAGCACGTCCTCTGCGGAAGGTGCCAGACGGCCATCCAACAGCGCCTTGGCGCGCACCGCCAGCATGAGCGCCTGTGCGGCACGCGGGCCGGGCCCCCAGGCCACGGTCTCGCGCACCCTGGCGCTGGCGCTTTCCTCTTCTGGGCGGAAGGCCCGGACCAGATCGAGGATCATCTCGACCACCGACTCGCCCACCGGCATCCGCCGCAGCAAGCGCTGCGCCTCGATCAGTTCCTCCGCGGTAAAGACCTGCGTCGACTGCGCTTCTGTTTCGCCCGTGGTGGCCAGCAGGATATCCCGCTCAGTGTCGCGGTCGGGGTAGGCCACGTCGATCTGAACGAGGAAACGGTCAAGCTGCGCCTCGGGCAGCGGATAGGTGCCTTCCTGTTCAATCGGGTTCTGCGTCGCCAGTACGTGGAAGGGTACGCCGAGGGGCCGGTTCTGCCCCGCGACCGTGACGGTTTTTTCCTGCATCGCTTGCAGCAGCGCCGATTGCGTCCGGGGCGAGGCGCGGTTGATCTCGTCCGCCATCAGCAACTGGCAAAAGATCGGCCCCTCGATGAACCGGAAGGCCCGCGTGCCGTCCGCAGCGGTGTCCAGCACTTCCGAGCCAAGGATATCGGCCGGCATCAGGTCAGGCGTGAACTGCACCCGGTTGCCGTGCAGGCCCATGACCGTGCTGAGCGTCTCGACCAGGCGAGTCTTTCCCAGCCCCGGCAGACCGATCAGCAGACCATGCCCGCCGCACAGAAGCGCCGTCAGCGTCAGCTCGACCACCCGTTCCTGGCCGATGAATCGCTTGGTGATGGAGTCCTTTGCCTTGGCGAGCTTCTCGCCCAGGGCTTCGATCTGCGCGACCATGTCTTCGGCCTGGGTCATGACAATGTGTTCCTTGGGGCTATATGTCGTTACAGCAAATCTATCTCTTATATGGGAAATGGCAAAAGCAATGAGTGGACAAAAAACTGTGACACCGACCGCAAACAGCCTTGCCGCGTCTGCAAAAGCGGCAAAAGGCCGCGGATTGCCGCCGTTGGAGAAATGGAACCCGCCGTTCTGCGGCGATCTCGACATGCAGATCCGGCGCGACGGCACCTGGTTCTACGAGGGGACGCCCATCGGGCGGCGGGAACTGGTGAAGCTTTTCTCGACGATTCTCTGGCGCGAGGGCGACAAGTATTTCCTTGTCACCCCGGTCGAGAAGGTGGGCATCACGGTGGAGGATGCGCCTTTCGTCGCGGTGGATTTCGACGTGACTGGAGAGGGCGAGAGCCAGTTGCTGACCTTTGTCACCAATGTCGATGACCAGGCCAAGGCGGGGCCGGATTATCCCATCCGGGTTGAGCGTGACCCCGAGACCGGCGAGCCTTCGCCCTACGTGCTGATCCGCCGCAACCTCGAGGCGCTGATTGACCGCAAGAGCTTTTACCGGCTCGTCGATCTGGGCCAGCATCACGAGGGCTGGTTTGGCGTCTGGTCAGGCGGGCAGTTCTTTGGCATCATCCCGTCGGATGAATTGCCGTAAGATATTTGAATGTTGCTGAAATTTGCCGCGAACCTGACGTTTCTCTGGTCCGAACTTCCCTATCTTGATCGCTTCGCCGCTGCTGCTGACGCGGGCTTCGAAGCGGTCGAAATCCTCTTTCCCTATGACCTGGCCGCCAAGGAGACGCAGCGCGCGCTGACCGCCAACGGTCTGGAGATGATCCTCCTGAACGCCCCACCGCCCAACTACACCGGTGGCGCGAGGGGTATGGCGGCCGATCCTTCACTGGTCGAGCGGTTTCGCCGGGACATCGTCCGGGTCTATCGCTACGCCGAGGCGCTGGGGGTGTCCTTCATCCACGTGATGGCGGGAGAGGGGGAAGGAAGTGTTGCAAAACAGACCTTTATCGACAACCTCGCCTGGGCGGCGGAACGCGCGCCGGAGGGGATTACCCTGAACCTGGAGCCTCTGAACCGAGTGACTTTCCCGGGGGTACTTCATGTGCGACTACGCGCTGGCCGAAGAGGTGATCTTGGCGGTAGACGCGCCGAATGTGGCGCTGCAATACGATAGTTTTCACGCGCAGATGATCCACGGGGATGCGGTCGCGGTCTTTGAGCGGTACGCACCTCTGATACGCCATATCCAGATCGGCGACACGCCCGAGCGGGGCGCGCCGGGGACGGGAGAGGTGGATTTTCAATCGCTTTTCAACGCGGTAGAGAAATCGGGCTACGCCGGCTGGATCAGCGGTGAATATCATCCCGGCGGCGATACCGACACGACCCTGGACTGGATGAAACGCTCATGATCCCCGCCCGCTTTGCCCCGATCCTGTTTGGCCTGATCCTGTCGGGGCTGATGTCGTTCATGGTCTCTGGCATCGCGACCCTGCGGGCGGTGGGCATTATCGAGGGGTTCTTCGGCCTCTGGATCGCGGCATGGCTGCCGAGTTGGGCGGTGGCCTTTCCGGCGGTTCTGATTGTCGCGCCGATCACCCGGCGGCTGGTGGCGCGGCTGACGCGGCCGGACTGAGGGAGGGAGAGATTAACAGCCATGTTTTCCTGGCGAATCGGGGGTGACTTGTGTGCACTTGCTGTACACCCCCTGTACACCGCGAGGCTGCAGGAGGGGTGTTGCGCGTAGGGTGTTAACCGAGCGCGCGGTCTGGTGCGTTAATGCCGGGTAAACCGGTTCAATTTTCTGAAAATTTCGTGGAGGCGGGGTTCAGCCCCTCTGAAAGGGCGAAGGGCGTTCCCCGCGACCGGCGTGTTTGACCACGTCGTCAATGCGCCTGGACCGCGTGGCGGGGCTCTTGGCCGTCTTGATCCATTCCAATGTGCCGCGCGTGACCGAGCGGGGATAGGCCTCCCACCCGCCCCTGGCGCCGCTTTCGTCCAGCGCCTGCGCGAGGTCGTCGGGAAGGGTACCGGCCTCCACGTCGTCAAGAAATTCCCACATGCCATTGGTCTGCGCCTTGGCGATCACCGCCTCGCCCGAGGGCTGCATGAGCCCCTGCGCACGGGCCTCGGCGACCTTGGCCTTGTTCACCGCCGACCACGCCGACCGCGGATTGCGCGGGGCGATGCGGTAGCTGGAACGGTCATCGTCGACCCTGCGGGTCACCGAGTCGACCCAGCCCCAGCACAGCAGTTCGCTGACCGCGTCGCCCCAGGGAAGGTAGTGCGGCGTGTGTTTCTTGTAGACCACGAGCCAGACCGAGCCGGAGGTGGCGTGGTTGGCGGCAAGCCAGTCGCGCAGCTTGGCGCGGGATTTCACCTCGACTTCAAGTTCCGCCATGTCGGGCGTCCCATTCCTTGAGGAAGCGTTTGGGGGCCATGTCGCGCCATGTCTGGCGCAGGCGCGCTTCGGCCCAGCCTTCGTCGATGCGGCCTGCGGCGACGAGGAGCAGACCATGCTTGGCGTAGTGAGGATGGAGGATGAAGGTGTCGGGGTCGGCCTCCATCAGCATCTCGCGCTCCTCGATGGAGCCCTTGAAGATCGCGGCATCGACGTAGGGGCTCCACCATGTCCACATCTTGCCGTGGGCCTTGAGGTTCTCGTTGCCCCAACTGACGGCGGTCTCGACGTTCGGCAGATCGAGGGAGAGGGCGAGGGTCTTGAGGGCGTCCCAGGTGTGGATCATCGCGGGTTCCTCCTGCGCGTGGCGGGGTGAACCCCGCCTTACGGATGTCTGAGGATACAGTAGGGGTGGACGGTGCGTCCACCTTGCGGGATGCGGGGTAAGGTGGGCGTGTCGTCCACCCTTGGCTTTGGCCTTGGGTGGTGCGTGTCCATGCGAGCGCTGCGCATGAGGGCAGCGTTGGGTTTGAGTTGTAGAGGAAAGATGAAGCGGGGGGGTTCGCCCAGCCCCGGAAGCCTTTGCCTAGTGCGCTTCGGCCCAGTTCTTGCCCTGGCCTGCGTCCACCGTCAGCTTCACGTCGAGTTTCACCACCGGGTCGTTGGCGTTTTCCATGACCTCGCGGGCGGTCTCGATGAGTTTCTCCTCGTGGCCTTCCTCGACCTCGAACAGGAGTTCGTCGTGGACCTGCAGCAGCATCGCTGCGGGCTGGCCT
This sequence comes from Sulfitobacter sediminis, assembly GCF_040811725.1. Lineage (NCBI taxonomy): Bacteria > Pseudomonadati > Pseudomonadota > Alphaproteobacteria > Rhodobacterales > Roseobacteraceae > Sulfitobacter > Sulfitobacter sediminis. The sequence continues at coordinate 162,834 of NZ_JBFNXX010000001.1, forward strand.
GCGATCGCTTCGGGCATGCGGATCATGGCGCGGCGGATGACGTCGGCGGCGGTGCCCTGGATGGGGGCGTTGATGGCCGCACGGGCGGCGAAGCCTGCGCGGGGGCCCTTGGCGCCGATTTCCGGCGTGTGGATCTTGCGGCCGAAGAGGGTTTGCACGTAGCCGTGCTCTTTTGCGAAATCCTTGGTGTCGTCCGTGTAGGCGCGGATGCCGGGGAAGCGCTCGAAGTAGCGGTCGATGAAGCCCTGTGCCTCGGCGCGTTCGATGCGCAGGTTGCGGGCGAGGCCGAAGCCGGAGATGCCGTAGATCACGCCAAAGTTGATCGCCTTGGCGCGGCGGCGGATTTCGGGGGTCATTTCGTCCATCGGCACATCGAACATCTCGGACGCGGTCATGGCGTGGATGTCGTCGCCGCGGGCGAAGGCGTCCTTGAGGGCGGGAATGTCGGCGATATGGGCGAGGATCCGCAGTTCGATTTGGCTGTAGTCGAGGGCGACGAGGGTTTTGCCCGGCTCGGCCACGAAGGCCTCGCGGATGCGGCGGCCTTCCTCGGTGCGGATGGGGATGTTCTGCAGGTTCGGGTCGGTAGAGGCGAGGCGGCCGGTGGAGGCGCCCGCGATACTGTAGGACGTGTGGACGCGGCCCGTATCGGGGTTGATGTGGTTCTGCAGCGCGTCGGTGTAGGTGGATTTCAGCTTGTCGAGCTGCCGCCAGTCGAGGATGCGGCGAGGCAGGTCGTGCTGGGTCGCGAGGTCTTCGAGGATGTCGGCGCCGGTGGACCAGGCGCCGGACTTGCCTTTCGACGGTTTCTTGCCGTCGGGGAGGGTGAGGTCGAGCTTGTCGAAGAGGATTTCGCCGATCTGCTTCGGAGAGCCGACGGCGAATTTCTCGCCTGCGAGTTCGTAGATTTCATCCTCGAGCCCGGCCATTTTCTGCGCGAAGGCGTTGGACATGCGGGAGAGCGTATCGCGGTCGACCTTGATGCCGGAGCGTTCCATTTGCGCAAGGACCGGGACCATCGGGCGTTCGAGGGTTTCGTAGACCTTGGTGACCTGTGCCATGTGCAGCTGCGGCTTGAGGAGTTGCCAGAGGCGCAGGGTGATGTCGGCGTCCTCGGCGGCGTAGGGGGTGGCCTTGTCGAGCGGGACCTTGTCGAAGGTGATGGCTGACTTGCCAGAGCCGAGGAGGGGTTTGATGGGGATGGGGGTGTGGTTGAGGTAACGTTCAGAGAGGGTGTCCATGCCGTGACCGTGCAGGCCTGCGTGCTGGGCGTAGGAGATCAGCATCGTGTCGTCGATGGGGGCGACGGTGATGCCGATCTGGGCGAAGATCTTGGCGTCGTATTTCATGTTCTGGCCGATCTTGAGGATCGACGGGTCCTCGAGCATCGGTTTGAGCATGTCGAGCGCCTCATCGAGCGGCATCTGACCCTCGGCGAGATCGTCGGAGCCGAAGAGGTCGTCGCCTGCGGAGGCTTTGTGGATCAGGGGGATGTAGCAGGCGTGGCCCGGTTCGGTGGCAAGCGAAATGCCGACGAGGTCGGCGGTCATCTCGTTGAGGCCGGTGGTTTCCGTGTCGACGGCGACGTAGCCCTTTTCGTAGATGGCGTCGATCCACTTTTGCAGGGCCGCCGTATCGCCCACCTGTTCGTATTTGTCGTGGTCGAAGGGGATGTCGTCGGGCGTGGGCGCGTCGGGGAGGGTCGGTGTGTCCTCGATCTCGGGCATTTCGGTGCCGAACTTTTCGGCCACGCGCTTGGTGAGGGTGCGGAATTCCATCTCGGCGAGGAAGGCGAGCAGGGTCTCGGCCTCGGGTTCCTTCACCTCCAGATCGTCGAGGGTGAAGTCGAGGGGGGTGTGGTCGTCGAGCAGCACGAGCTTGCGGGAGAGGCGGATCTGGTCGGCGTGTTCGATCAGGGTCTCGCGGCGTTTGGGTTGTTTGATCTCTTCGGCGCGCTCCAGCAGGGTTTCGAGGTCGCCGTATTCGTTGATCAGCAGCGCTGCTGTCTTGATTCCGATGCCCGGCGCGCCGGGGACGTTGTCGACGCTGTCGCCCGCCAGCGCCTGCACGTCGACGACGTGTTCGGGGTAGACGCCGAATTTCTCGTGCACGCCCTCGCGGTCGATGCGGGTGTTTTTCATCACGTCGAGCATTTCGACGCCGCCGCCGACGAGTTGCATCAGGTCCTTGTCCGACGAGATAATCGTGCAGCGGCCCCCGGCCTCGCGGGCCTGGCGGGCGAGGGTGGCAATGATGTCGTCGGCCTCGTAGCCCTCTTTCTCCTTGCAGGCGATGTTGAAGGCTTCGGTGGCGCGGCGGGTCAAGGGGATCTGCGGGCGCAGGTCCTCGGGCATCTCGTCCCGGTTGGCCTTGTACTGGTCGTACATGTCGTTGCGGAAGGTGTGGCTGCCCTTGTCGAATATCACGGCGACATGGGTGGGGGCGTCGGGGCCGCGATTGTCCTCGACCATCTTGAAGATCATGTTGCAAAAGCCCGAGACCGCCCCGATGGGCAGGCCGTCGGATTTGCGCGTCAGCGGTGGCAGGGCGTGGAAGGCGCGAAAGATGAATGCGGAGCCGTCGATCAGGTGCAGGTGGTGGCCTTTGCCGAATGTGCCGGACATGAGTGTGCTCCCCTTCTTGCGCACCCGATTACTATAGGGCGCGGGCTGGCGCTGCCAGTGGGGAATGCGGGGAGACACAGCGTTGTCCCGGGATTAGGGTCTTTCCTGAGCGTGTCATGGAGAGAGGGAGATCAATGCAGGGCGAGATGCTGGCGGTCGTGACGACCGGGACCGGAAGTTACGACAAGCTGGTCTTCAAGCGCGTACCGATGCCCGTGCCGGGCCCCGGCGAGGTGCTGCTGAAGGTGCTGGCGGCGGGGGTGAACAACACCGAGATCAACACGCGGCTGGGCTGGTATTCGGCGTCCGTCACGGAAGGTACGGATGTAACCGGCAGCGAAGAAGAGCGGCCCGACGGGGGCTGGAACGCGGCGACGCCCTTTCCGTTCATTCAGGGCACAGATTGCTGCGGTGAGGTCGTCGAGGTTGGCGTGGGTGGTGATGCGTTGCTGCTTGAGCGGCGGGTGCTGGTGCGCGCCTGTATGCGCCAGCATGGGTTCGAGCGGATGGAAAACATCTGGATGGGGTCGGATTTCGACGGCGCCTTTGCGCAGTTCGTGAAGGTGCCGGAGGCCGAGGTTTTCCCGGTGGACTGCGACTGGACCGATGCGGAACTCGCGACGATCCCCTGTGCCTATGGAACGGCGGAGAACATGGTGCATCGCGCTGGTGTTGGCGCGGGCATGCGGGTGCTGGTGCCGGGGGCTTCGGGCGGTGTCGGGTCAGCGCTTGTTCAGCTGGTCAAGCGGCGGGGGGCGGAGGTGATCGCGATCACGAGCGCCGAAAAGCGGGACGCGGTGGCCGGCATCGGGGCGGACCGGGTGCTCACGCGTGAGGATGATCTGCTGGAGGCGCTGGGGGCGGAAAGCGTGGACGTCGTGATCGACAACGTGGCGGGCGCGGGGTTTCCGACAATGCTGAAGCTGCTGCGGCGGGGCGGGCGTTATGCATCCTCGGGTGCGATTGCGGGGCCCATGGTGGCGTTGGACATGCGGGACATGTACCTCAAGGACATCACGCTTATCGGCTGCACGGCCTGGGACGAACCGGTCTTTCGGAACCTTGTGGCCTATATCGAGAGGGGAGAGATAAGACCCCTTCTGGCCGGGACCTACCCGCTGGACCGGATCGCCGATGCGCAGCGGGACTTCCAGACGAAGCGACATATCGGGAAACTGGTGCTGCTTCCGCCTGCGTGACCGAGGATATGGCGGCGTCACCCTGCGCCATAGGCGGAAGTTTACGCTAGGGTCGTTGATCAAGAGCAGGTGGTGGTCATTCCCGAACCGGTCGGAGATGGATGTTGGCTTCGAGCAGGGGAAAGCTATCCTGTAGTACGGAGGTGAGAGACACAGGCCTGCTCGCCCTGAAATCAGATGGCGGGCACCGGGTTGGGTCATCCTCGCGGGGCGGTGCTTCGTAGCGGGACAACTTCGTGGAATTTGCCGCTCGCAGTGAATTCAGGAGGTGCATCGCTCGCCCTGACTGTGACATCGTCCAGACCGTTGTCGCGAAAGACCCGCATCACCGCTGCAATGACGTCCTGAAAAACAGGTTCTGCCGCGGCGCCTTTGGCGAGTTGTATCCGCAGTTTGAAGTCGAAAGCGCCGGTCTGGACCAGTTGGACGCGCTCTGCCTGGTCGTGTTCAAGATCGAAGACCAGTGGCGACAGGGTTACCCCGCCCACGCGAACGAGGGTCGCCTGGCGTCCCTCCACCTGAAAGCTGCGAAACGGCGAGCCGCAGGGGCAGGGGTCCTTGTCGAACCGGACACAGTCGCCCAGATCATAGCGGATGACAGGCTGAACCTCATTGGCAAGCACCGTCAGCAGAACGGTCGCCGACAACGTCCCATCTGGAACGGGCTGCATCGCCTCGTTGACCGCTTCTAGGATCACCCAGTCTTCGTTCACATGCTTTCGGCTGTGGCTGCACTCGAAGGAAAGCGCCAGGCACTCGGTGCAGCCATAGGGATCGGCAATGCCGTATTTCAGCGACGGAAACGCGCGCCGGACCCGCTCGCGCAGGTCGTCGGTGAGCGTCTCGCCTCCGGTGGTAATCAGCGCAGGTTCGATCCGCAGCCGGCCGGCCTCCTTTTCCCGGACGAGGATGGCCAGCATGCTGGGGTAAGTCACGACCCAGGCGATCTTTCCAATCGCATTCAGTCTTTCAACGAGCTGACCAATCGGCTGTTCCGCTTCGACAAAGGTCACTCCAAAACCCTTGGCAAGCCGCGGGTTCAGGCGCTGTACCAGTTTGTTGAACCCGTTTCCGGCGAAGTGACCGTTGCCGCCGGTGATCGTTACCCTGTCACCCAGCTTGCGGAGATCCCGCACGAGTTTCCGGTGGTATCGTTCGAACCGTGCCAGCATGATGCCATAGGCATATTCCACAAAGGATTCGGACAAGACGATGACAGCCGGTTCGCCCGATGTCCCGGAGGTCTGAAAGACGGCGACATCCTCGATCGGGACGCCAACCTTATGCATGTCCCGGAGATGTTCGCGGGCCCTTTCGAGGGGAAGGGAACGGATGGTCAGCCAGTCGTCGAATTCCGCCATGAGCTGGGGTTTGCGTGTCACCGGCAGGTCGCGGAGTTCGATCCTATCTGACGGTGGCAATTCGGCGTAGAGCCTGCGAAACAGCGGCGAGTCGCGACGCGCTTTGTCGACGAGCCGGCGCAGGTGCCGGAGTTGCGTCGCTTCTATGCGCCCGCGTCCACCCCAGCCGGTCCAGAGCCCGCCGATCAAATACCCCAATGCTTTAGGAAGACTGAAATGCATATCCTATGGCGATACCTGGTGTCTGTTACCCGCGTCGGAAATTCCTTGATTGGACACTACACCAGAGAGCTATTCTCCATTGACCCAGGTCAAATCGGCCCGTCCCGCCAGCCCATGGACGCCGAAGGTCTGTTCGCGGACCTTCTGCGTCGGCTTCCCAAAACCGACTGTGTGCCCTGATCTCTCATCACGCTCTTATTTGCCCCCTCGTGTCACCTGCGCTATGTGCGCCATAACACTGTCTCAGAGGTGGACCCGTGGCGGAAACGTCGGACAAAACCTACGACCTCTTTATCATCGGCGGCGGCATCAACGGCTGCGGTATCGCCCGTGATGCGGCAGGGCGGGGCATGTCCGTGGCCCTGGCGGAAATGAACGATCTGGCGTCTGCCACCTCTTCTGCCTCTACCAAGCTGTTCCACGGTGGGTTGCGGTATCTTGAGTATTTCGAGATCAACCTCGTGCGCCACGCGCTGGAGGAGCGCGAGACGCTGCTCAAGGCCATGCCGCATATCTCCTGGCCCATGCGCTTCGTGCTGCCCTACCACAAGGACATGCGATTTGAGGGTGGGACGCCCACGTCGAAACTGCTCAATATCTTCATGCCCTGGACGCGCGGCAAGCGGCCCGCTTGGCTGATCCGGCTGGGGCTGTTTCTTTACGACAACCTCGGCGGGCGCGAGATCCTGCCGGGAGCCAAGACGATATCTCTTAAGGGGACACCCGAGGGCGCGCCGCTTCAGGACAAGTACAAGAAGGCCTTTGAGTATTCCGACTGCTGGGTCGAGGATTCGCGGCTTGTCGTTTTGAATGCCCGCGATGCAGAGGAACGCGGCGCGCATATCATGACGCGGACCAAGGTTCTCTCTGCCGCCCGCGCTGGCGACATCTGGGAGGTGACGACGGAAGGTCCCCTAGGCGACACGGAAATCCACCGCGCCCGGATGCTGATCAACGCGGGCGGTCCGTGGGTTGGCGACATCATCCACGGCAAGGTGCGCGTCAATTCATCCGAGGGCGTGCGGCTTGTGCGCGGCAGCCATATCGTGACCCGCCGCCTTTTCGATCACGACAAGTGCTATTTCTTTCAGGGCACCGACGGGCGGATCATCTTTGCCATTCCCTACGAGACCGATTTTACCCTGATCGGCACCACCGATGCGGACCACCCCGATCCGAACCTCAAACCTGACTGCACGCCCGAGGAGCAGCAGTATCTGCTGGATTTCGCCAACGGATATTTCAAGGAGAAGTTGACGGCACAGGACGTCGTCTGGACCTACTCTGGCGTGCGTCCGCTTTACGATGACGGGGCAAGCTCTGCCGCGGCGGCCACGCGGGACTACACGCTCAAGGTAGACGCCACGGGCGGGGCGCCGATCCTGAATATCTTCGGCGGCAAGATCACCACCTACCGCAAGCTGGCCGAGGACACGATGGACAAGGTCGCGCCCTTCTTTCAGGGAATGAAGGGGCATTGGACAGCCGGAGTGCCGCTCCCCGGCGGAGATTTCGGCGTGGGTGATGTCGACAGCCTGATCGCCCGTCTGCAACGGGACTATCCTTTCCTCGACGCTCGCTGGGCGAAACGCCTCGTCCGTGCCTATGGCACGGAAAGCCGCGACATCCTGGGCGAGGCGAAGACCACTGAAGACATGGGCAGGAATTTCGGTTTCAACCTCACGGAGGCCGAGGTGCGCTGGCTGATGGCGCGCGAATACGCGCGCACCGCCGAAGACGTTCTCTGGCGGCGGTCCAAGATGGGTCTGCGCTTGAGCGCGGATGAGGCGCGAGCCCTGGACGATTGGATGCAGCGCACCGCTTGACAGCCGCCCCCTTGCCGCACACCATCGCGGCCCGCAATGAAGGGGCTGCCATGACACATATCCTCGCCATCGACCAGGGAACGACCTCGTCGCGAGCGCTGATCTTCGATGCCGACCTCAGGGTGACGGCCACAGCACAGCAGGAATTCACCCAGCATTTCCCCCAGAGCGGCTGGGTCGAGCACGATGCCGAGGACCTCTGGCGCACCACCGTCGAGACCTGCCGCGAGGCCATCGTGAAGGCCGGGCTGACACCCGCCGATATCGCCGCGATCGGTATCACCAACCAGCGCGAGACAACCGTTGTCTGGGACGCCACGACCGGGGAGGCGATCCACCGCGCGATTGTCTGGCAGGATCGCCGCACGGCAGCGTACTGTCGCGAGCTGCGCGAGGCGGGGCACGACAAGATGATCACCGCCAAGACAGGGCTTCTGGCCGATCCCTATTTCTCGGGCACCAAGCTGAAATGGATCCTCGACCAGCATGAGGACGCGCGGGAGCGGGCGGCAAGGGGAGAGTTGCTGTTCGGCACGGTGGACAGTTTCCTGATCTGGAAGCTGACCAACGGTGCTGCCCATGTGACCGATGCTACCAATGCCGCACGCACCCTCCTTTACGATATTCACGAAGGGCGCTGGAGCAGCACCATCTGCGGCCTTTTCGATATTCCGATGGAGATGCTGCCGGAGGTAAAGGACTGCGCCGCAGACTTCGGCACCACGGCTGAAGAGCACCTCGGTGCCGCGCTGCCGATCCTTGGCGTGGCGGGCGACCAGCAGGCGGCCACCATCGGTCAGGCCTGTTTCGAGCCGGGGATGCTGAAATCAACATACGGGACCGGATGTTTTGCATTGCTGAACACCGGTGATACCCCTGTTGCGTCTCAGAACCGCTTGCTCACCACCATCGCCTACCAGATGGACGGCAAGCCCACCTATGCCCTTGAAGGTTCGATCTTTGTCGCCGGGGCCGTGGTCCAATGGTTGCGCGATGCGCTGGGGATCATCCAGAACGCCGCCGACACTGCCGCACTTGCCGACAAGGCCGACCCGCAGCAGGACGTCATCATCGTTCCCGCCTTCACGGGCCTCGGGGCACCCTACTGGAACGCCGACTGTCGGGGGGCTGTCTTTGGCCTGACGCGCAGTTCCGGCCCGGCCGAATTCGCCCGTGCGGCCCTGGAAAGCGTGGGCTTCCAGACCCGTGACCTGCTGGAAGCCATGCGCGCCGACTGGCAGGGCCACGGTGCCTCGGCCACCCTGCGCGTGGATGGGGGGATGAGCGCCAGCGACTGGGCGATGCAGTTCCTGTCCGACATCATCGACGCCCCTGTCGATCGCCCCGAAGTGCTGGAGACAACCGCCATGGGGGCGGCATGGCTGGCGGGGCAACGGGCGGGGATTTATCCGGACATGCAGGGCTTTGCCGACAGTTGGGCGGTGGATAGGACGTTCACACCGGACATGGATGCCGAGACGCGCGACAGGCGCTATGCCGCGTGGAAGCGGGCGGTCGAGGCGACGCTGGGGATATAGCCGGCTACAGTGGTGATCCCGGCAGGATTCGAACCTGCAACCTGCCCCTTAGGAGGGGGCTGCTCTATCCAGTTGAGCCACGGGACCACGCGCCCCGGTTTACCCAAGCGTGGCCAGCTTGTCATCGTCTGATCTCGATTTTCCGCGGCGCTTGATTGGGGCGCCATGTTCGCGCTAACTGTTAGACGTAACAGAAAGGTGCCCCCGATTGACCACTCCTGCCAAACGCCCGCTGACCCTGCGGGATGTCTCCGACGCCTGCGGCGTTTCCGAAATGACCGTCAGCCGGGTGCTGCGCAACAGGGGCGATGTCTCGGAGGCGACGCGGAACAAGGTGCTCGCCGCCGCGAAAGAGCTTGGCTATGTGCCGAACCAGATCGCAGGGTCGCTCGCCTCGCAGCGGGTGAACCTTGTGGCGGTGATCATCCCGTCGCTGTCGAACATGGTGTTCCCTGAGGTGCTGAACGGGGTGAACCAGGTGCTGGAGGACACGCCCTTGCAGCCTGTCGTGGGTGTCACCGATTACATGCCGGAAAAGGAAGAGCGCGTGCTTTACGAGATGCTGTCCTGGCGGCCCTCGGGGGTGATCATCGCGGGGCTTGAGCATTCGGATGCAACGCGGGCGATGCTGTCAAACGCAGGCATTCCCGTGGTGGAGATCATGGACACGGACGGCAAACCCGTGGATGCGATGGTCGGTATTTCCCATCGCCGCGCGGGGCGCGAGATGGCGGCGGCGATCCTCAAGGAAGGGTATGAGCACATCGGGTTCATGGGGACCAAGATGCCGCTCGACCACCGGGCGCGGAAGCGGTTCGAGGGGTTTACAGAGGGGCTTGCCAAGGCGGGGATCGAGATCGAGGACCGCGCCTTCTATTCCGGTGGCTCGGCGCTCGCCAAGGGGCGGGAGATGACACAGGAGATGCTGGAACGCTCGCCGGATCTGGATTTTCTGTATTATTCCAACGACATGATTGGTGCGGGCGGGTTGCTGTACCTGCTGGATCAGGGGATCGACATCCCCGGCCAGATCGGGCTTGCCGGGTTCAACGGTGTCGAATTGCTGGAGGGGCTGCCCCGGCAACTGGCCACGATGGACGCCTGCCGCGCCGAGATCGGGCAGGCGGCGGCGCGGATCATCCTGAACCGGACCTCCGACGATCCCGACCCCGACGTGCCCGAACAGGTGACGCTGACCCCGACGCTGACCTACGGGGACACTCTGCGCCGCCGTCGCCGCTGACGTGCTGACGCTGACGAACGCCGAGGCGCGGCGCGTCTTTCTGGACCGTCACCGTTTGTCGGAGACCCCTCAGGGGGCGGCCTCGGGCGATGATCTTTTGGAGATGATCGAAAGCCTCGGCTTTGTGCAGCTCGACAGCATCAACACGGTTGCGCGGGCGCATGACCTGATCCTCTTTTCGCGCCGCCCGCGCTACAGGCCGGAGGCGCTGAAGAAGCTTTACGAAAAGGACCGCAAGCTTTTCGAGCACTGGACCCACGATGCTGCCGTAATCCCCATGCGGTTCTATCCGCAATGGGAATTGCGCCGTCGGCGCGACGCGGAGCGGTTGAAATCGCGTTGGAGCAAGGACCGCCGCGAGGGGTTCGAGAAGCAGTTCCAGACGGTGCTTGACCAGATCAGGGAACACGGGCCGGTCTGTTCATCGGATGTGGGCAAGGACGAGGCGCGCGGGTCGGGCGGCTGGTGGGACTGGCATCCGTCCAAGACCGCGCTGGAGTATCTCTGGCGCAGCGGGGCGCTGTGCGTGGTAGGGCGCGAAGGGTTCCAGAAGCGCTATGACCTGACGGAGCGGGTGCTGGAGGAGCATTTGTGCGATCCGTCCAATACGCTGCATACGGCCGAAGTGATCAACTGGTGCTGCGATGAGGCGCTGGCGCGACTGAGCTTTGGCACGCACGGGGAACTGGCGGCGTTCTGGGCGCATGTCACGCCCGCAGAGGCGAAGGCGTGGTGCGAGGCGGAATGTGACGCCGGACGGCTGGAGCAGGTGCAGATCACCTGCGCGGATGGGAGCGTCAAGCTGGCCTATGCGCGGCCCGGGCTTGCCGACGATCCCGCGCTTGGCATTGAGCCCACGAACCGCTTGCGCATCCTCAGCCCCTTCGACCCTGCCTTGCGAGACCGCAAGCGGGCGGAGCGGCTTTTCGGGTTCAACTACCGGATCGAAGTTTTCGTCCCCGAAGCACAGCGGACCTTTGGCTACTACGTCTTTCCCATCCTGCAGGGTGACCGGCTGGTCGGTCGCGTCGATATGAAGGCCTTCCGCGATGAGGATGTACTTCGCGTCCGCGGGCTCTGGTCCGAGGGGAACATCCGCTGGGGCAAGGCGCGGCAGGCGGCTTTCGAGGCCGAGCTAGAGCGGATCAAGCGGCTGGCGGGCGTGTCGGGGATTGAGTTCGAAGACGGCTGGCAGCGCGGCTCAGCGCAGCATCATCTCGGCTAGGTCAGCCGCCGCCGTGCGGAGCCGTTCCAGATGACCCTTCAACTCCTCAAGGCTGATCCGCTGCGTCGGCGCGTGAACGGACAGCGTCGACATCAGCCGCCCCAGATCGTCACGGATCGGCACGGCGATCGCCACCATCCCTTCCATGAATTCCTCGTTGTCGGTCGAATAATCGTTCTCGCGGACGGACTCGATCTCGGCCACGATGGTATCGGGATCGGTCAGCGTCTTTGAGGTATGCGCATCAAGGACCGCGCTGGCGAGGTATTTCGACAGGTGCCGGGGTGGCAGCGAGGACAGATACATCTTGCCGCTGGCCGTGCAATGGAACGGCACGGTTGTCCCGACCGGCAGCTGGATCCGCAGCGGCCACTTGGTTTCCACCCGGTCGATATAGATCATCCCGTCGCGTTCCGGCGTGGCGAGGTTGCAGGTCTCTCCCACGTCCTCGGTCAGGGCGTTCAGCACGGCGAGGCGCACCGCGCGCAGCCTTGACGAGGACAGCACGTTTGCCGCCAGTTTGCGCAGCCGCAACCCGGCGGCGTAGGACCGCCCGTCAATGTCGCGCTGAAGGAACCCTTCCTCCTCCAGCCGGTGAAACAGACGGTGCACGGTGGGCTTGGGCAGGCCCAGGACCTCGTTCGCGGCGGTGGGCGTGACGGGCACGCCCACGCTGGCAACCTCTTCGAGCAGCAGCAGCAATCTCAGGTTCGTCGGGATCGCTTTGTCTGAGCTGCTCGCGTCGGGCATGGCCACCTTATCCTGTCGGGCTTTTCATCTTTGGCGTGTCTTATGACGATCCACCCAACCCTGACAAGAGCTCGAATAAATACCCACCGGGAAGCAGCGTCTTGGACAAAGACGGGAAGATCGCGACACAGAACCAGACTATGACCAGCGATACAAGGTAAACCGTCGCATATCTGAGCAGTCGGAAATAGGGCACGCCCGTCACACCCGAGGCCACGTAAAGGTTAAGGCCATAGGGTGGCGTGATAAATCCGATTGACGCCCCGACGAGGAAGATCACCGCGAATTGGATCGGGTCGACACCGACGGAATGCGCGATGGGTGCGAGGATCGGCGCGAGGATAATTGTGACGGGAAGTGATTCCAGAATCATGCCCGAGACGAAAACGATCGCCATCGCGGTAAAGAGCACAGGGTAGTATCCGCCCATCCCCGTGACGAAACCGCCGATCACCTGCTGCGCCCCCAGCAACGAGAGGATCTGCTGCATGACGACAGACACGGCGATCAGCGGCGCCAGGATCCCTGTGATCTGCGCCGAACGGACGACGATCGACGGGATTTCCTGGAATTTGAACCCTTCCACCACGACCATCGAGACGAGCGAGCTTTCCTCGACGGGTGTTTCGGGCTTGTTGTGCATCAGCTTGTTCAGCGGGTACGAGATCAGGCCCACGAGGATACAGAAGCCAACCGTCACGCCCGCCGCCTCGGTCGGGGAGAACTTGCCCGTGTAGATACCCCAGAGCACGAGGCCGATGGCAAAGAAGCCAAGCCAGGCGCCCACGGCGGTCTTGAACACGCGCCAGGGCGAGAGTGTGATCAGGAAGCCCCATTTGTTGATGTAGCAGACGATGAAACACGCGACCATCATCGCCAGCACCATCAGGGTTCCCGGAACGATCCCCGCGATGAACAGGTCCGAGATCGGCAGGTTCATCAGAAAGCCGTAGACGATGAAGATGATCGACGGCGGAATGATGATCCCGACCGTGCCGCCCGCCGCGGCGGTCGCCGCCGAAAAGCGTTCGTCGTAGTTGCCCTTGACCATCTCGGGATGCAGCATGGAGCCGATGGTTGCCGTCGTGGCCGAGTTCGAGCCCGAGATCGCGGCGAACAGACCGCAGGCCCCAATGGAGGCCATGGCAAGCCCGCCGCGCAGCCAGCCAAGACAGGCATAGGCGAAATTCGAAAGGCGCCGCGCGATGCCCGACTTGTTGATGAGGTCGCCGGTCAGGATGAAAAGCGGCATGGCCAACAGGGCAAAGCCCTTGTTGAAGACGTTCATCAGCTCGGCCCCGGTGTTGTCGAGTGTGAGGCCCATCACGAAGGAGCAGCCCACCACCCAGTAGAAGATCACCAAGAGCACGGGCACGCCCATCATGAACAGAAAGGTGACCCCCAGAGAGATCAGCGTAATCCAGGTTCCGTCAGTCATCACACATCCCCTCCGATCACTGCCTGCTCGATCAGCGGCTCGCCCGCGCGGTATTTCTTGAGGTCTTCAAAGAGGTTTTCCCAGACGCGTCCGGCCATCAACAGGAAGGCGATGGGCACGGTGATCAGGAATTTCCATTGCATGAGGTTGTCGGTGCCCAGCACGATCTGGAAGTTGTCGAAAGAGTTCACCGTGACGCGTGCCGTGGTCGTCACGACGATGATGCAAAAGCCCATCCAGAGGATCGCGTCCATCACCAGCAACATGATCTGGCCAGAGGGACCCATGTTCGAACGGAATTCATTGAAGCTGAGGTGCGTCCTGAGGCGCACGTTGAAGGCGCAGCCATACCAGGCCATGACCATGAAGAGCAGCGGCGGGATCGTCGTGGACCAGGCAGGCTGTCCCGCCCAGGCCTCCGGGAACCACGAGAAATTCGGACCGAAGCGCTGTATCACGCCGGTGAAGATGATCAGTGCGATGACGATGTAGGTATAAACCACGATCGTCCGCTCGAGGTGGCGGTCGAGAAATGGCACCTTCTTGTATATCCAGTAGACCAGCAGACCCCCCAGCAAGGTAACGGGCGTGAACACCCACCACGCGGCGGGCGAGCGATAGGCCTGAACGGTCGAAAAAGTGATATCACCAGTCAGCGTTGACGTGATGATGGTGCCAACGTCAGCCATGACAGACATGACGGTCCCCTCCCATGACATGATCGGCCGCCCTCCCGACGACCGGCTGTGTAAAGGTCGGCCCGCAACAGGCCGACCTTGGTCTTAGAGTAATCCGATTGGGATCAGGCTTTCCACCACCGGCGCGGCTCGACGTTCTCGGCGAGGGTATCGACCGGGATTTCGCGCGCGATGTTGTAGATCTCCTGGTAGGTGTCGAGACCGCCGGACCAGGCGTTGAGACGCTCGCGCCACTCTTCCCAGAGCTGGGGCTGGAACTCGGGCGAGCACATTTCCTCGGCCTTCTTGATCTCTTCCGCCGACAGGCTCGCCACGCGGACGTTGTTCTGGGCGAAGATCGTGTTCGGACCCTGCGGGTTGGAGGCCCCGACGGTGTTGACCAGCGCCGCCTCGTTTGCCGCCTGTACATGGACCTGCGCGAGGTAGGCAGATTCCATCACCGCATCCTGCAGCTCGCCACCCAGCGAGTCGAAGGCGGAAGCGGACATCGCGGTATGCTCGGTGCCGCAGAAGAAGCGCAGGTCGACGGACTGCGAGACGACCGGCGACATGTTGGCATAGGCCACGGCGGATGCCCAGGTCTCGGCCCCGTCGATCAGGCCCTGCTTGAGACCGTCGAGCGTTTCTTCCCAGGCCACGGGCACCGGGTTCAGGTTCAGCGCCTGCATGGCGATCCGGCCAAGCTGCGTGCCCGTCACCCGGTTCTTGGTGCCGAAGAGCTGTTCGATGGAGGTCACGGTGTCACGATCCTGCCAGGCGAGGCCCAGCTGGATGCCGCGCAGTTCGGCATGAGAGAAGAGGAACTTCAGGCCGTGGCGCTTTTCATAAGGCTCGCGCAGCAGCTTCTGCGAATCGGGATGGTAGAGGAAGTAGTACTGCGCCGCGCGGGACGGGAACATGTAGGCATAGTCCAGCACGTTGAGATATGGCGCGCCGCCGGCGGAGTTCTGGGTGGAGGCTGCGTAGATTTCCACGATGCCCTGCTGGGTCTTTTCCACGCAGGAGGTCTGGCCGCAGATCTGGTTGTCGCCGATGAATTCGACACGGATTTCACCGTCGGTCCGGCTTTCCAGATCGCGGGCGAACTCAAGGCAACCTGCCCGCTCAATCAATAGGTTACGCTGGTTGAAGCCTGCCGCTCCGAACTTGAAGGTGAATTTCGGCTCTTTGGCGAAACGCTTCTCGTAGGTCGATTCTGCCGCCTGTGCGAGGTTGGCAAGGCTCATCGCCCCCCCGAAGCTGCCCGCCGCAAGAAGCGTCGACGACATGCCGTACTGACCCGCAAGGCGAAACAGGTCCCGGCGTGAAATGCCCTTCAGTTTGTCTTGTACCTTCATGTTGGTTCCTCCCGTTGAAGCACAATTTTCAATTAATGAGACTTGTAGTTTCAAAAAAGACTAGCGCGGAATCGGGCATCTGTATAGAATTTTCTTCAGTGGTGAGGAGGATTTTGACATGGACGCGGATTTTATTGTGATCGGGGCCGGTTCGGCCGGATGTGTCCTGGCCAACCGGCTGAGCGCCGACCCGAAGAACAAGGTGGTCCTTCTCGAAGCCGGGGGGCGAGACCTGAACCCCTGGATTCATATCCCCGTCGGCTACTTCAAGACGATCCACAATCCATCCGTCGACTGGTGCTACAAGACGGAACCCGATCCGGGGCTGAACGGGCGTTCCATCGAATGGCCGCGCGGCAAGGTGCTGGGCGGCTCATCTTCTCTCAACGGCCTGCTCTACGTGCGCGGCCAGTCGCAGGATTACGACCGCTGGCGTCAGATGGGCAATGTCGGCTGGGGCTGGGACGACGTGCTGCCGCTTTTCAAACGGGCCGAGAACAACGAACGCGGCGCGGACGAATTCCACGGCGACAAGGGGCCGCTGTCGGTTTCCAACATGCGCATCCAGCGCCCGATCACCGACGCATGGGTCGCGGCGGCACAGGCAGCGGGCTACAAGTTCAACCCCGACTACAACGGTGCCGATCAGGAAGGCGTGGGGTTCTTCCAGCTGACCGCCAAGAACGCGCGGCGCTGTTCATCCGCCGTGGCCTATCTCAACCCGGCCCGCAAGCGCCCCAACCTGCGGATCATCACCCATGCGCAGGTCGACAGGATCATCATCGAGAACAACCGCGCCACCGGCGTCAGCTATGCCGACCGGGGCGGTCAGATCCAGACGATCAGGGCCAACCGCGAAATCGTCCTGTCAGGCGGGTCGATCAACTCGCCGCAACTGTTGATGCTTTCGGGGATCGGCGAGGCGGAGCAACTGTCCGAACACGGGATCGAGGTGCTGCGCGACCTGCCCGGCGTGGGCAAGAACATGCAGGACCACCTGCAGGCGCGGCT
The DNA here is from genome assembly GCF_040811725.1 of Sulfitobacter sediminis. NCBI lineage: Bacteria > Pseudomonadati > Pseudomonadota > Alphaproteobacteria > Rhodobacterales > Roseobacteraceae > Sulfitobacter > Sulfitobacter sediminis. The sequence goes on from NZ_JBFNXX010000001.1 coordinate 179,306, forward strand.
TGTCTACAAGTGCAACGAACCCACGCTCAACGACGAGGTCTCGACCCTGATGGGGCAGGCGCGCATCGGGCTCAAATACCTTTTGTTCCGCGCAGGCCCCATGACCATGGCGGCGAGCCTTGCCACCGGTTTCATGAAAACTTGCGAAGACCTCGAAACCCCCGACATCCAGTTCCACGTCCAGCCGCTGTCAGCCGAGAACCCCGGCAAGGGGGCCGACAAGTTCTCGGCCTTTACCATGTCGGTCTGCCAGCTGCGCCCCGAAAGCCGGGGCGAGATCAGGCTGAAAAGCGCCGTACCCCGTGACTACCCGGCAATCATTCCGAACTACCTGTCGACCAAGACCGATTGCGACACCATCGTCGAAGGCGTGAACATCGCCCGCCGTATCGCCCGCCACGCGCCGTTGACCTCGAAGATATCCGAGGAATTCCGCCCGAACCCCAGCCTCGACATGAACGACTACGAGGCGACGCTCGACTGGGCACGCAACAACACCGCCTCGATTTATCACCCCACCGGTACCTGCAAGATGGGCGACGGCAAAGACGCGGTGGTTGACGCGCGCTTGCGCGTACACGGCATCGCGGGGCTGAGGGTGGCCGATTGTTCGATCATGCCCGAGATCGTCTCGGGCAACACCAACGCGCCCGCGATCATGATTGGGGAAAAGGCCAGCGACATGATCCTCGAGGACGCGCGCGGCTAGAGCTCTCTTTTCCGTGATGAGGCGGAAAAGCGGATTTTCGGGTTAGCCCATCACCTCCCGCTCAGGCCGTGACCAGCCCTTCCAGCCGCCGCTCCCGGATCGGCAGATGCACGATGGCGCTAAAGGCGCCGACCGCGACGCCTATCCACCAGACCGCGGTGTAATCGCCATAGGCGTCGTACATCCGCCCCCCCAGCCACACACCCAGGAAACTGCCCAGCTGGTGCGAGAAAAAGACGATCCCATAAAGCGTCCCCATGTAACGCAGCCCGTAGATATGCGCGACAAGCCCCGAGGTCAGCGGCACGGTCGCCAGCCACAGCGCCCCCATGACAACCGAAAAGACGATGACGGTGACCGGCGTGATCGGGAACATGATGAACAGCGCCGCCGCGACCGTACGGCCGGTGTAGATGCCCGCCAGCAGGTATTTCTTGGAAAACCGCTTGCCCGCCCAGCCCGCCGTCAGCGTGCCCGCGATATTCGCAAGCCCGATGAGCGAAATCGCCACCGCCCCCAGCGCGCTTGTCGTGGTGATGCCGATGTTGTGCAACACGCCGCCGGCGAGGATCGGACCGCACAGCTCGGTCACGAAGGCGGGGAAATGCGCTGTGATGAACCCCAACTGGTAGCCACAGGAAAAGAACCCCAGAAAGATCATCGTGTAGGAGGGATCGCGGAACGCCTTGCCGAGGATTTCGCCAAGGCTTTCTTCCAGCTCCGCGCGGCTGGCCAGCGCGGGTGCGCGCATCATCGGCAAGGTCAGCAGCATCAGCAGGATCGCCCCGGCGAAGACCACGAAAACCATTTGCCAGGACATGAAGCCCAGAAGCCATTCGGCCACCGGCGCGCCGAACACCTGACCGGCGCTGCCCGCCGCCGTGGCGATGGCAAGGCTCATCGAGCGATGCTCGTCCGAGGAGGCGCGCCCCACCACGGCCAGGATCACGCCGAACCCCGTCCCGGCGATCCCGAAACCGACCAGCCAGGCATAGGCCTGATGCTCAAGCGGCGTCAGCGAATTGGCCGACAAGAGCAGCCCCAGCGCATAGATCACCGACCCGATCACGATGGCCCGTCGGTCGCCGATCTTTTCCGCCAGCGCGCCAAAGATCGGCTGCCCGATCCCCCAGGCGAGGTTCTGGATCGCGATGGCCAGCGAAAACTCCGCCCGCAGCCAGCCGAATTCCTCTGCAATCGGGATCTGGAACACGCCAAAGGACGCGCGCACGGCAACGCTGACGAGGATGATCGCGCAGCTGACGATCAGGACGGGAGTAAACAGGGGGGCACGTGCGGTCATGGCGCGATCCTAAAAGGCGTCGGCGCAGACTATCGGCTTTGCCACCAGCGTCAAATCAAGCTTTCTGATGGCCTGCGTCAAATATTCTTAAGTGACCCAAAGACTTGCCCCATCACTCCGGTTTCAAATTCCCATCCGCCGGAAAACCCTCTATGGCTGACCCCATGGTTCTGCGTGCCACATATGACGCCCGGATCGCCGAGGGCCACCTGCATCCCGACCCCGCGCAGGAGGCCGCGCTGCACGAATTCGACCGCATCCGCGAGGCGCTGCAAAAGCCGGTCAAGAAAGGCCTCTTCCGCAAGGCGCCCGAACCGCCCAAGGGGCTCTACCTCTGGGGTGGCGTTGGGCGCGGCAAGTCGATGCTGATGGACATGTTCGTCGAAACGCTGGGCGACATCCCCGCGCGGCGCGTGCATTTTCATGCCTTCATGCAGGAAATCCACAACGCCATGCACGAGGCCCGCAAGACCGGCGTGGACGATGCGATCAGCCCCGTTGCCGCCGATGTGGCGAAATCCGTCCGCCTTCTGGCCTTCGACGAGATGCAGATCACCGACATCACCGACGCGATGATCGTCGGGCGGCTGTTCGAAAAACTCTTTGCCGCCGGTGTGGTGGTCGTCACCACATCGAACCGGGTGCCGGACGACCTTTACAAGGACGGGCTCAACCGCAACCTCTTCTTGCCCTTCATCCAGCTGATCAAGGACCGCATGGTCGTGCACGAACTGGTCAGCCCGCGCGACTACCGGCAGGACAGGCTGTCGGGCACGCAGGTCTATTTCACCCCCGTCAACGCCGAAAGCCGCGCCGCGATGGACGCGGTCTGGGCCGATCTCGCAGGTGGTCCCGGCGCGCCGCTGGTGCTGCGGGTCAAGGGGCGCGACGTGGAAATCCCGCGCTATCACAACGGCATGGCCCGCGCGCGCTTTCACGAACTCTGCGGCAGGCCGCTGGGGGCCGCCGACTACCTCGCGCTGGCCGAGGCGGTGCGGGTATTGCTGATCGACGATATCCCGACGCTCAGCCGGTCGAACTTCAACGAGGCGCGCCGTTTTGTGACCCTGATCGACGCGCTTTACGAGGCGCGCGTGCGGCTGATCTGTTCAGCGGCCGCCCAGCCGGAAATGCTCTATATCGAGGGCGAGGGGACTTTCGAATTCGAACGCACGGCCTCGCGCCTGCGCGAGATGCAGGCGGACGGCTGGGGCGACGGTCCTGCGGAAGCCTAGTCTGCCGCCAGCGTGATGTTCCCGCGCGACACCTGGTCATCCGGGTGATAGGGCGCATCCCCCATGTAAAGCGACCAGAGCCCTGCGGCGATGATGCCAAGACCAATCAGGACAAAGATCGCCTGAGACAGGCCACGGCTGTCGCCAAGGGCATTCCGGGTGCTGAATTCCTGCTGCTTCATCGTCCTCTTCCTCAATTCTGTCCGGTTATCTTGCGGACCAGCCGCACCCGGACTGTGGGAAGATTACACTAATTTTGGGTAAAATCGGACGGGACCTGCGCGATTTATCCGTTCTGTCGCAAAATGGCACCCGCAAGATACAGCGAGCCACAGATCAGCACCCGCGCATCGGGGTGCCGGGCCACGATATCCTCCAGCGCCGCCGCCACGCTTTCCGCCTCCACGGCGTCGATGCCAGCCGCCCGCGCGGCCTCCGCAGTCTCTGCCGCTGTCAGCGTAGCCTTTTCTCCGGGGATCGACACCGCATGCAGGCTGGCCACATGCGGTGCCAGCGGCCGCATGTAGCCTTTCACATCCTTGGTATTCAGCATCCCGCAAATCAGGTGCAGGGGTCGCCCGCCCGCCCCCGCGAAATAAGCCGCCAGCGCCTCGCCCGCCGCCGGATTGTGCCCACCGTCGAGCCACAGCTCCGCACGCCCCGCCGCCTCGACCAGCGGCCCCTCGCGCAGCCGTTGCATGCGCGCGGGCCAATAGGCGCGCGTGACCGCCGCCTCGCAGGCCGCCTCGTCCATTCCGAAGTGCCGCAGCGCCGCCAGCGCGGCCCCTGCGTTCATCACCTGGTGCGGCCCCGGCAGATTCGGCAGCGGCAAATCAAGCAATCCGCGCTCGTCCTGAAACACCATCCGCCCCGCCTCGACACCTACATGCCAGTGCTGACCGTAGACCATCAGCGGCGCCCCCTGCCGCTCGGCGACCCGTTCGATCACCTCCAGCGCCGCATCCTCCTGCGGGCCGACCACGCAGGGCACCCCGCGCTTGATGATGCCCGCCTTCTCGCCCGCGATCTCTGGCAGGGTCTCGCCCAGGAACTGCTGATGGTCGAGAGAGACCGGCGTGACTACGGACAGCGCCACCTTGTCCGTCACGTTCGTCGCATCGAGCCTGCCGCCCAGCCCCACCTCGAGCAGGGTGTAATCCGCAGGTACCCTTGAGAACGCCAGCAGCGCCGCCGCCGTGGTGATCTCGAAATAGGTGATGCTCTCGCCGCCGTTCGCGGCATAGCACTCATCCAATACCGCCGTCAGTACGTCCTCGGCGATCAGCTCGCCCGCCAGCCTGATCCGCTCGTGAAAGCGCGCCAGATGCGGCGAGGTATAGGCATGCACGGTCTTGCCCGCCGCCTCCAGCCCCGCGCGGATCATTGCCTGGGTCGATCCCTTGCCGTTGGTCCCGGCTACATGCACGATCGTCGGCAGGTTGTCCTGCGGATTGCCCAAGGCCGCCAGTATCCGGAACATCCGGTCCAGCGTCAGGTCGATCACCTTGGGGTGCAGCGCCATCATCCGCTCAAGGATGACGTCTGAATTCCGGGCTGTCATAGGGGCCGCTCCTTTCTCCACAATAGAAATAGCGCCAGTCCAAGCACGATATCGAGCCCCGCACAGAAGGTCGGCCACCAGTCAGGGGTAGGTGCCGAAAGCGGCAGGATCGCAAGGTCAAACACCCCGTGGCCCGCGATGCCCAGCGCAACGGCACGGGCCGACCGGCGGTATCCCCAAAGCGCAAGACAAAGAAACAGCGCGAAGAAGAACAGGTGAAAAATCCTGTCCCCCCACGCACCGTTCTCGAAGGCAAATACGGGATAGAAGGCGGCAATCGCCACAAGGATGACCGCGCCCGCAGATCGCTCGCGGCTCATCCCGCTCAGCCATAAGACTGTAAAGATTACGCCACCAAGGCCCGCACCGATCAGGGCCGGTATCGCGGCGCTCATTTCTTGGGCTTATCCGCCGGGGTCCCTTTGTCCTCGCTCAACGCGTGGTTCAGCTCGCCCCCTTCCTCCGGCGGCGGCAGGTCACCGCGCACGGCGGGCGGCAGGCCCAGCAGCATCCGGGTGATGGTGATCAGCTCGTCCCGCATCTCGGTGCGCGGGGTCACGCGGTCCAGCATCCCGTGATCCAGCAGGTATTCGGCGCGCTGGAACCCGTCGGGCAGCTTCTCGCGAATGGTCTGTTCGATCACGCGGGGGCCGGCAAAGCAGATCAGCGCGTTAGGCTCGGCGATATGCACATCCCCCAGCATCGCGTAGCTGGCCGTGACCCCCCCGGTCGTCGGATGCGTCAGCACCACGATATAGGGCAGCCCCGCCTCTTTGAGCATCTGCACCGCCACGGTCGTGCGCGGCATCTGCATCAGGCTCAGAATACCCTCCTGCATCCGCGCGCCCCCTGCGGCGGAGAACAGGATCAGGGGCCGCTTCAACTTTACCGCCTCCTCGGCGGCGGCGATGATCGCGTTGCCGACGTACATCCCCATCGATCCGGCCATGAAGCTGAAGTCCTGGGCCGCGGCCACGATGGGCGTGCGCCCGATCTCGCCCTGCGCGACCAGCATCGCCTCGGCCTCGCCGGTTTCCTTCTGCGCGGCCTTCAGCCGGTCGGGGTATTTCTTCTGATCGCGGAAATGCAGCGGGTCGGCGGGCGGTTTGGGCACCGCGACCTCGGTAAAGATGCCCCCGTCGAACAGCGCGGTGAAGCGCGCGCGCGGACTGATCTGCATGTGGTGCCCGCAGTTGGTGCAGACATTGAGGTTCTCCGCCACCTCGCGGTGAAACAGCATCGTGCCGCATTCATCGCACTTGGTCCACAGGTTGTCCGGTGTCTCGCGGCGCGAGAAGATCGAGTTGATCCGGGGACGGACGTAATTGGTGATCCAGTTCATGCGGGGCCTCGGGTCATGGTCTTGCCCTGAAATACGCCTCGGGGGGCGGAATTGCAATCAGCGCCGGATCGTTACGCGCGCCGCCAGCCACAGCACGAACATCATCGCGAAATCCACCGGCAGCCAGGCCTGAAGCGCCTCGGTGTCGTCCATCGAAAAGGGGCTGAGGTAAAGCGCCAGCCCCGACAGTTCGTCCGGCAGCGAAACGATCAGGATGGCCGAGACGTTGTTCCAGAAATGCACCGCGATGGCGGGGCCCAGCGTGCCGGCCCGCGCGGTCAGATCCGCCATCAGCACACCGAAAGTGCAAGCCCAGAGCGCGATGGTCAGCGCGTTTTCTCCAGCTGCATCGGGGAGGTAATGACCCAGGGCGAAGAGCACGGAAGGAAGTATCATCCAGACAAGGGGCGAGCGGAACCGCGCCGCAAGCTGCTGCTGGACATAACCGCGAAAGACGATCTCCTCCGCGCTCACCTGCACCAGCACGAAGAAGAGCGAGGGCAGCAGGAGGACCAGCCATTGCCCCAGCGGCATGTTGGGCACATAGTCGCCCCCCATGTCGTAGGGCGGCAGAAGGAAGACCGCTGCCATCACTGCGATCATTGCAAAAGACACCGCGCGGAATTGTTGCCACAACAGGTTGAGCGGCCCCAGAAGGCTTGCGAAACTGCGATGGTGCATGACCCGCGCGCTCAAGCCCGCGCCGACCGACATGAAGACAAAACTGAACAGCAGTATATACATCGCCACCGGGGTCGCGCCGCTACGCAGATCCTCCACCAGCCGGGAATTGGCCCCAGCCGTCAGCCCGTAGATCACCCGGAAGAAGATCTGGTTCAGCGCGAGATAGGCAAATGTCGCCAGAAAGAGCCCGACGCCAAGACGCCAGAGCTGTGGATAGGCGCGCGCCGGGGCGACGAAGAGCCGGTGCGGCGCATAGGCAGGCGCGCGGCTCATTCCTCGACCTCTTCCGGGATCTCGGCCTGCAGGGCCCTTCGGTGCGGCCCCATCTCGCGCGGCACCTCGAGGCCCGCGGCCATCATGATGTCCGACGCCCCCGCCAGATAGCCAGCCACCTTGCGCAGCAGGCTCAGCAGGACGTCGCGGTCGCTTTCCACAACGGCACGGTACTGGTCCGCCCCGATCCGCAGGAAGGTCGCGTCCTCTGTGGCGATAAGATCAAGCTGGCGCGGCTCGCGGATCAGGATCGCCAGATCGCCGATCAGCCGCCCCGGCACCACATCCGAGACATGGCGCATGGTACCGCCTTCGTCGACCACGCCGAGTTCGGCCCGCCCCGAAAGGCACAGGTAGGCGGCATCGGCCCTCTCACCCACGGTAAAGATGCGCTGGCCCTTCTCGGCCTTGTACCACTGGGCCGCAAAGGCTAGCAGCCTGCGGCTGCGCGGATCGAGCGTCGCAAAAAGCTCGTTGCGGCTGATGATGCGCAGCTTGCGCCGCAGATCGCCCGAGGCGCTGCTTTCGTCCTCGACCGGTTCGATCTGTGCCACCCCGTCGATACGACCCTGGTTGATCACGACATGCATGTCGAATTCTTCGGGATGCGCGAAACTGTCGTTGAGATAGATCTGCGTTGTGTCAGGCAACAGCGCGCTCAGGCGCTTGCGGATCTGCACCTGCGTTTCGGGGTCGTGGCCCACCAGCGACTGGTTGAGCACCAGCACATCGGGCCGCTTGATCGCCGCGCGGCCAAAGGCGGCGCGTTGCTGGAAAGCGACCGGCAGGTTCGCACCGCCGATGGCGGTTTCCTGGTCGAAGAGATTGACTGAAATCATCTGCTTCAGCCCGTGTTCCTCGAGCACTTTCGTCACCACGTCCTGCACGAGGTCGGCTTGCAGCCCGGCCATCGAGGAGACGCGGCCATAGAGCAGGTTCTCAAGGATGGTCAGCCGAGGCAGGTAGTTCTCCGGTTCGATCGGCACAAAGAGTTCGCCAGCCTGATCGCGAAGCTGCGCCCCCTTGGTTCGGCGGATGCGCAGGATTTCCTGCTTGAAGCTTTCTGGAAAAGACGGGCCGATTTGTTCGGCGGTAAAGGCGAAGGGCACCGTGAGCAGCAGGGCGAACTCCTCTTCCGAGAGCGCCTCGTCCCCCTGTTCGCGCCGCCGCGCGGCAATATCGACAAGCCGCTCGTAAAGCGCGTCGTCGATGCCCAGCGCGGTAAAAAGCGGATGGTCGGTACCATCGCGGCCGAATGTCTCGTGCAGTGTTTCGACCAGAGTCTGCGAAATCGCGATCCCCTGCGCGGCCAATCCCTGGTCAATGACCATGGCAAGGAACCCTTTTTCCGCGACCAAACCCTGCTGGCTGATGTCGCGTTTGGGGGCTGCGAACATCAGGTTCCCGCCCAGGGGTACTGCGGGGTTGAAGCTGTCGGGATCGAAGCGGTAGACAACCTTGTCGAGCCCCTCTTCGCGTAGCCGCGCAGCGATTTCGTCACGCAGGCCGACGATACGCCGGGCCAGTTCGGGGTGTATCTCGGGGTCCATCTGGGAATGCAGCATCCGCTCGAAAATAACGTCCGCCGTGCCCAACGCCGTGGTGATTTCGTACCAGAAGTGCTGCACGTCCTCGGTGGTGTTCAGCCCCGCCAGCGCAGGGTCGAGCCAGTCGGCCTGTGTGCTGTCGGGACTGTTGCCGGCGCGCCGCGCCTCGATGCCCGCACGGTCCTTGTGCTTGGGGTCCCAGAGCACCGTCTTGGGGCTGGTTCTGAGCGCCATGAGCAGGTTATCCCCCACGGTGCCCTGAAACAGGTAGGGTTGCGCATTGGCCGACCCGATGCGCGCCGCGATCACCGCCTGGTGAAGCTGCGACAGGTCGTGTCCGGCCATGGTGATGCGCCCGCGCGTCGGCACGATTTCCCGCGTCAGAAGATCGGCCATGGCGGTGCGTTCCGACTGGGTGGGGATTTGCAGCGCAACCTGTGATCCGGCTGGGATATGCAGGGTGATGTCCTGCAGGATCATGTCGCGCCCCGACCCGCGCACCGAGACGTTGGTCAGCTCGATATCCCCCTTCAGATGCGGGATTTCCTCCGGCGTCCCTTCGAACAGTGTCTCGTCGACCATCCCGTCCGGCGCGAAGCGCTCTACCACGATATCCCAGCGCAACGACATGTCCTGCGTTTGGTTGTAGTAGAGCAGAAGCTCCCGCCAGGGGCTCGACAGGTCCTTGTAGGCGGCAAGCGCGGCCACCAATGCGCCCACCGTGATCTGCCCATTGATCGCGAGGTAACCGCCCACGGCATAGAAGAAGAACGGCGTGAGCTGGGTAATGAAGTTGTTGAGGAACTTCATGAAGAATTTCTTCTGGTAGATGCGGAAACGCACCTCGAAGAGCCTTCCCAGCCGGTCGGTGAACTGCGCCAGCCTGTAACGCCAGCCGCCGTTCGTGCGCAGGTCGGTGATCCCCGCCGCGGTCTCGCCGATCTCGGCGGCGAAATGGCGAACCTCCTTGATCCGCTCCTTGTTCAGCAGGTTGATCTGCCGTTGCAGCATCGGGATCAGCCAGGCCTGCAACGGGATCAGTGCCACACCCGCCAGTCCGAACCAGAAGGACTGAAGGAACAGAAAGATCACGATGATCAGCATCTGCCCCGCCTGGAACACCGGCTGTGCGACGAAATCGCCCATCAGCCCGCCCATCGGCTCGGCCTCCGACGTCACCATGCTGACCAACTCGCCCTGGCTGGTGTTCTGGTAGTAGCTGCGCGGAAACCGCATCATCCGGGCGATCAGCTGGAACCGGAACCGGCGCAGCAGGCGTTCGGCCAGCACGCCCTTCATCGTGTTCAGCCGCATTTTCAGCAGACCATGCACCACCACGGCAGCCAGATAGGCAAAGCACAGCACCATCAGAAATTGCACCTGGCTGATCTGGTTGCCCATGAAATCGACGACGCTGTTGTCGGCACCGATGGCGTCGTTGATGATCCGCTTGGGCAGCTCAAGCGTCGAGTAGAGAAACGGGAAGGTGAATACCGTGAAGGCCAGCAGGAAGATCTGGTCGCGCTTGGAGTACTTCCAGATAAATGCAAACAGGCTGCGTTCCATGCAGGGGCTTCTCGTGCGGGGTAGGGGCCGTGTCAGTCCCTGGACGTCGTTGAACCCAAGGTAGGCCCCTCCAGCGGCCATTACAACAAGGGGCTCTGGCGTAGCCTGCTCTTGCAGCACCCGCCCGGCCCGACTATTCCGGTGCAAACGACTTTCAGGGAGCCCGGCATGTCCACCAACAAACGCTTTGACAAATCCAAACTGCCCAGCCGCCACGTGACCGAGGGCCCCGCGCGCGCGCCGCACCGGTCCTACTACTACGCCATGGGCATGACGGACGAGGAAATCCACCAGCCCCTCGTCGGCGTCGCCACCTGCTGGAACGAGGCCGCGCCCTGTAACATCGCGCTCTCCCGTCAGGCACAGGCGGTCAAGGCGGGCGTGAAATCCGAACAGGGCACGCCGCGCGAATTCACCACGATCACTGTCACCGACGGCATCGCCATGGGCCACGAGGGAATGCGCTCATCCCTCGCCTCGCGTGAGGCCATTGCCGATACGGTGGAGCTGACCATGCGCGGCCATTGCTACGACGCCATCGTCGGCCTTGCCGGTTGCGACAAGTCGCTTCCGGGCATGATGATGGCCATGCTGCGTCTCAACGTGCCCTCCGTCTTCCTCTACGGCGGCTCGATCCTGCCGGGCAAGGCACCCGCCGGGGCCAAGGTGCCGGAAAGCTTCGCCAACCGCGACCTGACCGTGCAGGACATGTTCGAAGCGGTCGGCAACTACCAGAACGGCACCATGACCGAGGCCGAGCTCGATATCCTCGAACGCGTCGCCTGCCCGTCGGCCGGTGCCTGCGGCGGCCAGTTCACCGCCAACACCATGGCCTGCGTGTCCGAGGCCATCGGCCTCGCGCTGCCGAACTCCTCCGGCATGCCCGCCCCCTACAAGGACCGCGACGAATATGGCCGCGCCTCCGGTGCCGCCGTGATGAACCTGATCGAGAAAAACATCCGCGCCCGCGACATCTGCACCCGCGAGGCGTTCGAGAACGCCGCGCGCATCGTCGCCTGCACGGGTGGTTCGACCAACGCGGGTCTGCACCTGCCCGCCATGGCGCATGAGGCGGGCATCGATTTCTTCCTCGATGACGTCTGCGAGATTTTCCGCGACACGCCCTATTTCGTCGATATGAAGCCCGGCGGTGCATATGTGGCCAAGGACCTCTACGAGGCAGGCGGCGTGCCGGTTGTGATGAAGGAGCTGCGCAAGGCGGGCCTTATCCACACCGACTGCATGACCGCCACGGGCGAGTCCATGGGCGAAGTCCTCGACCGGATCGAGCGCGAGGCGGACGGCAAGGTCATCCACTCCGTCGCAACGCCGCTTTCCAAGACCGGTGGCGTTGTCGGCCTCAAGGGCAACCTCGCCCCCGAAGGCGCCATCGTGAAAATCGCGGGCATGTCCGAGGACAGCATCGTCTTCACCGGCCCCGCGCTGGTCTTCGAATGCGAACAGGACGCCTTCGAGGCCGTCCAGAACCGGACCTACAAGGAAGGCGACGTCTTTGTCATCCGCAACGAGGGTCCGCGCGGCGGTCCCGGCATGCGCGAGATGTTGGCGACCACCGCCGCCCTCTCGGGTCAGGGTATGGGCAAGAAGGTGGCGCTGATCACCGACGGTCGCTTCTCGGGCGCGACGCGCGGTTTCTGCGTCGGCCACGTCGGCCCTGAGGCGGCAATGGGAGGCCCCATCGGGCTTTTGAAGAACGGCGACATGATCACCATCAATGCGATCGAAGGCTCGATCACCGTCGATCTTTCCGATGAGGAACTCGCCAAGCGCAAGGCCGAGTGGCAAGGACCGCGCCCGACGAACTACGCCTCTGGCGCGCTGTGGAAATACGCCCAGCTGGTCGGCCCCACCTACCTTGGCGCCGTGACCCACCCGGGTGCCAAGTCGGAAACCCATGATTACATGGAGCTATAGGGCAGGCGTCGCCGCCCTCTGCCTGTTAGGCCTGACCGGATGTGAACCCGGTCAGGGTGGATTTCTGGGCGCGGCACCCAACATGGCGCTGTCCGAGGCGCGGATGGCCGATGGCACGGTGACGCTGGTCCCCCCACGCGGCTTCTGCATCGACCGCAAGAGCCTTGGCCAGCGTTTCGCGCTTCTGGCGCGGTGCGACAAGCTCGGCGCGCCCTCGGCCGCTGCCGATGCTCCGTTGGGTATCATCACGGTCAGCATCTCAGAAGCCGCGGCGGAACAGGGCTTGCCCTCCGCCCCCCAAACCGCTGCCGCCTTCGGCCTCAGCAACCTCTCCGCCCTGAGCGAGACGCCCTCCCGCGTGATCTTCCGCGCTGTCGGAGAAGCGCCGGTGGACGGCATGGCCCCCCTGCACTGGCGCGGGACTGCGCGGCTTGGTGACAAGTTCATGGGTCTGGCGCTCTATGGACCTGAAAACGGACGCGTTTTGACCGGCGAGGGGCGCCGAATCCTGGATGAATTGATCGATGGTTCGGGCGCGGGCAGCTAAGGCACATCGTCTCCCGAAACCGTCATGCAGGAAGATTACCGGCGCAATTCGTGCCAATTCATTTGAACGAAAGCCTTACCCCAGATAGAATGCGCCGAAAAAAGGCACGAGCATTCATGTCGAAGATCAACCTCGGCTTTCTTGATGGCACGGTTTTCTCGCGTAATATCCAGCGCTGGGCCCGTGCCGCGCGCAAGGCGGATGAGACCGACTTGCCGACCTTGCGCCGCCAGCGCAGCCGCGCGCGCTTGCTCAAGACCCATATCGACAAGCTGATTCATGTGGCCGACGAACGGCTAGCCCTGCCCGTGGTCGGCTCCAACAGCTTTCCCCGCCCTCACAACGCCGACTGGGCCTGGCGGCCCGAGCTTTGGCGCGGGCCCCTGCCGGTGCCGGGGATTTCCTCTGTCGAGACAAAGTCGATGCTGGGCGATGAGGTCACGCTTTTTCATGACTGCGACTATTCCGAGCTGACCCTGCGCCAACTCCGCAACCTGCGCGAGGAAGACCTTGCCCCCTACGGTCTGCGCCTAGATGTCTTCCGCTTCCAGGGCTCTTTTCTCTCGGTCGTGGTCGATCTGCCGGAGGATGGCGTCACAGGGCTGAAACGCACCCATCTCATCCGCATGGACGCCATCGTCGAGATGGAAAAGCCGCTTGAGATCTTTGCGCGCCTCAACGTGAAACACGGCCCCAACACCGAACAGATCGTCCGCGAACTGCCTCTGCACGAGCAGAAGCATCAGGTCGAATTCGACCTTGCCTATACCAACCTCAACGAAAAACGGGTGGAGCGCGCGTGGATCGACCTGATCTTCGAGGGCCCGCAGATGAACCAGGTGATCCTGCGCGATCTTACCTTCTCGCGTCGTCCGCGCGCGCATTTGTAACGGGAGCCCGCGCATGAGCAGTCTGCAACTGACCAAGACACGGATGAAGCAGGGCGTCTGGCAGGGTATCATCACCGGTATGGGCGAGGACAAACCCCAGATCGAGGTGACCCACGAAGACCGCAAGGTGCCCAACATCATCCTGACCCACAATCAGAGCGCCGATCACTGGACCCTTTCCGTGCCAATCCCGCCGGATGCCATCGCAGATGGCATTCAGACTCTCCTGATCCGCGACAAGGTGGCCGACGCCAAGATCGGTCACATCACCCTGATCGCGGGCGACGAACTGAGCGAGGATATCCGCGCCGAAATGAACCTCCTGCGCGCGGAACTCGACATGCTGAAGCGCGCGTTCCGCAGGCATTGCGTCGAAACGATGTAGGGGGCCAACGCCTTGCGCCGCCCCCCCTGTGTGCTTGCAGGCCGAATGGGTTCAGAGCGGCTGACGCCGGTAGAGCGCTAGCACCCCGGCCAGGGCAAGCAGCACCGCGCCACAGCCGCCCTCCATCCATCTGACCCCGGCACCCTGCAGGTGTCTGGCGGCATGTGAGCCAAGCCCCGCGTATATCGCCATGACCGCCAGGTCGATGAGCACGAAGGTTGCCGCCAGCGTCGCGTACTGCGTCGCGATCGGGGCCGAAGTGTCCACGAACTGGGGCAGGAAGGCCGCGAAGAACAAATAGCCCTTTGGATTTGTCGCCGCGACGAGAAAGCTCTTTCGGAACAGGCGACGTGAGAGTGCCCTGCCGCGGACGCCGTCGCCATCGCATGCTGTACCTGCCGTGCCAGCATCGCCCGACGGCCGCAGTATCTGGATACCGATATAGGCGAGGTAGATCACACCGATCCCCTTCACCACGCTGAACCAGAACTCCGAAGCCGCCAAAAGCGCGCCCAACCCCAGCGCCGCGGCCCCGATCAGGACAAGGTCCGAGGCCGCGGCCCCCAGCATGCCATAGCCCGCCTGATGCATCCCGTAGCGCGACCCGTTGGTCAGTGCCAGCAGGACGGTCGGCCCCGGCGTGGCAATGGTCAGCAAGGCCACAAGGGCAAATCCGGCAAGAGTGATATCCACCTCAAGTCTCCATTTTGATCGGCACGGCGTCAGCCCGCCCTTTGCGCGGCGTGGCGGGCAACTTCATCCGTCTGATCCGCGCGGATGACTCCGAATACGCTTGCAAGCACGACGAGCGCCGCAACCTGCCCGGTCAGAACCGCAGGCCAGATCAGCGCAAACTGAGGGTCGAGGTATTTTTGCGGTCCGAAGGACACGAGTGCGCAGAGGACGGCGAGCCCGCTCAGAATGCGCCCTGTGCTAGTGTCAGCAGGTCCCATCACGAGCGCCGCCAGCGCCACCGCGACGGACATCCCGATGAAGGGTGCGATCCCGAACAACGGTGTCGCGACCGGCGGATGCGGGGGAACGCCCGCGTAGAGGGCCGAGAGCATGATCAATTGCAGCACGATGAGCGCCAGAAGGGCAGCGATGACGGGTCTTTGATGTTTAGGCATGTCAGTCTCCAAAAGTGTAATTATGATTACGGTTGCAGATATCCGTAATTCCGATTACGATTCTTGTCAACGGACGGGTGAAAAAGAAATGCGCGAAGAGAACAGATCGCTCCGCCAGAAGCAGATCGAGGTGGCCGCCTACGAATTGCTTGAGCAGAAGGGGTATGCCGGTACCTCGATGCAGGGTATCGCCCGAAAGGCCCGCGCGTCGAACGAAACGCTTTACAACTGGTACGGAGACAAGCTGGGCCTGTTCAGGGCGCTGGTGACACGCAACGCCGCCGAGGTGAAGGCGCTTCTCGAAGCCGAGTTGACGGCGGAGCGGGATGGCCTCGCTATCCTTGCGCTGCTTGGCCCCCGTCTGCTGGCCCTGTTGCTGGGCGACCGTGCCATTGCGCTCAACCGCGCGGCGGCGGCAGACCCCAGCGGCGAATTGGGGGCTGCGTTGTCTCAGGCGGGACGGGACTCGGTCTTTCCGCTGATCGTGCGGACGCTTGAACGTGCCAGGACCGAGGGAGAGCTGTCTTTCGCCCATGCTGATGCGGCGGCCGGTCTCTACCTTGATCTGTTGGTAGGTGATCTGCAGATCCGCCGCGTGATCGGACGCCTGCCCGCGCTATCCGATGCTTTTTGCCAGGAGCGCTCCGAACGCGCGATCGGTCACCTTCGCAGGCTGCTCTCCTGAGCGCCGCACGGAGCTACCGAAGACAAAAAAGCGGGGCCTTCCGGCCCCGCCCCCGATCATCGTTTGGCGAACGCGTTCATCAGTTGGCCGACGGTCCCAGCGCCGACAATCCCTTCAGGATGTCGATGGCATAAGCCAGCTGATAATCCTCTTCCCGCAGTTCGGCGGCCTGCTCCGCCTTGGCGCGGTCTGCCTCGATCTGCTTGATCTGGTCCTCGGTCAGGCTGTCGTTGTTCAGGCTGCCGCGCAGATCGGCTTCCGAGCGTAGCGGACGCGCGGGGCTATCGGCCTCGTCTGCCTCCGGCCGTGCGGGTGGCTGGGCGACAATGATGTCCGGGGAAACACCCAAGGCCTGGATCGACCGGCCCGAGGGCGTGTAGTAGCGCGCCGTGGTCAGCCGCATCGCGCCACTGCCGCGCAACGGCATCACCGTCTGCACGGACCCCTTGCCGAAACTCTTGGTCCCGATGACTATCGCGCGGCGATGATCCTGCAAGGCGCCCGCGACGATCTCGGAAGCCGAGGCCGAGCCGCCGTTGATCAGCACGACAATGGGCTTGCCCTGGGCGAGATCGCCGGGTGTGGCGTTCACCCGGTCGCTATCGGCCACGTCGCGGCCGCGGGTGCTGACGATCTCGCCTTCCTCAAGGAAGGCATCCGAAACCGCAATGGCCTGGTTCAAGAGACCACCGGGGTTGTTGCGCATGTCGACAACGAAACCGTTGACGGCATCCATCCCGCCCAGCGCCTCGACCTGCTCTTCCAGCAGTTCCTTCATCTTCGGATAGGTCTGTTCGTTGAAGGTCGTCAGTCGGAGCACCACCGTGTCGCCGACAGTACGTGCGCGGACGGCGGTCAGCTGGATCGTGTCGCGGATAATGGACACGTCGAAGGGCTCCTGCTCGCCTTCGCGCACCACGGTGATCACGATCTCGGACCCCACCGGCCCGCGCATCAGCTCGACCGCATCATCCAGCACGAGACCCAGCAGGCTCTCGCCGTTGACATGGGTGATGAAATCCCCCGCCTCGATCCCCGCCTCATCGGCCGGTGTCCCGTCAATCGGCGACACCACTTTGACAAAGCCCTCTTCCTGCGTGACCTCGATGCCGAGGCCGCCGAATTCGCCGCGCGTCTGCTCGCGCATCTTGGCGGCGTCCTTTGGCGACAGGTAGCTCGAATGCGGATCGAGCGAGGTCAGCATCCCGTTGATCGCCGCCTCGATCAGCTCGCTTGCGTCGGCCTCTTCCACGTATTGCGCGCGGATCCGCTCGAAGATGTCGCCGAACAGGTCCAGCTGCTCATAGACGTTCTCGGTCTTGGCGCTTTCCTGTGCCAGCAGGGGTGCCGCGATCTGCGTTGTCGCGATCACGCCCGCCACCGTGCCGCCAAGGGCCGCCATCACAAACTTCTTCATTCTGTTATCCATCCTCATCGGTTCGGAACCACACTGCGGGGTCCTCGGGCCTGTTCGCTTGTCTAATCTCTATATAGAGCGTTTCTGTCCGGTCTGTGCCAGCCCCTTCACGCAGGGGTGACAATTCATCGCCTTTTTCCGCCATCGCACCGCCCATCAGCCCCAAGGGCGTGCCCTGCGCGATCACCTGACCCGCCTCGCCATAGACGACTTCGAGCCCCGCGAGCACGAAAAGCGTCTCTGCCTGCGGTTCGAGAATCACCACATTCCCGAAATCCAGAAGTGGTCCGAGGTACCGGATCGTCGACGCGGCAGGCGCGGTGACAATGGCACCGGGCCGCGTCGCCAGGATGATGCCGGGGCGTTTGACCCCCGCCGCATCCGCCTCGCCCGCCCGCCGCAGCACCAGCCCCTGCACCGGCAGCGGCAGGTCCCCTTTCTGCCCGTCAAGGCGCACCGGTGCAGGTTCGATCTCTTCCGTCACGATCTCCGCCAGCCCGCTCGCAAAGCCTTCCAGCGTCTCGGTCGAGGCGATCAGGATACCCGTGCGCACCGGATCGGCGGTGAAGCGCTTCGGCAAATCCGTGCGCTCAGCCATCGCCTGATTGAGAGCGGTGCGTGCCGCCTGCACCTCGGTCAGCCCCGCCTGCAACCGCTCTGCCGCGTCCACCTGCAAGGCGCGCAGCATCTGCACGTTCTCCAGATCGGTCCGCAGCGCTTCGGCCCGCGCGTTCAGCGCTGGCGTCAACTCCGCCAGCAGCATCCCCGCCCGCGCCGTGCCCATCGGCCCGTCAGGATGCAGGAACGCCACCGGCGACGATACGCCACCCATGCTCTGCAAAGCGCCAAGCAGCGCCGCGACCTCCTCGTCACGCGCTTGCAGCCTGCGGCTCAGCTGCGCCTCGTTGATCGCTGCCTGCCGCAGCCCCTCGCGCATCGCGCCCAGTCCCGTCTCAAAGGCCTGAATGGTCTGCGTCAGCGCCCGCACCCGGTCGCGCGCGCCCTCGGCCTCGTCCAGCAGGCGCGAAGCCTCCTCCAGCGCCGCCGCCGCCGCGCGCGCATGGTCCGCCGCCGGGGTCTGGGCCATGGCCACGAAGGGCCAAAGCGCAAGGATCAGGGCAAGGCGCATCATCCGATCAACGAAACCCCCGTCATCTCCTCGGGCTGCTCCAGCCCCATCAACGCCAGTACCGTCGGCGCCAAATCCGCCAACCGCCCGTCCTTGACGGTCGTCCCCTCCGGCGCCCCGATCACCGCCACCGGCACCGGGTTCAGCGTATGCGCCGTGTGCGGCCCGCCCGTCTCGGGGTCGACCATCACCTCGCAGTTCCCGTGATCCGCCGCCAGCACTATCGCACCCCCGGCCTTCTCCAGCGCCGCCAGGACCCGGCCAAGCCCCGCGTCCACCGCCTCACACGCCGCCTTCGCCGCTTCCAGATCGCCAGTATGTCCCACCATGTCGGGGTTCGCATAGTTCACGACGATCAGGTCATACCCATCCTCGATCGCCGCCACGAAGCGATCCGTAACTTCTTCCGCTGACATCTCGGGCTGCATGTCATAGGTCGCCACATCCGGCGACTTTGGCATGTACCGGTCCTCCCCCTCGGCGGGCTTTTCTTCGCCCCCGTTCAGAAAGAACGTCACATGCGGATATTTCTCCGTCTCCGCCAGCCGGAACTGCCGCAGCCCGTGCTGCGCCACCCAGGCCCCCAGCGTGTTCGGCAGATCGGGCTTGTGGTACATCGTGGTCATGTAATCCCGATGCTCCGAGGAATATTCCGCCATCCCCATCAGCGCCGCCCAGTCAGGCCGCTGACCTACCTCAAAAGCTTCAAAATCCGGATCGCCCAGCGCCGCCATGATCTCCCGCGCCCGGTCAGCGCGGAAGTTGAGGCAGAAAAACCCGTCCCCATCCTGCGGCCCCGCGTAGTCCCCCAGCACCGTGGCCTGAATAAACTCGTCATCCTCGTCCCGCGCGTAAGCCGCCTCAACCGCCTCCCGCGCACTCCCCGCAGACAACCCTTCACCCCGCAGCATCGCCCGCGCCGCCTTTTCCACCCGGTCCCAACGGTTGTCCCGGTCCATCGCGAAATACCGCCCCGTCACCGTGACGATCTTCACCCCCTCGGGCAAAGCCGCTTCCAACTCGTCAAAGAACCCCAGCGCCGAGCGCGGCGCCACGTCTCGCCCATCGGTGATCGCATGAATGACCACCGGCACGCCCGCATCGTCCAGCGCCTTGGCCGCGGCCACCATGTGCCGCAGATGCCCGTGCACCCCGCCGTCCGACACCAGCCCCATCAGGTGGGCGGTGCCACCCGTGTCCTTCAAAGCGCGGGTAAACGCCAGCAAAGGCGGGTTCTGCGCGAACTCCCCCTTCTCGATGGCGAGGTCAATCTGCCCCAGATCCATCGCCACCACGCGCCCCGCCCCGATGTTGGTATGCCCCACTTCCGAATTGCCCATCTGCCCGCTGGGCAATCCCACGTCCGGCCCATGGGTGATCAGCGTCGCATGGGGATAGGTCTCCATGATCCGGTCGAAATGCGGCGTCTCCGCCAAAAGCGGCGCATTGCCCTCGGCCACGTCAGAGATGCCCCATCCGTCGAGGATACAAAGGACGACCGGTTTGGGGGGTGCCATGCTGCTTTGCTCCGCCTTTTGTTTTGCGGCCTTTTACCCCGCCCGCGCGCCGGATTGAACCACTTTCACCACCGCGCGCGGGATGCGCAGGAAACGGATTGGTCGCGGCGACGCGCCCGCCCATAACACCGGCAACCAAAGGAGACCCGACCATGCGCTACACCGCCCTGCCGACCAATACCGTCCGCGCCTTCCAGTCCGGCGCGCCGGACGCCCACGCGATGCCCCCGGAACGCGCCATCTCTGATGGCAAGGGCACCCCCTGCCGCCACTGCCTGCGCGACGTGCCCGAAGATCAGGACATGCTGATCCTCGCCTACCGCCCCTTCGACGGCCTGCACCCCTACGCCGAACTCGGCCCCATCTTCCTCTGCGCCGAGCCCTGCACCCAGGGCGGCGGCATGGACACCCCCGACATCCTCACCACCTCCCCCGATTACCTTGTAAAGGGCTATAGCCGTGACGACCGCATCGTCTATGGCACCGGGGCCGTGATCCCGGCGGAGCAGGTCGCCACCCGCGCCGAAACCCTGCTGGCCGATCCTGCCATCGCCTATGTCCACGTCCGCTCTGCCCGCAACAACTGCTACCTGCTGCGCATTGACCGCTGATCTCGGGCATTAAACCGGCCTTGTCCCGGACCCGCTCTTGTCGCATAACCGGCCCAGCAAGAGCCCCTAGCCAAGGACGCCCCGATGAGCCAAGACGCGCCAGAAACCCGGATCGTGAACACCTACCGCGTTGCCTGCGACGGCGGCGAAGGTGCCCTGGGCCACCCCCGCGTCTGGCTGCAAATTCCCCGCGACACGGGCTGGGTCGAATGCGGCTACTGCGACTGCAAGTACATCCACAGCGACTTCGAGGGGAAAGTCTGAGGGGTACTCGATTGGGTTCGGCTCCGTCAGAGGCTTGGTTTCGCCGGCATGGGTGAGGCTGGCTGATGTGATGGATTGTTTTTCAGACCTGCCCAATGTTCCTAAGGGGAATTTCAGTCCGGCTCTCAGGAAGCCGCCTGTGGTATAAGCGAAATTCTGAACTGCATCGTTTCGTGCCCACCAAGGGCCTTTTCGGCGAAGTAGGTTCTTACCAGTTTGCCCCCTGCTTTCTCGATGACCCGCACAGAAGCGGGATTGTCAGGACTGGTCGTGATATCGACATACGCCAAACCGACTGCTTTCGCCTCGGGAAGAATCGCCACAAGCGCGGCTGATGCCAGTCCCTCTCCCTGCCGCCATGGTACTACTGCGTATCCGATGTGACCTGAGCAAGTGGGCGGCAGTTCTTCCGTCCCTGGCATCCATCTCAAACCTATGTGGCCACAAAATTCGTCGTCCCATATCCATCGACGAATACTCGGCAAGCGCGGCACTTTTGAGCCATCAGGCAAAGTGACTGGCCCGCCTCTTGCGGTAGGGTCATCCAGCTTTGCCACGAATGATGCTGCGTTCTCTTCGAAACTTATGATTTGTTCCTGCGCTGCCTCGGGGCGCAAGTTGTCGGGCGACCAGCCTTTTCGCAGAGCCGCGGCGTAATCAGAGACGTGGGCAAGGCTTGGTCTGAGCAATTTCATAAGGCTGGAGTAAAGACGGCAAACCTACAGAACCAGACAGTCACGCGATGCGTAGCATCGGTCAACCCGGACTCAATCAGGGTGTGAATCGCACAGGTCGCGAAGGCGTTCCAAGAGAGGTTTGGAACCACTGAAAATAATCTGTGGAAAACTGGTCGGGCTGAGAGGATTCGAACCTCCGACCCCCTGCTCCCGAAGCAGGTGCGCTACCAGGCTGCGCTACAGCCCGACCGATGCGCTGCGTTTAGGCAAACGCGGCGCGTTTGGCAAGTGGCATCAGAGCGAGGCGTCAAGTGCCGAAAGGATCGCGTCGCCCATCTCGACCGTGCTGATCGGCGTACCACCCTCGGGCCCCATCAAGTCAGCGGTGCGCGCACCATCGGCCAGCACTTTCTCGATGGCCTGCTCAAGCCGAGTCGCCTCGTCCCCCTGATCGAAGGAATAGCGCAGCGCCATGGCAAAGCTCAGGACACAGGCGATGGGGTTCGCCTTGCCCTGACCCGCGATGTCGGGGGCGGAGCCGTGGACGGGTTCGTAAAGCGCCTTGGGGCGGCCGTCGGCATTGGGTGCACCAAGCGACGCGGAGGGCAGCATGCCAAGCGAGCCGGTGAGCATCGCGGCACAATCCGACAGGATGTCGCCAAAGAGGTTGTCGGTCAGGATCACGTCGAACTGCTTGGGCGCTCGGACCAGCTGCATCGCGCCATTGTCGGCGTACATGTGGCTCAGCTCCACATCCGGGTAATCCTCGTCGTGGACCTTCTGAACCACCTCGCGCCAGAGGATGCCCGATTCCATCACGTTGGCCTTCTCCATCGAGCAGACCTTGTTGTTGCGACGGCGAGCGAGTTCAAAGGCCGACCGCGCCACGCGGTCGATCTCGCCCTCGGTGTAGCGCTGGGTGTTGATGCCCACGCGTTCATTGCCTTCCTCGAAGATACCGCGCGGCTCACCGAAATAGACGCCAGAGGTCAGTTCGCGGACGATCATGATGTCGAGCCCCGCGACGACGTCTTTCTTGAGCGACGAGAAATCCGCGAGCGCGTCAAAGCACTGAGCGGGGCGCAGGTTGGAATAGAGGTCCATCTCCTTGCGCAGGCGCAGGAGGCCACGCTCGGGCTTCACGCTGAAATCGAGGTTGTCGTACTTGGGTCCGCCGACCGCACCCAGCAGCACCGCGTCGGCCTTGAGCGCTTTCTTCATCGTGTCGTCGTGCAGGGGCGTGCCATGCGCGTCGTAGGCGGCGCCGCCCACGAGGTCTTCTTCCACGTCGAAGGCAAGTCCGCGCTTGTCGCCGAACCAGTCGATCACGCGCTTGACCTGGTCCATCACCTCGGGGCCGATGCCGTCGCCGGGCAGGATGAGAAGGGTCGGGTTGGCCATGGGGCACTCCTTGAGATTGGATGTTTCGAGGGGCGTAGCGTGACGGTGGGGAAGGGTCAAGAACGGCTAGCGCGCCAGCGTGACCCAGACCAGCGCATGCCGGCTTGCGGCGGGGTCGATGGGGGCGATCCCGGCGTCCGATACTGTCCAATCTGCAGAAGGCAGCACGTAGTCCACGCGCATCGGCCCGGTCTGAGGCCAGTCCACGGTCGGCTGTCCCGGAAGAGGGTCCTGCAGGCGCGGGTCGGCCACGAGGCCTTGGATCGCGCTACGGAGCCCATCGCCCCTGTCCGGATCGAGATTCGCGTCGCCCAGCAGGACGAAACGGCCGGGCGGGGGTGTCCCGAAGGTGCCGCCCAAGTAGTGCGACCAGAAGGCTGTCTCATCGTGGTTGCGCCTGCCGTTGCGGTCTTCGGGGCCGTCGAAAACGGGCGGTGAGGCGTGGTAGGTCAGCAGGTGGATACGGCCTATTTCGGGATGCTCGATCGGCACCACCCAATGCCCGTGAGAGGACAGGCGCTGCACCGCCAGCGACTCGGCGCTGGGAAAGGGCGCGCCGTTCCTTTCCGGCAGCAGCGCGTCGGGCAGGTCGCGCCAGAGAAGGGATGAGAAATCCTCGACCTTGTCGGTGACGATCGGGAAGTGGGAAAGCAGTGCCATGCTGCCTTGTCCGAAGAACCGCCCGTACCCCTGCGCATCGCCTGGGCCACCGAGGGTTCCGTCGCCGTCCAGGTCGACCTCTGTCGCCCGGCCAGCATTGGGCGGCGCGGCGAAACGGTAGGGATAGGAAACTCCCGCTTGCTCCAGTGCCCCGGCCAGAGCGACCAGCGCGCGGTTTTCGAGATCGAAGTCGATGCCCTGCAGGGCGATGACATCCGGTGCAAGTGCCGCGATCTGCCCCACCACGGCGCGCACCTGCGGATCTTCCCCGCGCTGGATATCGCGCAAAAGAAGGCCGGGCCCATCCCGGAAGAGTTCGGTGTTGAAGGTGGCAACCTTGAGCGTGTCCGCCGCGCAGAAGGGCGCGATCAGCAGCCAGAATACGAAGGCGATCAGGCGGCTTGAAAACTGTCTTCGGCGTGCGCCTCGGCGTAGGTACGGCGGCGCTTGTCCTCGATCATCTCGGCGACACGGGCCATGGCGATGCCGCGCATGATCATGCTTGCGGGAAGGAAGGCCCATGCGGTGAGTGTCCAGATTATGGTCTGCGGATTGTCCAGTGACATCGGGTTTATCAGGCCACTGGCCATCTTGACCACAGCGGGCACGATGAAGGGCAACAGAAAGCCGAGCACGATGTTGAGCCGCGCGTCGCGCTGCAAACGCTCCAGCACGTCGCCGCCAGCCGTCGGGTCAAAGAGCGGCAGGTTCACCCAGACGTTGAAAGCCCCGCGGCGGGCGGGCCAGCTGAGAAAGCGCACAAGCACGAAAAAGGTCACGATGCTGATCACGGACAGCAGGTAGGCGATGGCGGCGGAGAGCCGTACGGTTTCGACCAATGCGGTATCGGAGGTCGCGGGCAGCATCAGCACGATCAGGCGCACCGGCGAGAAGGGGAAATCCAGTGTTTTGCCGAGGATCATGCCGAGCGAGGTCAGCCCGTCGGTCACGCTGGAGGGTTCGGCGTGGCCGCGC
Organism: Sulfitobacter sediminis; assembly: GCF_040811725.1. Lineage (NCBI taxonomy): Bacteria > Pseudomonadati > Pseudomonadota > Alphaproteobacteria > Rhodobacterales > Roseobacteraceae > Sulfitobacter > Sulfitobacter sediminis. Next base: position 203,749 of record NZ_JBFNXX010000001.1, read on the forward strand.
AGGATCGCGCTGAGCATCAGGAAAGTCAGAAAAAGCGAAGCAAAGCGCAAGCGGTTGAAAGGCGGCGCGTCGCGGAATTCGACAATGGAAGGAAAGTTGGAATTGTACTCGGTAAAGGTGAGAAAACCCGCAAGCAGGGCGATCAGGACGGTGATCTGGCTGGAATCAGCGGCGATCCCCGGCAGCAGAAGCGCCGGTGTGGCAATCGTCAACGCCACCAATAGACCGCGCACAGCCGCGCCTGTCATACGTGCAATCACGTCATTACCCTTCCAAACTGGCCAGCCGCGATGCGTTGCCGCGTGCTTGTTCCAACTTGTTGCCCCCGTGGGTTTCGGGGGCCTGCCTCATTTCTGCCCAATTTGTGCCTTCTTTCGCCCAAGTGCTCAAGTCACTGGTTAATAGAAGATAAAACTTGTGGCGATTTGAGGGAGGGAGTGGTGCGTTCTTGCATCTATTTTTGGTCAGGAAATAGGCACCTTAGCACATCTTGTGGGCACTGATAAAGCGCCCACAAGGTTTATTCAGACGCTGAGAAACACTCGCGTTGAAAGGTTTAGGATTGTTCACACCCAGGGACGGCTCTGGGCGGCCTGTGCCTCGAATGTATCGATGGCGGCGGCCTTTTCCATGGTCAGTCCGATGTCGTCGAGACCGTTCATCAGGCAATGCTTCTTGAAGGGATCGACGTCGAAAGAGAAGACCTCGCCATCCGATGAAGTGACGGTCTGGGCCTCAAGGTCGACGGTCATCCGGGCATTCGCCCCCTTCTCGGCATCCTTCATCAGCACGTCCACCTGCTCCTGCGGCAGGGCGATAGGCAGGATGCCGTTCTTGAAGCAGTTGTTGAAGAAGATGTCCGCGAACGAGGGCGCGATGACGCAGCGGATGCCGAAGTCCTTAATCGCCCAGGGCGCGTGTTCGCGCGAGGAGCCGCAGCCGAAGTTGTCGCCCGCGACAAGGATTTCGGCGTCGCGGTACTGCGGCTTGTTCAGCACGAAGTCGGGGTTTTCCTTGCCGTCGTCGTCATAGCGCATCTCGTCAAAGAGGTTCACGCCAAGGCCGGAGCGCTTGATGGTTTTGAGGAACTGTTTCGGGATGATCATGTCGGTGTCGATGTTGATCAGCGGCAGCGGTGCCGCGATCCCGGTGAGGGTTTCGAACTTGTCCATGTTAATGAACTCCTAATTTCGGACCACAAGATGTGGTGTGTGGTTGGAGCGAGGGAGGGGGGCACCTTGCGTACACCTTCTGTACACCCCCCGTACATCTCTGAGGCAGAAAACGGCTCCTTGCCCTTTCGCCGGAGGCTCCGAGGAGCCTCCGCAGGAGAGCGAGGAGGCGGGGGTCACATCAGCTCCCGCACGTCCGTCAGCTTGCCGGTGATCGCCGCTGCCGCCGCCATGGCGGGGGACATCAGGTGGGTGCGTCCGCCCCGGCCCTGACGGCCCTCGAAGTTGCGGTTGGAGGTGGCGGCACAGCGCTCGCCCGGTTGCAGTTGGTCGGGGTTCATCGCAAGGCACATGGAGCAGCCCGCGAGACGCCATTCGAAACCGGCCTCCTTGAAGATGTCGGCAAGACCCTCTTCCTCGGCCTGCGCCCTGACGAGGCCCGAGCCCGGCACGACCATGGCGCGTTTCACGGCGATCTTCTTGCCCTTGAGGATCTCGGCGGCGGCGCGCAAATCCTCGATCCGGCCGTTGGTGCAGGAGCCGATGAAGACGGTGTCGATCTCGACGTCCTTCAGCGGGGTTCCTGCGGTCAGGCCCATGTAGTCGAGCGAGCGGCGCGCGGCGTCGACCTTGCCGCCCTTGAAGTCCTCGGGGGCGGGGACGCTTGCGGTGATCGGCAGTACGTCCTCGGGCGAGGTGCCCCAGGTGACGACGGGGGCGATGTCTTCGCCCTTGAGGGTGATCACCTTGTCCCAGTGCGCGTCGTCGTCGGAGTAGAGCGTCTTCCACCAGTCCATCGCGGCCTCCCACTGCGCGCCCTTGGGGGCGTGGGGGCGACCTTTGCAGTATTCAAAGGTCTTTTCGTCGGGCGCGATCAGCCCCGCGCGTGCGCCGCCCTCGATGGCCATGTTGCAGACGGTCATGCGGCCTTCCATCGACAGGTCACGGATGGCTTCGCCGCAGTATTCGATGACGTAGCCGGTGCCGCCTGCGGTGCCGGTGGCGCCGATGACCGACAGGGTGATGTCCTTGGCGGTGACACCGGGGCGCAGCTTGCCGGTGATCTCGACCTTCATGTTCTTGGATTTCTTCTGGATCAGCGTTTGCGTGGCCAGAACGTGCTCCACCTCGGAGGTGCCGATGCCGTGGGCAAGCGCGCCGAAGGCGCCGTGCGTCGCCGTGTGGCTGTCACCGCAGACCACGGTCATGCCCGGCAGGGTCCAGCCCTGCTCGGGTCCGACGATGTGGACGATGCCCTGCCGGACGTCGGAGACGGGGTAGTAGTGGATGCCGAAGTCCTTGGCGTTCTTGTCGAGGGCGGCGACCTGGATCGCTGAATCCTCGGTCATGTTCTTGGGGTCTTCGCGGCCCGCCGTGGTGGGGACGTTGTGATCCGGCACGGCGATGGTCTGGTCGGGTCGGCGCACCTTGCGGCCTGCCATGCGCAGGCCTTCGAAGGCCTGTGGCGAGGTTACCTCGTGGACGAGGTGGCGGTCGATATAGAGCAGGCAGGTGCCGTCCTCGGCCTCGTGGGCGACATGGGCGTCCCAGATTTTATCATAGAGTGTCTTGGGGGACATTGGTCCTCTCCCGTGATGTTTGATGGTGTTTGAAGAAACGCGAAAAGCCGCCCGAGCAGCGGCGGCCGTTTATAGGCGTGCCAGCACGGTGTGCGTGGCGCCGAAGAAGCGTTCGCGCAGGCGGGCGCGATCGGTCTTGTCGATCATCCGAGTCATGCGGGTGGAATACACCCCCGCGGGCCTTGCTGCAAGCGTCTCAGGCCATGCGGGACGTGCGCAGATCGTTCAGGTCATGCTGCGGCGCGGTCGGTTCCGAAGGCCCTTCAGCGGGCGGTTCCGTAGGAGGCACGAAGATCAGCAGCAATGCGGCCAACCACATGAGCCCGGTCATCAGGCTCGTCGGCAGCGCGGTCAGCATCGCCAGATCGCGCGAGAGGGGCTCTTCCAGCCCGAGGGAAATGACGGCCACATAGCCGGTGAAGATGCCGATGACCGCGAAGGTATTGCAGAAAAACATCGCGCCAAGCCCGTGCAGGAATCCTTGCGGCGCGCGGATCAGCGGAGGCTGCACTCGGGGCACCAGCAGGAAAAGGCCGGTCAGCAGACCTATGATCGCAAAGGTCAGCGTAATCGGCACGGAGCCCTGTACCGGCAGCGCGGCGATTATGGCGAAGACCGCCAGTGCTAGAACAAGCTGATAGCCGCCCTGGATCAGGGAACAGGTGCGATAGGTGCCCAGAACGAGGCGGTGCATGCGGTGATCTCCGGTCTTTTCGTTGCGGTCAACATGGGCCCGGAATGTGATCTGATCGTGGCCACTTGTGGGAATTCTCTGGCAATCGCGGGACACAGCGCTTTGTCTTGCGGGGCTGGACCAATCATGCGACGATTCTGCAAACAGCGGAGCAGCGATGGACCAGGCCACCGATCCTTTTGCCGAATTCCTTGTGACACTCGAGGGCTTCTGGACGAGCGCGCTGGCCTTCCTGTCGGGTGTGATCACCCCAGGATGGCGGCAGAACCAGGTGCTGATCGTGATCGGGTTGATCATTGTCGCCTGGCTTTTGCATCGCAGCACTGGCGATCTGTTGCAGCGGTGGGTCAGGTCACGCGAAGGCTGGGAAAAATGGCAGCTGCGCGGGATCGTGCAGATCAAGCGGCATCTTGGGCTGTTGTGGTTCGCGTTCCTGGCCTGGGTCGTCTACGCGGTGATGCAGAACATCACCTGGCCGTCGCGGTCCTATCTCATCGGGCTGGCAGCGACGCTGGCGGCGGTCTGGGTCGGCATCGCCTTTGCCACGCGGCTAGTCCGGAACCGGCCATTGCGGCGCATTGTGACCTGGGCGCTGTGGATTTACGCGACGCTCTATCTGCTCAATGTCTCGGACGAGGTGGCGGCCTTCCTCGACGGAATTGCGCTGGCGGTGGGCGATTTCAGGCTTTCGCTTTTGTCGCTGATTACGGCTCTGGTGGTGATCGGCGTGCTGATGACGCTTGCGCGGCTCATCAGCCAGGCCACGGCCAGCACGATCCGGCGCAACGACGAAATCAGCCCGTCGATGCAGGTGCTTGCGGTCAAGGCGGTACAGCTGGGGCTTTACGGTTTTGCCTTTTTCATGGGCGTCAAGGCGGTCGGGATCGACCTGACAGGCCTGGCGGTTCTGTCCGGTGCCATCGGGGTGGGCCTCGGTTTCGGTTTGCAGAAGGTGGTGTCGAACCTTGTGTCGGGGGTGATCATCCTCTTGGACAAGTCGATCAAGCCGGGGGACGTCATTTCGCTGGGCGATACCTTCGGATGGATCCAGACGCTGGGCGCGCGCTATGCCTCGGTCGTCACGCGGGACGGCAAGGAATACCTCATCCCGAACGAGGACCTGATTACGGGCCAGGTGGTCAACTGGTCCCATTCCAACGAGTTCGTGCGGCTCGATATCTATTTCGGCACCGCCTACAGCGACGATCCGCACCAGGTGCGCAAGCTGGCGGTAGAGGCGGCGAACGGGGTGGACCGGGTGCTGAGTTTCAAGCCGCCGGTTTGCCATATCGTGGGCTTCGGCGACAGTTCGGTCGATTACATCCTGCGGTTCTGGATCAAGGACCCGACGGGCGGGCTGACCAATATCCGGGGGCATGTCTATCTGGCGCTTTGGGATACGTTCAAGGAGCACGGCATCTCGATCCCCTTCCCGCAGCGCGAGGTGCTTTTGCTGGAGGACAGCAAGCTGAAGCTCGACAAGGGCGCGGTACCGGCGGGGGAGTGACTTGCCCGGTGCCCTGCACGGCCTAGTTCTGGCGCAGCAAAGGGCGGGCAGATGACACAGACCAGACCGGCAATTCTGATCCTCGGCAGTGGGCCGAACGTGGTGGCGGCGGCGGACTGGCCGCGCGACTGGTTCGACCTGATCGTCGTGATGAACAACGCCTGGCGGGTGCGGCCGGACTGGGACGTGCTGGTTTATCCCGAGGATTTTCCCGAAGACCGCAGACCCGAAGCGCTGGCCGGCGGGCAGCGGGTGGTCGAGGCGGACGAGTTCGTGCCTGCGCAGAACCTCTTTGGCGGGTTCATCCATGCCGGGGCGACGATGGCCTATACCACGGCCTACTGGGCGCTGGCCGCGCTGGAGCCGCGGGTGATGGCGTTCATGGGCTGCGACATGGTCTATCCCAAGAAGGGGCCGACGCATTTCTACGGGAAAGGCGCGCCCGATCCGCTGCGCGAGGATATATCGCTGCGTGATCTGGGGGCGAAATCGGCGCGGCTGGCGCTGATCGCGGCAGAGCGGGGATGTGCCTGCGTGAACCTGTCGGAGGACGAGTCCTCGTTGATGTTCCCGCGCTGCGCGCCCCGTGACGTCAAGCGGTGGCGGCATACGCTGGACCTGGACCGGCAGCGGTATCGCAGGCTGCGGGCGAAAGAGGATGCGCTGGGCTACGAGACGCCGGACGGGCGGTATGTCAACGATTCCGAGGCAGTGGATATCGCGGCGCTGGAGCGGATTGACGCGGGCTGGCGCGCGCTGTTGTCGCAGCAGGGCTAAGCGGAAACGGGGAACCGGGGTCTGGACCTTGGCGTTAGGTGTCCAAAGGAGACACCATGACCGATACAATCGTTTTGAAAGATGTCGTGCCCCTGACGCATGACACCAATCGCTACATCTTCAGCCGTCCGGAAGGTCTGAATTTCGAGCCCGGACAGGCGGCGGAGATCGCGCTGAACATCGAAGGCTGGAAGGACGAGGGGCGTCCCTTTACCTTTACCTCGCAGCCCGATGACAGTGATCTGGAATTCGTTATCAAAAGCTATCCGGACCACGATGGCGTGACCGAACAGCTTGCCACACTCAAGGCGGGTGCCACGGCAGAGCTTGAGGGCCCCTTTGGTGCGATTAGGGACGAAGGGCCGGGCGTGTTCCTGGCGGCGGGCGCGGGGATCACGCCGTTTATCCCGATCCTGCGCAACCGCGCGAGGGAAAACGATATCGCGGGCTGCACGCTGATTTTCTCGAACAAGACCGAGGCCGACATCATCATGCGCGGCGAATGGGAGGCGATGCAGGGGCTGCGCACCGTCTTTACCGTGACGGACGAAGAGAGCGACGCACTGGAGACCGGGCAGATCGACAAGGCGTTTCTGGAAAAGCACATCAGCGACTTTGACCAGAAGTTCTATCTCTGCGGTCCCGGTGGTTTCGTCGATGACGTACGTGATGCCCTGACGGCGCTTGGCGCGAAAAAGGGCAATATCATCACAGAATAGGGCTGGTAACGGCCCATCGCGTCGCCTTGTCATTGAATTGCAGCGCCGGGATTGTTACTCTTAAGCTATCCCGGCGTCGGGGTTTGGCGGCGCGCCATATAGGAGGACTTGGTCCTGGCAATCCAAACGCACGCAGGTACGCCTGTGAAGAACGCGACGCCGCAGGTAGCGGCATCCGATACGGCCACAAGTGAAGAACTTCTGGCATCCATCCTCAAATCCCTGACAGATGACAAAGCCGAAGACATCGTGCAGATCGACCTGCGCGGCAAGACGGAGATCGGCGATTTCATGGTAATCTGTTCGGGTCGGTCGACGCGGCAGGTTGCGTCGATCTCGGAAAAGCTGGCGCAGAACATCAAGGATGAGTTCGGCCGGCCCCCGAGGGTCGAGGGCAAGGATATCGGTGACTGGGTGCTGATCGACACGGGCGATGTGATCGTCCACGTGTTCCGGCCCGAGGTGCGCGAGTTCTATCAGCTGGAAAAGATGTGGATGGACGCGGCCGAACCGGCGGTATCCACCAACTGACCTGACGCGAAGGGCGGTTGATGCGCGTACATATCTGTGCGGTCGGCCGTTTGCGGGCAGGGCCAGAAAAGGACCTGATCGACGATTACCTGACGCGCTTTGACCGCACGGGCCGGGCGCTGGGGCTGGGGCCCTCGCGGGTGGTGGAAGTCGAGGACAAAAAGGGCGGCGGGATGGCCGCCGAAGCCGAACTGCTTGAAAAGGCGCTCCCGACGGGGGCGCTTTTCTGCGTTCTGGACGAGCGTGGCAAGTTCGAGACATCGCCCGATTTCGCGGCACGGCTGGGGGGGTGGCGGGATACGGGGCGCGGCGACGTGGCTTTCGTGATCGGCGGGGCGGACGGGGTGGACCCGGCCCTGCGGGCGCGGGCGGATCACAGCTTGAGTTTCGGCAAGATGGTTTGGCCGCACATGCTGGTGCGGGTGATGCTGGCCGAACAGCTTTATCGCGCGGCGAGCATTCTGGCCGGGGGGCCGTATCACCGGGCGTAGTTCGGGCGCCGCGCCGAGGAATTGTCGCGCTTCAACCCATCCACTGTTTCCAGATTTGGCCCTAGCATTGGCAGGGATTGCAATTATAAGATGTATCTTGGGCATGGCGTCCTGGTGCGTTTGCCCGCAGAATAATATCGGCGTCCGCTTGCACCCGTGAGCGGCCTGAACGAGCAGAGAAAACCGGCCCCATGCCAACGATCGAGGTCACAGCACTGAGCGAGGACGCGCATGTCACCGCGCTTGGCATCCGCGACGACACCTCTTCGCGCGGGATTGACCTCGCGGGGGCCCTCGTTACGGCGCGCTATAGCGACGGGACGGAGGAAAAGCTGACCTGGCAGGCGTTGGATGCCTTTACCAATGGCGGTGCCACCGGAACGCATGTCGAAATGTTCTTCGGCTTCGACGTTCACGAATTGACGACGACCAGGCGGCTGGCATCGCTGGAGATCGATCTCGCGCCCGCAAGCTCTGTCTTTGACATTACGACCGCGATGGACGCCGATCCGCTGGGCGGATCGACACCGAGTTCGAACAACGGCTTTCCGTTTCGGGTGACTGAGGGCTTCGAGGGATTGCCGGGCACGATCGCTGTCACCTATTCGGGGATCGTCAACCTCGCGGGGCAAGCCGCGCTGGACGATCTCTACACCGTCATGCGTGTCGACTTCACGGGGCTTCCCGGAGGCGGCCTGCTGGGTGAATTGGGCTGGAATTCCGACATCGATACGATGCGGATCGCTGGCGATCTGGTGCCCGAATCGCGGGCCGACACGGGCGGCGCGCTGGGTGACGCGCTGACCGGGACGGCGGCAGCGGAGTTTTTCGCGGGGCTTGGCGGCGACGACACGGTGTCGGGGGGCGGCGGCGACGATCTGATCGTCGGCGGCGCCGGGGCCGATGTGCTGGATGGCGGGACCGGGATCGATACCGCTGCATACAAGGGGATCGTTCAGGACTTTACCTTGCGCTTTGCGCCGGGCATGGCGGTCGAGGTCATCCACCGCAAGACAGCCGGGGAGGGCACGGACCGTGTAGACAGGATCGAGTGGTTGGCATTCTCGAACGCGGAAAAGATCAATCTCGACAAGATCGACGGAGTTTCGGCGTTGAGCAGCGATGATCTCGATACGCTGATCGAGGTCTATATCGCCTATTTCAACCGCGCACCCGACGCATTGGGGCTGTATTTCTGGGGCAACGCCCTGGCCGATGGCACATCGCTCGAAGAAATCGCCGCGTTGTTCCTCGATCAGGACGAGACCCGGGCGACCTATCCCGCAGATGCGACGAACCTCGATTTCGCCACGCAAGTCTACTCCAACGTGCTGGGCCGTACGGCCGATGCGGCAGGGCTTGCTTTCTGGCAGGCACAGCTGGACAGCGGTGCGGTCAGCCGGGATGTCTTCATCCTCGAGGTGTTGCGCGGGGCCACGGCCGCGCCGCCAGCGGGCGCCACGCAGGATTTCATCGACCTGCAACTTGCCGATAGGGCATACCTCGCGACGAAGACGGACATCGGCACCTATTACGCCGCCATAAGGGGCATGTCGGATGTCACGACCGCATCGGAAGTGATGCAAAGCTTTGAACGCGGGGACCGTGGCACCGTATCCGATGCGGTCGCGACGATTGATCTTGCCTTTGCCGGTGCTGCCGCAAGCGATGGCGGCGAGATGTTGCTGCAGCTGGTGGGCGTTGTGTCCGACCCCTTCTCCGGGGGCTGAAAGGTCTAGCGGAGCTGGACCCGCCGTTTTGTGGGCGCCCAGCCACTGACATTGTCGCGCGCCTGAATATCGACCTCGGTCACGCCATCGGGGACACGCACGCCCGAGAGCGAGCGGGTGAAGGGCTGTTCGTCAACATGCGGATGGGCAAGGTTGCGCACGCCCAGCTCGTTGCCCTGGGGGTCGAGGACGCGCCAGCCGTCGGCATAGTGATCCCATCCGGTGTCGCCATGGGTGATCGTGACGTCGAACCGCCAGAGCCCGCCGGATTGCTGTGCGTTGACCGCGCTGATGCTGGGGGGATCGGCGAATGCCGGGGCGGAAATGATCGCCGCTGCTGCGAAAATGCGTTTGAACATGGGTCCGACCATTGCGGGGTGAAAAAGGACTTCAATGCTGGGGTATATAAATTACTGTACTATTTTTCCAAGAGGATGGAACGCGATTGTGATGCGAATTCCCGCCGCCAGATCACGACGAGTGTCAAAATTGCCGCAGCGATAAGCAGAAGCGGCCCACCGAGCCACGCGACGGAGGCGAGCGCGAAATAGATCGCCCGCAGGCCCCGGTTGAAGCTGCGGGCGGCCGTGACATTCACTTCGGCCGCTTTGCGTGCCATGAGCGGGGCCTTTTGGTCGGCCGGATCGTTGGGGACGGCGGCCATGATCACCGAGCAATAGCCGAAGAGCCGGTTCGACCAGGCAAATTTCAGAAAGGCGTTGGTCAGGAAGAAGACGATCACCAGAAGCTTGATTTCCCAGACGACGGGGGGATCGGTGACAAGGGTAATATCTTCGGCCACATCAACGAATGTCTCGGTGTTGCCGATGAGCGCGAGCGTCGCACCCAGGGCAATCATGCTAGTAGAGGCAAAAAAGGACGTGCCCTGCCGCAGGGTCGCGATGGTTTGCGCGTCGAAGATCCGTGGCTCGCGCGTCACCATCTGCTGCATCCATTCGCGTCGGTAATCCGCCATGATACGCGAGACGGAAAGGGCGGAAAAGCGGGCGCTCTCGATGCGCCAGCCGATCAGGAGCCAACAGCCGAAGAGCAGGGCAATTGCGGCGAAATCCAGCGGCGCGAAGAGATCGAGGCTGAGGCGAAAGTTCATGATATCCTCTTACGCGGCACCGAAGACGGTTGCCAGAGGGGATAATTGGTAATATAAATTTACCAAATTGGGGGTCAGAGGAGGTCCACCATGGAGATGCCGACACCGAACAGCGCCATCATCGCTCGCAAGGCGCGCGTCGTGGCGCGTCTGCTGGAGGTGCTGCCCGCAGATGCCGTGATCCACGAGGAGCGCGAGACGCGGGCCTATGAATGCGACGCGCTGACCGCCTACAAATGCCCGCCGATGGTGGCGGTGTTGCCGTCCTCGACGCAAGAAGTGTCGGAGGTTTTGCGTATCTGCCACGAGGAGGGCGTGCCGGTGGTGCCGCGTGGGTCGGGCACCTCGCTTGCCGGTGGCGCTTTGCCGACGGCGGATTGCGTGATCCTTGGCGTGGCCCGGATGAACGAGGTGATCGAGACCGATTACGAGAACCGGCTGATCCGGGTGCAGACCGGGCGGACGAACCTGAGCGTGACGGGGGCTGTGGAGGCGGATGGTTTCTTTTATGCGCCGGACCCGTCGTCGCAGCTGGCCTGTGCCATTGCCGGCAATATCGCGATGAACTCGGGCGGGGCGCATTGCCTGAAGTACGGGGTGACGACGAACAATTTGATGGGCGTCACCATGGTGATGATGGATGGCGAGATCGTCGAGATCGGCGGCGGGCATCTGGATGCGGGCGGGCTGGATCTGCTGGGGCTGATTTGCGGGTCGGAAGGGCAGTTGGGGGTGGTGACGGAGGCGACGCTGCGCATCCTGCCCAAGCCCGAGGGCGCGCGGCCGGTGCTGATGGGGTTCGACGACAACGAGGTCGCGGGGGCCTGCGTGTCGGACATCATCAAGGCGGGGGTGCTGCCCGTGGCGATCGAATTCATGGACCGGCCCTGCATCGAGGCGACGGAGGCTTTTGCCAAGGCGGGTTATCCGATGTGCGAGGCTTTGCTGATCGTGGAGGTCGAAGGCTCGGATGCGGAGATCGACCACCAGCTGAACCTGATCAAGCAGATCGCCTTGCGGCATGATCCGGTGGAGTTGCGCGAGAGCAAGTCTGCGGAAGAGAGTGCGAAGATCTGGCTGGGGCGCAAGTCGGCCTTTGGCGCGATGGGGCAGATCAACGATTACATGTGTCTTGATGGGACGATCCCGGTGAGCTCCTTGCCGATGGTGTTGCGGCGGATCGGGGAGATGTCGGAGGAGTTCGGTTTGAAGGTGGGCAACGTGTTCCATGCGGGCGACGGGAACATGCATCCGCTGATCCTGTTCGATGCGAACAAGCCGGGCGATCTGGAGTCCTGCGAGGCCTTCGGGGCGGAGATCTTGAAGCTGTGTGTCGAGGCGGGGGGCTGTCTGACCGGCGAGCATGGGGTCGGGATCGAGAAGCGTGACCTGATGGATGTGCAGTACGCGCCGGAGGACTTGGAGGCGCAGATGGCGGTTAAGGATGTGTTCGATCCCGCGTGGTTGTTGAACCCGGCGAAGGTGTTTCCGCTGGCGGCCTCGGATGCGCGCCGGGGCCGGGCGATGGCGGCGGAATAGGCGGTGCAGGAGGCCCCTGAGGGGCCTTTGGAGGCGCTGCCTCCAAACCTCCGGGACTTTATGGGGCCAAAAAGAGATATGAAGATTTCAAGCGAGAAAGAACTGGCCGAAGCCGTGGCGGGGGCGCAGGGGCCCGTGTCGGTGCGTGGAGGGAACACCCGTGGCTTTGCCGGGGAGGGCGCGCCCCTGTCCGTGGCGGGGTTGTCGGGGGTGACGCTTTACGAGCCCGGGGCGCTGACCATGGTGGCCAAGGCGGGGACGCCTGTGGCGGAGATCGAGAAGGCTTTGGCGAAGGAGAACCAGCGGCTGGCATTTGAGCCGGTGGATCACCGGGGGCTAGTGGGGAGTGACGGTAGCCCGACGATTGGCGGGGTGTTCGCCGCCAACGTGAGCGGACCAAGGCGGATTGCGGTGGGCGGGGCACGGGATTTCCTGCTGGGGGTGCGGTTTGTCGATGGGCAGGGGACCGTCGTGAAGAACGGCGGGCGGGTGATGAAGAACGTCACCGGCTATGATCTGGTGAAGCTGATGGCGGGGTCGTTCGGGACGCTGGGCGTGTTGAGCGAGGTGTCGTTCAAGGTGCTGCCGCGGCCGGAGACGGAAGCCTCGCTGGTGTTGCATGGGATGGACGATGCGGATGCGGTGGCGGCGATGGCGCGGGCGATGGGCTCGGCCTTCGAGGTGAGCGGGGTGGCGCATGATCCGGCGTCCGGGCGGACCGTGCTGCGGGTCGAGGGGTTTGGGGACAGTGTGGCCTATCGTGTCGGGCGGTTGAAGGACGTGGTGCAGGTGCCGGAGATCGAGGTGCTGGAGGCCGAAGCCTCGCGTGCGTTCTGGGAGAGGCAACGGGATGTGGCGGCGTTTCATGGCAGTGCGGGCGATGTCTGGCGGGTGTCGGCCAAGCCGTCCGAGGGGCCCGCGCTGGCGGCGAAGGCCGGGGCGATGGCGCATTTGTTTGACTGGGCGGGGGGCCTTGTTTGGTTGCGCTGCGCGGAAGGAACGGATGTGCGGGCGCGGCTGGGAGCCTTTGACGGGCATGCGACCCTTGTGAGGGCCTCGGCGGAGACCAAGGCACGGCTGGGGGTGTTCCAGCCGGAGGCGCCGGGGGTGGCGAAGCTGACAGCGGGATTGAGGGCGCGGTTCGATCCGCGTGGGATATTCAACCTGGCGCTCATGGCGGCCACGGCATAGATTTTCGGAGATTTCATGCAGACGACATTCACGGAAGCGCAGCTTGCCGATCCGGCGATCCAGCGCAGCAACGAGATCCTGCGGTCCTGCGTGCATTGCGGGTTTTGCACAGCGACCTGTCCGACCTACCAGGTGCTGGGGGACGAGCTGGATTCCCCGCGCGGGCGTATCTACCTGATCAAGGACATGCTGGAGAACGATCGCGATCCGGATGCGACCACGGTCAAGCATATCGACCGGTGCCTGAGCTGCCTTGCCTGCATGACGACCTGTCCGTCGGGGGTGCATTACATGCATCTGGTCGATCACGCGCGGGAATATATAGAGCAGCGCTACAAGCGGCCTTTCGGGGACCGGGCGCTGCGCTGGATACTGGCGCGCATCCTGCCCTATCCGATGCGGTTTCGGGTGGCGCTGCTGGGGGCCAAGATCGGGCGGCCTTTTGCGCGGTTGATGCCGGATGCGCGGCTGCGGGCGATGCTGGAGATGGCGCCGAAGACCATTCCGCCGGTTTCCCGGAACGATGATCCGCAAAGCTTTGCGCCGGAGGGGCCGCGCCGCAAGCGGGTGGCGCTGATGACGGGCTGTGCGCAGAAGGCGCTGAATACGGATATCAACGACGCCACGATCCGGCTGCTGATGCGGCTGGGCTGCGAGGTGGTGGTGGCCGAGGGGGCGGGATGCTGCGGGGCGCTGACGCATCACATGGGTAAAACGCAAGAGAGCCATGCGACGGCCGCGAAGAACATTCGCGCCTGGGCGGCTGAGATGGATGGTGATGGGCTTGATGCGATTGTCATCAATACCTCGGGCTGCGGGACGACCGTGAAGGATTACGGGCATATGTTCCGCAATGAGCCTTTGGCAACGGATGCGGCGCGGGTGTCGGCGATCGCTAAGGATGTCTCGGAAGTGCTGATGGAATTGATGGCGGAGACGCCGGAGGAGGCGGCGGCGCGTCCGGCGAAGGAGCGGATCGCGGGGACGGACCGGCATATCCAGCATGAACCGGTGCCCGAGGGGATGGTGGTGGCCTATCACGCGGCCTGTTCGTTGCAGCACGGCCAGCAGATCAAAACCTATCCGAAGGATCTGCTGAAGAAAGCGGGGTTCACGGTGGTTGAGCCTGCGGACCCGCATCTGTGCTGCGGATCGGCGGGAACGTATAACCTGATGCAGCCGGAGATCTCGAAGCAGCTGAAGGCGCGCAAGGTGCGGACGCTGGAGGCGAAGAACCCGGATGTGATCGCGGCGGGGAACATCGGCTGCATGATGCAGATCGGCTCAGACGCGTCAGTGCCTATTGTGCACACGGTCGAATTGCTCGACTGGGCGAGCGGCGGGCCGAAGCCGCCGGCGCTAGATGTTGAAATCATGGAAAAAAGGCAAATTCCTGTCCTGAAATGACGGATTGCCCTAATTTTGCCTTAAGTCTGCGATAGTCCTGTCAAACAACACACTGGCGGGATGTATTTGTGCGACGTTGGATGGCACTTTCCTTGATGATTCTTGTCGTTGGGTCGACAGGAGCTGCCCAGGATGCGCGGCTGAAACGGCTGAGTTCCGGGATTGACGCCCATGGCTGGGAAGCGGTGGGTCGGTTGGATATTGGCGGAACCGGCTTCTGCACCGGGGCCCTGATCGCGCCGCGCCTGGTGCTGACGGCGGCCCATTGCCTGTTCGACAGGGACACCAAGGAACGGATCGACCACGGCAAGGTGCAATTCCTTGCGGGCTGGCGTAACGGGCGCGCGGGCGCCTACCGCGACGTGCGGCGTGCGGTGATCCACCCGGACTACGTTTTCGACGGCGATGTGTCTTCGGACCGGGTGCGCAACGACCTGGCTTTGCTGGAGCTGCAGCAGCCCATTCGCAACACGACCATCGAACCCTTCAGCACCGCCGGGCGGCCACGGCCGGGCGAATCGGTTGGTGTGGTAAGCTACGCGCGGGACCGCTCTGAAGAGCCGTCCTTGCAGGAGGTTTGCCGGGTGATTGCGCAGCAGGAAGGCGTGCTCGTGACGTCATGCTCCGTCGATTTCGGGTCGAGCGGGGCGCCGATCTTTACCTTCGCTGAAGGGGTGCCGCAGATCGTTTCGGTCGTGTCGGCCAAGGCCGAGGTAGCGGGGAACCACGTGTCGCTGGGCACCGCGCTTGGCGATACGCTGGCGGTATTGCAGGCCGAGCTGGTCGCGGGCAAGGGGGTCTATCAGCCCGAAAGCGTATTGCACAAACGGGTTACGGTCGGTTCGGGGAGTGCCGGAACCGGCGCGAAATTCGTCAAGCCATGAGACTGCGGGCGCATATCGTCCGGGCTGCCCTGGTACTGAGCCTGATTACGGGAGTGGCGGAGGCGCAATCGACGAACCTGCGCAAGCTGGAGACGGAGAACGACGCGCTGGTCTGGCGTGCCGTGGGGCGGCTGGACATCGGCCGCGCGGGGTTCTGCACCGGCACGCTGATTGCGCCGGATCTGGTGCTGACGGCGGCGCATTGCGTTTATGACAGCGCGACGCGGTCGCTGTACGAGGCCGGGGAGATGACCTTTCAGGCGGGGATGACCAACGGCGTGCCCGCCGCGCTGCGCGAGGTGGCGCAGATCGAGGCACATGCGGGCTATGATCCGACGACGCCCTTCGACGAGGACCGGATCAGGCATGACGTGGCGCTGGTGCGGCTGGCCGAACCGATCCCGACCCATGAGCTTGATCCCTTCATCGTTTTCTCGGGCCGCGTGACGCAGGGCCCGGTGAGCGTGGTGTCCTACGGGCGCGGCAGGGCTGAAACCCTGTCGCGGCAGAACCAATGCCAGGTGGTGGGCGAGCGTGACCGGATCATCGCGGTGGATTGCGACGTGACCTTCGGGTCGAGCGGTGCGCCGGTTTTCACCCATCTGAACGGGCGCGGGCAGATCGCATCGATCATCTCGGGGGGGACCGTGACGGGCGGGCGCAAGATCGCCTATGGCATGGCCTTGCCTGCCCTTGTCGCCGACCTGAAGCGACAGATGTACGCCAATAAACCAAGGCCCACAGCTACGGTGCGGCGCCTGGGCGTCGGCGGCAACAAATCGTCCATCGGGGCGAAATTCGTGACCCCCGGGGGGTCTTGAAACCCCGGATCATCCTTCCCACATGAGCGGTGTCGGGGTGCCTGTGACAGGGCTCCGGCAAGGAAAAACAGGGCCTGTCCAGTACCGGAAGGCCCGGAACTTCTATCGCTCTAGAATGAGGATGAATGACATGCGTACTTTTGACTTCGCACCGCTTTACCGTTCCAGCGTCGGTTTCGACCAGATCGCCAATATGATGGACCGGGTTCTGAGCAGCGATGGTGCGACGCCAAGCTACCCGCCTTACAACATCGAAAAGCTGGATGACGATTCCTATCGGATTTCCATCGCGGTCGCCGGGTTCTCCGAGGCTGACCTTTCGGTCGAAGTGCGGGACAAGGCGCTGATCGTCTCTGCCCGCAAGGCCGAGGAAGACGAGGGCAAGACCTATCTGCACCGCGGTATTGCGACCCGCGCGTTTGAGCGCCGGTTCCATCTGGCCGACCATGTGATCGTGACGGGTGCCGCCCATACCGACGGCATGTTGCACATCGAACTGCAGCGCCAGGTGCCCGAGGCCCTGAAGCCCCGCCAGATCGAAATCAGGTCCGACGTGAAATCCATCGAGAAGGATGTCGTGGACGCGAAATCCGTGAACTGAGCCTTTGGCCAGAGACGGATAGAAGGTCTGTAACTGTCCCCAAGACTGACCTTCGAAAGCCCGGTGCGAGAGCGCCGGGCTTTTCTGTGTTCTGCGACCGCGTTTTGGGGCATGATGGCACGAAGACGCGACGGCAATGGTCCAATGCGGGGTCGGGATGTCACGGATGGTGCGGTATATGGCCCCTGTTTTGGGGGCATTTCTGGCTGGTCCGGCCAGTGCGGTGGTGCTGGAAGGCGCGATCGTGCGTCAGACTGGGAACGGTCAGTTCGTCATTCTGGACGCCGGCGAAGTCTTTGCCGTCGGCGAGGACAATTTCGACGACGATAACCTATACGCCTTCAACGAAGATCAGAACATCGTACTGGACCGCGCGATCCGTGTGGACATCGGTGCGCAGGAGGGCTTGATCCCCGAAGGGACGACGGTGGCAAGCCACTATGTCTTTTTCGACGCCGTGCGGGGGACGCACCTTGGCTTCGTGATCTTCGACGCACCGATCCTGGGTGTGGCTGCCTTTCAGGATACGATGGCGGCGACGGATTTCCTGGCCAACAACGAGGTCGTCTACCTCTCCCCGGAATTGCGGGGGCTGGAGGAGGGTGACGAGGTCTGGATCGACAGCGATGATCCGAACAAGCTTTGGGTGTTCTGGTCGGGATCGTCGCCGGGGGATTACATCCGGGTGTTCACCGAAAGATCGCCGGGGGCGATGATGTAGGCCTAAATCTGGCGTTCACCGTCGGCGAAGACCTGTTTCCACTGCAAGATACGGTAGGATTTGCGCAAGCCTGTGGGCCAGAAGGGGTCCTCGTGCACGAGGCTTTCCACGACTTCCGGATCGGGCGCGTCGAGTATCCAGATGCCGCCCGCGCCGCTCCCTTCCGCCTCGAAGAGCGGTCCGGCGCTTTCGATGTTGGCACGGTTGCGTTCGAGAAAGGCGAGGTGGTCGGGCGTATGCTCTTGTCGGATGCCGGGATCGGCGTCGGGGTTGTCTTCGAACAGGATGATGAATTTCATATCTTGTCTCCAATTCTGTGATGTATCCTTTCTATCCGGTGAAATCGCCGTTTGTGCCGATAGTTTTTCCGCCCTACTCTGCAGAGATGCAGAGCTTTGACTGGAACGACCTCAAGTATTTCCTGTGCCTGCACCGCGCTGGCAACCTCGCCGCTGCCGGACGGCGGCTGGGGGTCAGCGACACGACCGTCGCGCGGCGGATCAGGGCGCTGGAGGCGGCGCTTGGCGTGCCCCTCTTCCTGCGGTCGGGACAGGGGCGTCACGTGTTGACGCCAGCGGGACAAAACGCGCTGGCCCGTGCCGAAGCGATAGAGCGCGAAGGCGCCGGTCTGGCCGAAGCGCTGGGGGCCGACGGAGGTGGCGTCGCCGGAACGGTGACGGTGAGCGCTGTGCCGCTCCTGTGTCATCATGTGCTGTTGCCAGCTTTGCCGATGTTGCAGGCGCGGCACCCGCAGGTGGTGCTGGAGATCGTACCGGAGGCGCGCAACCTCGATCTGAGCAAGAGAGAGGCCGATCTGGCGCTGCGGTTCTCGCGCCCGGCAAGCGGCGGGCTGCGGGTGCGGGCGCGGAAGCTGGGAACGGTGGAGTTCGGTGTCTTTGCCGTGGCGGGGGGCGCGGACCTGCCGTGGATCGCCTATGCCGACACGGCGGCAAGCCTGCCGCAGGCGCGGTGGACCTCATCGGCGCTGTCGCGGGCGGGGGGTGCGGCGCCGCTGCGGGTCACGGATGCGGAGACGGCATTGGGGGCGGCAGCGCTCGGGCTCGGGAAGGCGGTGCTGCCGACGAAGGTCGCGGAAAGAGACGGGCGGCTTGTGCGGGTTGAGGGCCGGTGGCACGCGCCCTTGCCGCAGCGGGATGTCTGGCTTTTGTCGCATGTGGATCAGGCGGAGCGGCGGGCAATCGGGGCGGTCAAGGCATGGCTGTCGGAGATCGAATGGTGAAGGCGGGCCGGAGTGGCCCGCCTTTCGCCGTCATTGTGCCGAGAGGCTTTCGGCGAGGCGCATGAGCTGGATCGCCTCGGCACGGTAGCCGAAGGGGTCGTCGCCCTTGGTGGCGTTGGCCAGCGCGATGGCGTCGGCGAAGGACCAGTCGCCGGTGTAGGTGCCGCCGCGCAGGACTTGGCCGAAGCCCGCGACGGCCGTGGCGAAGGAGGCGTCGCCAGTGATGTCGGCACTTATGGGCTGTTCGAGGAGCGTGCTTTCGTCGGCCCCTGGTGCCTTGGTGCGGATGCGCAGGAAGGCGAGTTCGTCGCTGTCACCCGTCGCTGGCGCTGTGGCGTAGCGGAGCGTGTCGTTGAGGATCGCGGGGGAGCCTACCGGCGTGACCTCGTAGATCGCGGTGACCTGATGGCCCGCGCCGATGTCGCCTGCATCGACGGCGTCGTTGTTGAAATCCTCGCGACGGAGCGCGCGGGTTTCGTAGCCTATCAGGCGGTATTCGGCGACCTGCGCGGGGTTGAATTCGACCTGTATCTTGGCGTCGTCCGCGATGGGGAAGAGGGCGCCGGTCAGCTGGTCGACAAGGACCTTCTGCGCTTCGGAGAGCGTGTCGATATAGGCCGCCGTGCCGTTTCCGTTCTGGGCCAGTGCCTGCATCGTCGCGTCGTCGAGATTGCCGCGGCCGAAGCCGAGGACACTCAGGTACGTGCCGCTTTCGCGCTTGTCGGCGATGTAGTCCTTGAGCGCCTCGGGGTCGGAGAGGCCGACGTTGAAATCGCCGTCGGTGGCGAGGATCACGCGGCTGACCTCGCCCTCCTGCGCCATTGCGGCGGCGGTGGCGTAGGCTTGTTGCAGGCCGGCCTGTCCGGCGGTGGAGTCGCCCGCGGCGAGGTTTTCCAACGCGTTCAGGATGGTGCTGCGTTCGCTCGCGGATGTGGGTGCCAGGACCTGACCGGCAGAGCCTGCGTAAGTGACGATGGCGACCTGATCCTCGGGGCGCAATTGGCCGAGCATGAGGCGGAAGCTTTGCTTCAGCAGTGGCAGTTTGCGGGGGTCTTCCATCGACCCGGAGGTGTCGATGAGGAAGACGAGGTTCAGCGGCGGGCGGTCAGCGGGGTCGAGCGTCGCGCCCTGGATGCCGATTTGCAGAAGGCGCGTGCCGGGGTTCCACGGGGTCTGGGAGAGGCTGACGGTCGGGCGGAAGGCGGCATCCCCTTCGGGGGCGGGGTAGTCGTAGGTGAAATAGTTGATCATTTCCTCGACGCGTACGGCGTCGCGGGGCGGAAGCTGGCCGTTGGTGAGCGAATTGCGCACAACAGCATAGGAGGCGGTGTCGACGTCGATGGAGAAGGTGGAGAGCGGGTTCTCGATGGTGACTTGCACGGGGTTGGTGTCGCCGTTGGCGAAGGCCTCGGTGTCGCTTTCGGGTTGGATCATCGGGGGTTCGGCGACGATGAAGCTGGTGGCGGGATCGCTTGCCATGCTGCGCCCGGCCATGGGGGCGGTGATGGTCATGGTTTCTTCGGCGATCTGCGGTTCGGCCATGGGCATGGCCTGATCGGCCAGGACGGGGGCGGGGGAGACCTTTTGCAGTTGGGTTGCGGCCTGCTCGCGCTCGACGGCGGGGGTGAAGGGGAAGTCGGGGGCCTGCGGCATGAGGCGCTCGCCCAGCGGCGAGAGCATCACGAGGCCCACGGCGACGACAGCGGTGGTGGCGGTCAGCGCCGCGCGGGAGGTGAGGGTGTTCAGCATGATCTTGACTCCTGTCCAAAGGCCCGAAGAGGGGCGATCGGAAGTAGGACGCGCGCCGGAACGCGATCCTTGGAGGTCGGCGAAATTTTTTTGGGCCAGCGCGATGTTTTCCGCCCGCCTGCCTGGATCAGGGCGCGGCGTGGCGGCGTTCATCGCCTGTTTCAGATCGTCGAGGTCGTCGGTCATGACGTCTCCTCCTGTTGCCGCAGGGCGGCGAGGTGTTTCTTGGCCTCCGAGATGCGCCAGCTGACGGTGCCTTCGGAGATGCCGAGGATGTCGGCGGCGTCGCTGTGGGTCACGTCGTCGAGCACCAGCGCCAGCGTGTCGCGGAGCGGCTCTGGCAGGGCGCGCATGGCCTGCGTGAGCCAGTCGAGGGCGGCATCGGTTTCGGCGTTCGCGGCGCGGCGGTTCTGTTCCCAGTCGCCCCAGCCGTCGGCGGCGCGGGCGTGCGTAGCCGCGCGGCGGCGGCGGTCGTGGGCGGCGTTGACGCAAAGCCGGTAGGCCCAGGTGGTAAAGCGCGCCTCGCCCCTGTAGCTGCGCAGCTTGGCGGGAAGGGCGGCGCAGATGTCCTGTGTGAGGTCCTCTGCCTCGGCCTGTGAGCCGGTGAGGCGGAAGCAGAGGCGGTAGAGACGGTCATACTGACGCTCAATCAGCGTGGCAAAGGCGGTTGCATCGCCCCCTGCTGCCGCAAGCGCCAGCGTGTCGTCATCGGTTTCCATCAGCATCACATGAGTATGACGCGCGGCAAGGGTCAATCCTTGGCGGGCGCACCAGATTTTTTCGTGGCATCGGAATGATGCGGGGACGCGCGAATCTTTGCCTCTCGAAAGCCGGCCAATTGGCGGGATTCGGCGGATCACGACACGGACAGGGTGAACAATGGCCCCGTTCACCAGCGATTGATCATGGTTCCTTGACAGAAAGGCAAAGTCGGCCCGCAAGGCTCTGGCCGGGATCTTTTCGAACGATCAGATTTCGGAAAGTGTAGAAGCCTAAATGAAACAGTAAGTTAGCATTTTTCGGCACAAGCGCGCTGCCCCATGATTGCAACAACTTTGCCTCAATTCCGCCATTTTGCCATCGAGTCAGCACCGGAACGAGGTAGGTTGGTCCCGTGCCGGACATCTGTCCGCCTTCTGGAATCGTCGAAAGCGGGTTTCGCTATGAATAGTCTTAAGTTTCTGAGTGCGCTGGCAATGGTGTCCATATTGGTCCTTGGCCTGTCCGGTCCTGTCGTCGCGGGTGGTGGCAACTACGGCGGCGACACATCGAAAGATGACGGTGGTAAGGATCAGGGCGACAAAGGGACAGACAAGGGCGATCAGGACACCGATACCGATACGGATACAGACACGGATACCGATACAGACACGGACACGGACACCGATACGGATACCGATCCAAGCACCGATCCGGGCACGGATACAGACACCGATACCGATACCTCAACCGGGACGCCCGGTGGCGGCAGAGCAGGTGAGAAGTACGGCTACTCTCCGCTGAAGGGCAAATGTCAGCGGCCCAATGCCGGACTGCTGAGCGCGGAGGGCACCCACGTCGGCAATATCCAGAGAATCAAGTGCCTCAAGAACAACGAGGTGCGGTACACCGTACACCTCGTGCATCCGTTCAACTCGGAAGCGCGGCGTGTGACATTCAAGACGCAGGGACGTCCCAGAGAGGGGACCACGGTTCGGTTGCAGCTAACCGACAGGCAGATCAAGAAATTGATCTGGATGAACGCCCGTCACTGATCCACCCGGGTTTCGGGAGTAGCCCGGAAGAGTTTCGGAGAAGGGCGTCCGGCGGCGGGGGGCTGCCGCCGGAGCAATGCAGCGGGGTCGGCACGGGGGCGTGCCGGCCCCATTTTTTGTTACACGCTCATGCAGACGTATTTCATTTCGAGGTAATCCTCGATCCCGTGGTGGCTGCCTTCGCGGCCAAGGCCGGACTGCTTGACGCCGCCGAAGGGGGCGACCTCGGTCGAGATGATGCCGGTGTTCACGCCGACGATGCCGTATTCCAGCGCCTCGGCCACCTTGTACACGCGCGACAGGTCCTTGGCGTAGAAGTAGGACGCAAGGCCGAAGATCGTGTCGTTGGCCATCTCGATCACCTGATCGACATCCTCGAACTTGAAGAGCGGGGCCATGGGGCCAAATGTTTCGTCCGTGGCGACCTGCATGTCCTGGGTACAGCCGGTGACGATGGTCGGGGGCAGGAAGTAGCCGGGCCCCTGGATCGGGTCGCCGCCGCCGAGGATCACCTTGGCACCCTTCGCCTTGGCATCGGCCACGTGCTCCTGCACCTTGGTGATGGCGTCGGCGTTAATGAGCGGGCCAAGGTCGGTGCCTGATTCGAGACCGTCGCCGATCTTCATCTTTTCCACCCGCGCCTTCAGTTTCTCGGCGAAGGCGTCATAGACACCCGCCTGCACGTAGATGCGGTTGGCGCAGACGCAGGTCTGGCCGTTGTTGCGGAACTTGCACAGGATCGCCCCTTCGACCGCCGCGTCGAGGTCGGCGTCGTCGAAGACGATGAAGGGCGCGTTGCCGCCCAGCTCCATGGAGCATTTCATGACCTGATCGGCGGCCTGCTTGAGCAGGATGCGGCCCACCTCGGTCGAGCCGGTGAAGGTGAGCTTGCGCACCGCCGGGTTCTCGCAGAATTCCTTGCCGACAGCCGAGGAGGACTTGGACGGCAGCACGTTGAAGACGCCTGCCGGGATGCCCGCGCGTTCGGCCAGAACGCCCATGACGATGGCGGAAAGCGGGGTTTCAGCGGCGGGGCGGGCGACGAAAGAGCAACCTGCGGCGAGCGCGGGCGCGGCCTTGCGGGTGATCATCGCGTTGGGGAAGTTCCAAGGCGTGATGGAGGCGGCGACGCCGATGGGTTGTTTCAGCACCATGATGCGCTTGTCGCGCTGGTGGCCGGGGATCATCTCGCCGTAGATGCGCTTGGCCTCTTCGCCAAAGAATTCGATGAAACCGGCGCCATAGGCGATTTCGCCCTTGGCCTCGGCCAGCGGTTTGCCCTGTTCGGCGGTCAGGATCGCGCCAAGGTCATCCTGGTTCTGCATCATCAGGTCGAACCACTTGCGCAGCACGGCAGCGCGTTCCTTGCCGGTCCAGCTAGCCCATTCCTTCTGCGCTTTCTCCGCGTGGCCGATGGCCTTTGCCACTTGCGCGCGGGAGAGGTTGGCGACCTTGGCCACCACGTCGCCGCGTGCGGGGTTGATCACATCGAAGGTGCCGTCGTCGCCATCGACCCATTCGCCGTTGATGTAGGCGCGGGTTTCCAGCAGGCTGGGGTCCTTTAGGATGGATTTCAGATCGGTAGCGTCGGCCATGGGTGAGTCCTTTCGCGTTTCGTTTGTGGCTTCCAAATCAATAAAGGCTATGTTTGTCCAGTTCCCTTCGCTCGATTGAGCGGGATGCAGGCGGGATTTGATCAAATTGCGGGGCGCAATGCAAACATGACGGGTGCCGGGGTTCAGGGGACAGGATTGGCGCGCAATCTTGCGCTTTACCCGTGGTTCAAGTTCGCGCAGTCGCTGCTGTTCTGGCAGGCGGTGTGGTTTCTCTATTTCCAGCAGACGATATCGCCCGCGGCGGCCATCGCGATGTACGCGGTCTATGACATCTCGGTCACCGTGCTGGAGGTGCCGCTGGGGGTGCTGTCGGACCGGATCGGACGGCGCAAGACGTTGATCCTGTCGGGTTTGGCCGGGACTTTGGGATCGGTACTCTTGGCGCTGGGGGACAGCCTTGCCGTTTTTGCTCTGGGGCAGTTCTGCATCGGGGCGGGGGCGGCCTTTGCCTCGGGCACCGACAGCGCGATGCTGTTTGAATCGCTGGCTGGCGAGGGGCGCGAGGACGACGTGGAGGCTGAAGAGACCCGGGCGCTGCAGTATTCGCTTTGGGGGTTCGCGGTCTCGGCGGCAATTGGAGGCGCGATGGCGCTGTGGTCCTTCCCGTCGACCTTCTGGGCGGCCGCAGCGGCGATGGTCATCTCGGCGCTGATCGCTTTGCGCATGGTCGAGCCACCGCGCCATATGGAGACCGGCACACCCGCCGCGTTCTGGGCGGCGCTGCGCGCGGCGTTGGCGCGGCCGGTGCTGCGCTGGATCTTTTTGCTGGCGGTGGTGATGTACGGGTTCAGCCATCTGCCTTTCGTGTTCGGTCAGCCCTTCATTGCGGCGGCATTGCAGGACGTGGGGCTGAGCGGTGAGGCACCTTTGGTCAGCGGGAGCGTCTCGGCGGTGATGATGGGACTGTCGGTGGTCGCCTCGCTTTTCGCGCTGCGGCTGCGGGGCAAGATCGGGCTGACGGCGATGCTGCTTCTGGCCTTCGGGATGCAGATTGCCCTGATCGCGGTGCTGGCGGTGACGGACAGCTGGCTCGCCATCGCAGTGCTGTTCCTGCGCATCGTGCCGGACGCGCTGTCGCGGCCCTTCCAGATGGGGCGCATCCAGCCGCTGCTGCGCGACGAGGTGCGGGCGACCTACGTGTCGATGCAGAGTCTTGCCGGGAAGCTCGCGTTCTCCGTCTCGCTGCTGTTCGCGGCAGGGTCGGCCTCGGACGTGGCCGAGATGCCCCATGGGGATATCCAGATGATCCTGGGCTGGTACGTTGGGGCGGGGGCGCTGATCTGGGCAGGGCTGGCGCTGACGGCAAAGCGCGCGGGTGTGGAGCCTGTCCGCAAGGGCTGAGCCCGCAGTTTTCCTTTTCAACGCACCGGGGTTTTGTCACACTTGGAATAGCAGGGGATGTAAACAGTCGTAACATTCCCTATATTGAGTTTAACGCATTGAAAAACAGGGAATGGCGATGGCGAACTTGGATGCACAGGTACGGGAATCTCAGGAACAGGTTGCGGCGGCGCAGAGCAAGATCGCGGAACTGACCAGCCGGATCGAGACAGCGCGCGCCAAGCTGAAGGCGGGCGACGATGTCGAGATCGACATCGAGAATGCCACGCTTGAGGACGTGCACGCCCATACCGAGGTGATGAACGCCAATATCGCCGAGCTGATCATAGGGCTGGACGATGTGACGGCCGGGTTCAGCCGCGATTTCGACGAGATGCGCAACAAGACCGGATGGGAGAGTTTCGTCGGTGTCTTTTCCCGCGCGAAGTCGGATTCGATGCGGCAGGAGCGGGTGCGCAGCGCGTCGATTGACGACAAGTTGCAGGATCTGATCGCGAAGTCCGACACCATTGTGAGCCTGCTGGAAGGGCAGTTGACCATGCTCGAAGAGCAGAAGGCAAAGGTGGAGGGCAACCTGAGCGAGACGCTGGACGAGCGGGAAATGACTATTTCCGAGCTGGAAACAATCCGCGCGGACATTCAGGGCATGGACCCGGAGATCATCAAGCTTGAGAACGCGATTGCGTCGGAGACCGATGCAGCCAAGCGGACCAAGCTGGAGACGCAACTGGCCGAGGCCAACACCCGCTACAACGCGCTGGTGCAGGAGGAGCAGGTGAAGCTTGCGAAATCCCAGACGCTGGAACGGTATATCGAGAAGGGCAAGACCTGGATCGATTCATTGCAGAACCAGGCGGCGACGCAGATGGTCCTGATCAACAAGCTTCAAACTGACACCAAGCAGCGGGTTGTCCTCTATGACGCGCTGACTGAGTCATTGAAGACCGCGCAGCAGCAGGACGTCGCACACCGGATCAACGAGATCGGAGTGAAGACGGATCAGGAGGCGCAGTCGGCCATGGCGGGGATCGGTGCTGCCACGAACACGCGCATGGCGGAGATGATGGAGAAACACGAGGATCACATGGTCTTTGCGCGCGAGGTTCTGGAGGCGAAAGCCAAGGCAGACGAGCGGTTCGCGCGCAGGTTCCAGAAGATCGTCGAGAAACACGACAGCAATGCTTATGGAGCTTAGATGCGACTTCTTGAGACACGTTACGCGCCCTTGATGACTTCCCTGTGGATGATCGGCCTGCCGCTGGTGTTGGCCTTTTTCGCGGGGGCCGGTGCGGGGACCGCGCTTGACACGATTGCCGGATATGCCGGTGCGATTTTCGATATTTTCGGCGGGGCGAGCCTGATCCTCGGGGCGGCACTGCTGGTCTGGACTGTTTGGTCTGCCTGGCGGGCGGGCGAGATGTCGTCCCAGAATGAAGTGAATGGCTGACCACGGCTCATCGTGCCCCGGCCATGCGCCGGGGCCTCTTCGCCCCTTTAACGGGGGCTTATGACCGATCTGACCCGCGACCATGTCGGCCTGTCCGACACCTACGCCTCGCGGCGGTATTTCCGCAAATTCGAAGGCATCATGCGGCATATGCTGGACGTGGCGGGCGTGCTGCGGGCGGAGGGCCGGCTCAATGATGACGAGGTCGAAATCCTCACCCGCTATGCCGTCAAGCTGACGCATACCTTCCGGGCGCTGGGCTTCAAGTATCTGCTGGCGGGGCGCGAGACGGGGCGGTTTTTCGGCTCGCTCACCATGGACTCCCGCGACAGTGGGTTCCCAGTGGCCGAGGAAATCATGAAGATGGCCAATGACGCGCAGCAGGCGGCATCGCATCTTGACGGGATGGTCAGCGTCGAGGGGCTGAAAGACCAGATGGTGCAGACCATCCTGGGCGACCGGCAAATCCCGACGAAGCTGCAGTTCTCGCTGTCGCAGCGGCTTTACTACGAGGAGCTGGCGAAGGGCGATCTCTTTTGGGTACAGAACGATCCGCAATCGCAGTGGCTGGGCAATGTCGAGGACCGGCGGCGGCAGTTCCGGCTGCATTGGGCGACCTATGACAGCCAGGTGAACCTGCCGGTGATCTACCTTATGGAACTGGAGGACACCGGAAAGATCGGGCTGCCCAAGGACCAGCGGCGCTGGCCCGAGGTACAGGCACATCTGGCCGCGCAGGCCTTGGGCGGATTGAAACTGCTGACCATCGCCAAGGGGTTCGACGAGGATTTCGACGATCTGCATCCCAAGCGTTTGCGGCGGTTTCATCTGGGGCCGATGTATTCCGACGCCTACACCCGGCAGGCGGGGCCGCTGCGCGAGGTGCTGGCGGAGGCGAAGGCGCCGGAGGGTCAGGACTGGGCCTTGGTCTGGACCGAGGAGGAATTGCTGAGTGACCGCGTGATCGAGCAGAAGGCGGGGTGGTTTTCCACCGTCGAGCGGCAGGTCTTTGCGCTTGATCCCTTCGCGCAGGCGCGGGGGGAGGACCTGGGGGCGACGCGGCAGGAGCGGTCGATCATCCTGCCGGCGCGGGTGTTCCAGGTGCTTGAAGAGAAGAAACCGGCGGGCTTTGCCGGGGTGCGCAAGTTCGTGGTGAGCGCCGGGGGGCGGGTGTTGCAATATTGAGGATCGCTTCACGATCCTCAGCCTCCGGCGGGGACTTTATTCAGCCAGAAAGAGATTGGGGAGTGCGATGAGCCAGACGTCTGACGCGATGGAGTTGCGGGAAGAGGATATTGCGGCCCATGTGGCGGTGGCTCAGGCGCTTCTGGAGGGGTTCGATCATGCGCCCCGAATCGGGACGGCGCGGGGGGAGGGTGACGCGGTTGAGCGGTCCTTGGGGATCGGGACGCGGCGGCGGTTTCGCTCGACCACGCCGGGGCTGGTCACCCAGCGGCGGGTGGCGGCGGGGGCGGTTTCACTGATCGGCCGGGTCGAAGGCGCGGATGACGATGCCTTGATGACCCCTTTGCAGTCGACCGTGCTGCACGCCTTGCGGCGGGGAATCGCGATTGCGCTGGCGGTGGCGGAGAACGTGGCCGAGACCTCGGGACTTGGCGATCTGAAGCGGGCGAACCTGGAAGGGTCGCTGCCTGCCGCGCGCAAGGCGGAGTTCGGGGAGTTGCTGGCGGCGGAAGCCGTAGTGACGCTTTACGTGTTTGGGAATGCAACGGCCTATCTCTTGTCGCCGCATCTGCCGGAGGCGGCGGTCGAGGTGGGGGACGTGGAGGAAGTGCTCGTGGATAACGGGCAGACGGCCTTGCATGGGGTTCTTTGGGAGTTAGATCAGGATATCTCCGTTCACGGGACGGATGATGCGAAGCTGGTGGCGACGGTTTCGGCCTTTGCGGAGGCCCTGATGGAGAAGGTGGCGCTGCGGGCGCAGACGATGCCGCGGCTGGAGGGGTTCAAGGCGGCGAGTTGGCGGGTGGAGGCGGATGATTTCACGGTGCGGGGGTTCACGCCGGCGTCGAAGGCGAAGTCGACCACGCTGACCATGACCTTCAAGAAGCCCAACGAGGTGGTGGGGAACCATATCGCGAAGTACCAGGCGCTGAAGCTCAGCAAGATGCTGATGTGTTATGACTTCGAGCGGCGGCTGAACCCTTTTGTCGATCTGGGCGGGTTCATCTTTACCTTCATGGGGGATGGCAAGCCGGGGACGGGGAAGACGACGCTTATCCAGATGATGGCGGGGTTGATCAACGAGTACTGCCAGAACGCGGGCTATCCGTTCCGGTATCAGAACCTCTCGACCGACAATATCGACAGCTATCAGGGCAAGTCAGGGCAGAATGCGAAGGCGTTTGTTAACAATATCATCGACCCTTCGGTGATCGGGTTCGGGACGATTGACGACATTGATCAGCTCGCGGGCAAGCGGGGGGACCGGCAGTCTTCGGCGGGGCAGTTGGAGATTACCGCCGTGCTGATGGAGAGCTTTGCAGGGGCCAATACGTTGGTGCGGGGGAATTGCACCTTTGGCATGTTCTCGAATTATCCGGAGAACGTGGACGATGCCCTGCGGCAGCGGGCGGGGGCGCGGTTCCTCGTGGACGGGCCGCAGACGCGGGAGGATTACGTCGATATCCTCTGGCTGCTGATGGGGAAGAACCACGATATTCCGCTGGGGGATCACAACGTGTTCGAGGCGCAGGAGATCAAGCGGGCGGTGGCGGCGTCGTTTGAATCGCATTCGAAGCCGCATGAGGAAGGGTTGTTGAAGGTGTTCGAGGCGGTGCGGGAGCGCGTGGGGGAGCTTGATACGATCAACAAGCTGGGGACGTACCTGAAGGGCATTCAGGAGGCGGATGAGCGGTTCACGGGGCGGGCGATCAAGAACATCACGGACGCGGTGAAGGTGCGGGCGATGGATTTCGAACTGCCGGATGAGTGGATGGAGGAGCCGGAGCGGTTCCTGTTCAAGGGGTACGAGGAGAAGAAAGCGATGATCGCGGAGATGCGCCAGCCGATCACGGTGGAGATGGTGGTGCAGGAGATCAACCGCTACGCGGATTCGGAGTTCCGCTATGCGGACAAGTCGGATGAGGTGGCGATTGAGAACGCGGTCCGGGAGATGTCGCGGATGGAAGAGGCTAAGAAGCGGTTTTTGGGGGGTGAGCGGTGAGTTTGGACCAGATGTTCAGAGGTATAATGCTTCTAATCCTGGTGGTTTTGATTGTCTGGGCGGCCATGAGTTTTGCGGCCCCTGGGGTTCTGGAAAATCCCAATGCCTTTCTGAAGCGCTACAACGCAATATTTTTATCTCTAGGGACGATATTCGTAGTCAGTGTGATTGCGATCTACACGACTTACCTTGCAGGGTGGTACGCTGAACGTAGAGATAGAGTTAATCGAAGCATTTCCGCCCAGCTGAAGTTGGCGGAATTTCGGCAAATCTGGATATCAGAGATGCGAAATGATATCTCTGAACTGCTTCGTCTGTCATATTCTCCTGAGAGTGCGCAGGATGTGGCAAAAGCCTATGGGCTCTCGATGAAGATTGAAATGCGGTTGAACCCTGCTGAGCCATTGGCGATGGCCGTTTCGGAATCTCTTTTGCAAGTTTCTGAAACCTCTGGCAATGACGCCAAGCACCATCTAGCCCTATCGAACTTAACCGTCGCCAGCCGGAAGTATCTGAAAGCGGAATGGAAAAGGCTAAAAGAGGACATTGCCTCTGCCCAGATCTTGGGGTCAGAATGAAATGAACCGCCTCATCCGCCACGGCCTCATGTTCGGCAACCTCTTCCACGTTGCCTCCCCCGCGCTCATCGACCGTTACAACCGGGCGCTCGAACATCTCACCGGCAAGACCACAGGTCTCACCGATTTCCACATAGACATCTCCGGCTATTCTCCCGAGGTGGGGGATGAGCTGCTAGACCACCTCTACCTCAACCACGCGGGCGTGAACCGGCAGTTTATCCTGCTCTCGGTCGAGCAGCGGCACTGCCCGCTCCTCAACACCAAGTTCTCCACCTCGCGCGGCATCCTGCGGCAGTTCATTGATGCCAATGAGGCGCAGCTTTTTGCGTTGACGGCTCGGGATGCGGTGGCGGGGGAGTTGGTGAACTCGGTCTATGACGTCTCCACGCCGCAAAGGCTGTTCGATATCCGGCGGGTCGAGGTGGAGGCGGATACCGTGGGCGGCACGGTGCGCGACGCCGAGAAGCTGGGAGAGATGGTCGAGCGGTTCAAGACGGAGCCGGACGGGTGGTACGACGATGTGCTGATCGCGCAGATGATCGAGCTGGCGGGCAGGACCGGGGACGTGGTGCGCAATCCGGTGAGGCTCAAGCAGATGGGGTTCGACCAGCGGAATTACTGGACGGCGCATTTCGGGGGGCTGTACCTGTTTCAGGACGTGCAGCATCCGGCGGTGATCGCACCTGCGGGGGCGGGGCATCTGGGGGAATTGCCGATCAAGTATGTCTTTGACGGCAGCCAGCGAAACCAGATCGCGAAGTTCTTTGAATACAACGACCTGACCGAGACCATCGTCGAGGGGCGCCGCGACCATGCGGCGGCGATCCTGCGGCAGAAGATGGATTTCATCCTTGTCGATGCGGTGGCGGATCGGGGTGTGGACCTGACGGGGGTGACACGCGCGGACATGCGCAGGCTGGCGCGGCAGTATCACGACATGCTGCCGGAGGAGTTTCATGCTCTGGCCGCCCTGGTGCGCTGGGCCGAGAACGGGGGAAGCTGGCCGCGGATATCCTCGGACCATCCGGCGTATTTCTACACGCTGCGCGCGGCGGATACCAAGGACGCGGAATTGGTCAACATGCTGCTGGCCGAGCTTGCGCCCAAGGACGCGCGGCAGATGTTCATCTGCCACAAAGAGCTGTTTTATCGCACCTATGCGGGCTGGCCGGAGCAAAAGAAGGCTTTCGTTGTGGATTTCCTCGTGGCCGAGTATCAGGTGGACAAGGCGGGTGCGCGCGAG
Source organism: Sulfitobacter sediminis (assembly GCF_040811725.1). NCBI lineage: Bacteria > Pseudomonadati > Pseudomonadota > Alphaproteobacteria > Rhodobacterales > Roseobacteraceae > Sulfitobacter > Sulfitobacter sediminis. Next base: position 235,383 of record NZ_JBFNXX010000001.1, read on the forward strand.
ACGCTGTTCGGCCATGACGCGCCGATGGAAGAGCCAAGGCCGGAGCCGGTGCCCGACATGATCGCCCGCGTGGGCCCCTGGGGCGCGGTGAGAGGGAGATAGATGCTGGGATTTGTCCGACTGATCGTGATGCTTTTCGTCGCGCTGACGGTGATCTACGTCAGCCTGTCGTTCTATTCACGCGCGGTCAGGCGGTCGAAGCTGAGGAAGAAATGGCACGAGGGTAAGCAGCTGGTGGACCGGGACACCTTTGTGCAGCGGGGGCTTGAGCGCTACGATGGGTCGATCAGGCGCAAGCTGATCCTGTTGGTCTATGTCGTACCGCTGGTGGTGATCGGGGTGATCATCTATCTGACCAATCACTACTGAGGGGTTGAGATGTTTCGGATAATCAAATGGACCTTCTGGATCACTTTCTGGCTGATCCTTGCGGCGTTCCTGCATTACACGCTGCCGCAGAAGGACGTGGTGCGCATCGTCAACACCTATGAGGAACGGCAGGACCTTGGCGACTGGACACGCATCTTCTGGTCCGATCCGGACGATCAGTCGGTGACGCTGTCGAACCGGGACGTGCAGTTCATCCAGGCGGTGCGGCCGGACGGGTCTCCGATTGTCTACCGCAACGAGGATACCGGCTGGGGCTGGCCGCCCTATTTCAAGCTGGATACCGCGAACCTTTACACCGAGGCCAATGACGCGATTTCGACCAAGGCCGCGCCGGAGTGGTACATCGTCAAGCATTACGGCTGGCGGAACTTCTATTTCTCGATCTTTCCCAACGCGATTTCCATCACACCGGTCGAGGGGCCGGATGCCTCAAAGGGCATACCGGTCCTGAACATCTTCATCCTGCTGCTGATCGCGGCGTTCTTCTGGGCGATCTACGTGCGCTGGCGGCGGTTCCGGCAGTCACGGATTGATCCGACGCTGGAGGCGATCGAGGATGACTTCGAGGAAAAGCGCGGTGCGTTCCGGCGGTGGCTGGGGACGTGGACGGGGAAGCACTAGAAGAAGTGCTGTAGGAGCCCTGCTGCGTCGCAAGACATCTCTTGATTGTGGCAGCGTACCGATGCACCAATCAGGGCTGGTTGTCGGGATCATCCAAGGGTAGCGAAAAGCCTGAAACCGTCTTCCCCGCAGTCTGGTTTTGTGGACCGGAAGGTCCCTGAGTGGTACTCTTCAAACCATGTTCCCGGCGTCATCAAACAAGAAGAAAAGCGGTGTCTCAATCACCTTTCCGGACGTGTGCAAGACACCGGCGCCACCTGCGCCCTTCGTTCCGATCCCCTATCCGAACATCGAGATAGCGTCGTCGAAGATGAAGGTCTCGTCGGTCAAAGTGAGGAATTTCGGAAAGAACTTCGAGAAATCCAAGGGCAATGATGCGGGCACGCTGAAGGGGATCATGGCGTCGGTGAACAAGATCGCCTCGATCTTTGCCAAGCATTCCAGCACGGTCAAGGCCACTGGCAAGCAGGTGACGAAACCGATGATGCCGAACAAGGCGGTGAAGGTTTTTCAGCAGGCGCAGAAGCAGCAGAAGACCTTCGAGAAGCAGCTCAAGAAGGAATGCGATAATCTGCTGAAGGCCTGCAAGGGGAACAAGGATCAGGAGAAGATCGCGAAATCGCTGGTGGCCATGGTGGGAAGTGCTGCGCGCGGGCATCCGATCTGAGCCGTTCCTGTGAGCCAGCTTGACCCTCGGTCACAACTTCCGCGATGTCAGTCGGCAAACAGATATTCCGTCGCCGAGACCTCCAGCGCCTTTTCCGGCGGGATAGAGAGAAACTCCGACAACGCGCTGGCATTGCTATCCGGACCGGCGATCTCGCGCATCCGGGTGAGGTTCTCGAACTGGGCATCTCGGATGCGGTCGCTTTCGTGGACCATGTCGTTGCGGATCGTGGGCAGAAGGCGCTCAAGCGTCTCTGTCGAGGTCTGGTCGCCCGCAAGGCCGACGCGCATGGCGTGGCCAATCAGGTATTCATCGCTGAACTGGCATTCGATCTCGAGTATCCGGGTGACCGAGCGGTCCGAGGCGAAATCGTTCAACAGCTCGATGTTCGCAGGGTCCATGCAGACGATCAGCTTATCCGTTTCAAAGTAGTCGAATAGCATCCGCATGAGGGCGCGACGATGGCGGTGGCGTTTCTCGAGCGTTTTCTGGATGCCACCCAGATCGGGCAGTGGCGTGTCCTCTTCGTTGAAGAGATATTCGATGGCCGGCACATTGGTCAGTTGCCGGATGCGCTCGAGCACGCGCTTGGCGACGTGCCATTTCTTGCAGACCACGATCAGCATCTCTCGCTCGCGACCGAGAGTGGATTCCGTTTCCCAGAAACGGGTGGCGAACCGCCGTCCGATGCGGCCCCGCCCCGACAGGAACTGGAACAGGCTGCGCCCCTCGTTGCTGATCTGGAACTTCACACCTTCGGCGAGGTAGAGCAGGCCGAGGCGGCGCTTGAGGTCCTGCGCCTCCGGGCTGATCTTGCGCGCAAAGAGGTAGTCCTGGCTCAGCAACAGATCGTAGTGGTCGTTGTAGAAGGTCACCGGCATCCCGTAGTCGGTGAACATCAGGAAGGTCAGCGTGCGCGAGCGGATTTCCTCCTTGGGCACCAGATGGCGGACAAGGGTCTGAAAAAAGGTTTCGTCGGGAATCCAGGTGGTGCGAAAAAAGCGCACCACGTCTCTACGCTTGCGGATAAAGTCCAGAAGTGCCTCGATCGTGTGACGGCGCAGGCACCACCACTGCGATCCGATCATGATCTGCAGGTCTTCGGGGATTTCCCGCTTGAGGCCAAGGCGCTTCTGCACTTCGAAGAGGAAATAGAACAGCTTCTTGCGCTCGCGCTCGTTCACGAAGTGGCGGTAGATCAGCCGCTCTTCCTTCCAGCCGGTCTTGATCCAGTCGCTCTCGAAGTAGTCGAAGCTTTCGATGAAATCGGCGTCGTTTTCATCGAGGAACTTGTGGGCATATTCGGCGGATTTGATCGCCATGCAGTCGCCCGAGAGCATGTAGAAATGGGTGGCCCTGGGAAAGGCATCGACGGCAGCCTGCATGGCATTGATCGTGGCCTGGACAAGCGACCATTCTCCCCAGCCGCATTTTACCCGCTTCTTGGGGAAGGTGACATTGGGATTGTCCTTGAGCGCCTCGGTGATCTGGCTGAAGTGCACGGGGCTGGCCGAGGCGTCGAAGTGGATCGACATGTAGTCGCCCACTGCCGTCAGACGCTGCGCCTGTCTTATGACAGCGTCAGGGTCCTTGTGACAGAGCAGGATATAGGCGATTTTTGCCATTCAGACGGGTACTGCACGACTTGTTATGGTTGTTTACGTTGATAATGATGAAGACAGATTGAATAAACACCATTAATTTGCTTTTTTGAGGCAAGGCAGAACTGTTGCGAAAAACAGTCAGACGAGCAGAGGACACAGGATGGGTTTCCCCGGAACCTGGATGACCGAGAGCGAGAGCGTCGTTTACCGCGTTGTCCCCAAGTGCGCCTGCTCGACCATTGGGCAGATCATGTTCTATTCGGATCATGGCTCTTTCTTTGACGGCGATATCCACGACGCGCAGTCAGGCATGCACAAGTGGGCGCTGGAGCATTCGCAGGCCCCGATCACCGCGAATGTGATCAACCATTCCTCCTATGCCTTCACCTGCGTGCGCAATCCCTACACGCGCATCCTGTCGTCGTTCTTCGACAAGATCTGCGGCATCCAGCGCAACGGCAAGCGGTACCGGGGCAACCTCGTGCCGCTCCTGATCCAGAAATACGGGATCGAGGTGGGTGGCGAGGACGGCAAGCAGGAGTTCGACCAGATCCAGAGCTTCCGGCGCTTCCTGCTTTTCGCCCGCGATACCATACGCTGGCGCCGCCCGATGGACCCGGATATCCACTGGTCCGCCATGTCGGGCCACGTGAGCACCTTCATCGTGAACGGCGGGACCTATGACAAGATCATCTGGACCGAGAAGTTCAACGAGGGCATGCAGGAGGTCCTGAGCGCGATCAAGACGCCCAAGAAGGTTAAGCTGAAGGACGTGCCGCGCTTCAACGAAAGCGAGGGCCACGGGCCCAAGCGCGCCCATCCGGTGGAGGACTACTTCGACGACCTGTCGATGCATCTGGTCCGCGAGATCTACAAGCGGGACTTTGAGCTGTTCAAGTACGACTTCGACAATCCGGGCAACAAGATGCCGATAGGAGAGATCGACCTCGACGAGGTGCACGCGAAGCTGGGGGATTGAGAAGTCTACTGCCGGGACTGATTGGTCGCAGTAGAGAAATCGGTCAGATCATACCAAAGCTCTTCCGGCGATGCAGACAGGATCCCCTGACAGTCCGGGGCACCGTTCGCGCGATCCAGCAGCCTCTGTTGCCGCTCAGCCGGGCCAAGCACACTTTCGCGGCATCTGGTGTCAGAGGCAGGGTAGCTTTCGCAAAGATGCTTCTTGAGCGCGCGGGCACGCAGATAAGGACAAAGCACCTTTTGCGAGATGTCGGTGTTGCGGTAGAAGCTTTTCCAGTTTGGGATCCGATCCAGCTCGTCCTTCGGCATGGCTTCGACTTGTTCGATCATTCGAAAGTTAGATTCAATTTCGCCAATCAAGCCTTCCAACTGGGCAAGGGGATCGTTTGAAAAGATCACGGCGTTCTGGCGCGCGGCCTGACCATCGAAAAGGGAATGGGGCAGATTTCTGCGGGCGACCGAATTTGCATATTCACGCCAATATTCCGCGTGATAGGGCGATGCCGTAAGCCTCTGAAGGTTGAGGAAGTGTCGCTGGTCCGCCGCAGCCTTGTTCCGCGCACGCTTTTCATCTGCCGACAGGTCCGTGGCAACGGGCCGATAGGTGACGTTGCCGTCTTTGCCGAGGAACATCTCCATCTCTTGGGCGTGGGCCACACCGTCAACCAGATCGATCAGGCCGATATTGAGCGGATCTTTTTCCAAATAGTCCTCGGCGACCGCCAGTCTTTCCTGGCGAAACACATCCACGAAGTGAACGGAGTTATTGCCACCCAGGTGTCGGCCATGCGCATGTCTGACCTTGTGCTGAAACGTGTCAGCAATCTGAGCGAGATAGACCAGCTCAAACTGATCGACGGGGTGGGTCAGCAAGATGCGCTCGGCCCAGTCGATCTGTTCTGGCGTCCATCCGGTGAAATTCGTCCAGGTGACGAAATGTGCCACGCGTGTCACGGTCAGTTCGGGATCGCTTTCGTCCCATAGATGTTTGTAGGCGTAATCAAGCATTTCCGGATGCCCATACCAAAGCGCGAGGGTCATCAGGCAGCGATGCCGGATCAGTCCAAAATCAACCGGCGGAAAATCCTCGGCCACCGACATACAGAAGTTTTTCTGCACTTCTGCGGAGGTGACGTGCAACTCGTGCAGAGCTCTCAGAATGGACCCCCAGTTTGGATCGCGCTCCAGCGCAAGATCCATCACTTCGAGCGGCGTCTGTGAATCTATGTGAAGACCATGACCGCGGATCATCGCATCCTCGACCGGCACAAGGTCGGGTGCTGTCTTCCACGCCGCGCGGATTAATTCGTTCATATCGACCTGCATCGAACGGACGACTTCCCGTGAGTATTCGTTGTCGGCGAGGGCGATCTGCAATGATCCGTTGTATAGGCTCCAGGCTCTTGCGATCTGCGCCTGAGGGTTTGACCTGTCGCTCTCGAACCAGGACTTCACGAAGTCTGCCATCTTTGGCGCGCTTCGTGACAGCGCGATGTACAACGCCCTGATGTCATCCGCAGACCGGTCCCCATCGAGATATTCCGACTGGGCCGTGTCCAGCCCCTGCTCCAGCAGTGCAAAATCCTCATCAGCGACGGCGGCGTGAAGATCGTCGATGGAAAAGGAGAGAGCGGGTGTTGCAAACGTCAGGCCAAGCGCCAGAACCGTAGAAATCAAACGCATGGGTGCCTCCGCGTGTTTCGCACAACCTGAAGTCGATATGCGGCGTTATTGGGACGGCGGAGTGACTTTGTCTGGAGGTCCCCCGTCGGCGCGCCGCTTCCAGCCTTGCGCCAAGGCAACCTGCCCTCTACATCCCTCCTCATGGCACAGGTCAAATCATCCACGAAATCCGATCCGAACTACAAGGTCATCGCCGAGAACCGCCGCGCGCGGTTCGATTACGCGATTGAAGAGGACGTGGAATGCGGCATCGTTCTGGAAGGGTCCGAGGTGAAGTCGCTGCGCGAGGGCGGGGCGAACATCGCGGAGAGTTATGCGGCGGTCGAGGACGGGGAACTATGGCTCGTGAACTCCTACATAGCGCCCTACAAGCAGGCCAAGACATTTACCCACGAGGAACGGCGGCGGCGCAAGTTGCTGGTCAGCCGCAAGCAGCTTTCCGACATGTGGAACGCGACCCAGCGCAAGGGCATGACGCTGGTGCCGCTGGTGATGTATTTCAACCATCGCGGCATGGCCAAGATCAAGATCGGCATCGCGAAGGGCAAGAAGGCCCATGACAAGCGCGAGGCCACGGCCAAGCGTGACTGGTCACGGCAGAAGCAGCGTTTGCTGAAGGACCATGGCTGAGGCGCTGCGCCTCATCGGTTTCGAACATTCGGTCTATACCTGGATCGTGCGGCTGGCGCTGCGCGAGATGGGGCTTTCGGCGGAGTACGTCGAGGCGGACCCCTTCGCCGATCCGCCTGATCCGGTACTGGCCCGCTACACGCCCCTGAACCGCGTGCCGGTGCTGGAGCACGGTCGGTTCCGGCTGACCGAGACGGCGGCGATCCTGCGGTATCTCGATGCGATCAGCGGCGGGCCATCCTTGCAGCTAGACGACCCTAAGGCGCAGGCGCAGATGCTGCAGGTGATCGGGCTGGCGGATGCGGATGTCTATCCGGTCATGGTGCGGCAGGTGTTCTCGCCGGGGTATTATCAGCCGGTCGTGCTGGGCGGCAGCGCCGATCCGGCGCGGGTTGCGGAGGGTCTGCGGCGCGCTGGCCCTGTGCTGTCGGTGCTTGAGCAGATCGCGGGCGAGGGGCGGCAACTGGCAGGCGGTGCGCTGTCGTTGGCCGATCTGCATCTTGCGCCGATGTTCTCCTATTTCACCCGCCTGCCCGAGGGCGATACCGCGTTGCGGTCCTATTCGGCGCTGCACGACTGGTGGGCATGGATATCGGCGCGCGAAACCCTGCGGCAGACCGATCCTCTGGCGGGTTTCTAGCGGCCTCGGGGGCTGCCTGCCCTTGCCAGCATGTTCCTGCGGGGATAGGCACGATTAACCTCTGTCGAAAGGATTCCCCGCATGGCTGACGATCCCAAAACGCTCGTGTCCACGGAATGGCTGGCCAAACACATCAAGGACCCGGACCTGCGGCTGCTGGATGGTTCCTGGTACCTGCCAGACGCGGGACGGGACCCAAAGGCGGAATACGACGCGGCCCATATCCCCGGCGCGCGGTTCTTCGATATCGACGATATTTCCGACGCGCGGTCGGACCTGCCGCATATGGCCCCGCCGGTCGAGAAGTTCATGTCGCGCCTGCGCGCCATGGGCGTGGGCGACGGGCACCAAGTGGTGGTTTATGACGGCGCAGGTTTGCAATCGGCGGCGCGTGTCTGGTGGCTCTTCAAGCTGATGGGTCAAGACAATGTCGCAGTGCTGGACGGTGGCCTGCCCAAGTGGGTGGCCGAAGGCGGCGAGACAGAGGACATGCCGCCCATCCCCCGCGACCGGCACATGACGGTGCGGTTGCAGAACCAGTTGGTGCGGGACGTGACACAGGTGGCCCATGCCTCGAAACTGGGCGATCCCCAGATCGTAGATGCGCGTTCCGCCGCGCGGTTCCGGGGCGAGGCGCCCGAGCCGCGCGAGGGGCTGCGCTCGGGCCATATCCCCGGCTCGCGCAACGTGCCCTTCAACACGCTTCTGAACGACGACCAGACGATGAAGTCGCCCGAGGAATGCCGCAAGGTTTTCGAGGCGGCGGGGATTGACCTTGCGAAACCGGTGATCACCACCTGCGGCTCCGGCGTGACGGCGGCGATCCTCGCGCTCGCGCTCGAGCGGATGGGCCACACCGACTGGTCGCTTTACGATGGTTCCTGGGCCGAGTGGGGCGCCTTCCCCACGGTGCCCGTGGCAACGGGAGATGCCTGATGTTTGAAACGCTGAAAGAACAGCCTGCGGACAAGATCCTCATGCTGATGCAGATGTACCGCGAGGACCCGCGCGACACCAAGATCGACCTGGGCGTCGGGGTCTACAAGGATGCGACGGGGCTGACGCCCGTGATGCGCGCCGTCAAGGCCGCCGAGCAGCGGATCTGGGAGGCGCAGGATACCAAGGTCTATACCGGCCTCGCGGGCGATCCGGCTTTCGCCAACGCGATGATCGATCTGGTGTTGGGCGATGCGGTGCCGCGCAACACGGTTGCGGCGGCGGCGACGCCGGGGGGCACCGGGGCGGTGCGTCAGGCCTTCGAGATGATCCAGATGGCCAAGCCCGATGCGCGTGTCTTTGTCTCCGATCCCACCTGGCCGAACCACCTGTCGATCCTGAAGTACCTCGGGATGGAGGTCGTCCCCTATCGCTATTTCGACAACGAGACACGCGGCGTGGACTTCGACGGCATGATGGCGAATCTCAAACAGGCCCATGCGGGCGACGTGATCCTGCTGCACGGCTGCTGTCACAACCCGACGGGCGCGAACCTCAACAGCGCCGAATGGGACGCGGTGATCAAGCTGCTGCAAGAGACCGGTGCCGCCCCGATGATCGACATCGCCTATCAGGGCTTTGGCGACGGGCTGGACGCGGACGCGGCCGCCACGCGCAAGATCGCGGCGGCGGTCCCGGAATGCCTGATCGCGGCGAGTTGCTCCAAGAACTTCGGCATCTACCGCGAGCGCACCGGGCTGCTGATGGCAATCGCCTCTGACCCCGCGCGGCACGATCTGAACCAAAGCACGCTGGCGTTTCTCAACCGCCAGAACTACAGCTTCCCGCCCGACCACGGCGCGCGGATCGTCACGACGATCCTGAACGACGAAGGCCTCAAGGCCGACTGGATGGCCGAGCTGGAGGAAGTGCGCAACACCATGCTCGGCCTGCGCCAGCAACTGGCAGACGAATTGCAGCGGCTCTCGGGCTCTGACCGCTTCGGCTTTCTCGCCCAGCATCGCGGCATGTTCTCACGCCTCGGCACGACGCCAGAGAAGGTGGAGCAGTTGCGCCGCGAGCACGGCATTTACATGATCGGGGACAGCCGGATGAACATCGCGGGTCTGAACGAGCTGACGGTGCCCATCCTGGCCAAGGCGATCATCGACGTGGGTGTATGACCCACCCGTCGCGCATTTGAGTTGTAGGGGAAAGATGAAGTGCTGCGTCCCGCTTCATCTTTCAAGATACAACTCAATTCCAACACCTGCCCTGCGCGCAACGTCCAGTGTCGGGTGAACGGCTGGCGACGCGACGTCTTTTCGGTTCGGGCGGAATTTCGCCTCTTCACCCTTTGACGGCAGGCATCCCGCCCTGTCATGGATAGTGCTGACCCAAAGGAAAGGACTGGACCATGAGCGCACGTGACATCGACATCACCATCTACGGGGCGACGGGCTTTACCGGCTCGCTCGTGGCGGAATACCTGGCCGGGATGAACGACCCTGACCTCAGGCTCGCTTTTGGGGGGCGCAACGGCGACAAGCTGCGCGCGGTCGCCGAGGCCAATGATTGCGTCGACCGGGTGACGCTGATCGAGGCGGATGCGACGGACCGGCCAGCACTCGACAAGCTGGCGGCGCGCAGCAAGGTGGTGATCGCCATGGCGGGGCCTTACGCCCAATATGGCTCTCAGCTTGTTGGGGCCTGCGTCGAGGCGGGGACGGATTACGTCGATCTCTGCGGCGAGCCGCAGTGGATGCGGGAGATGATCGAGAAACATCAGGCTCGGGCCGAAGAGACCGGTGCGCGGATCGTGTTCTCCTGCGGGTTCGACTCCATTCCCTCGGACCTCGGGGTCGTGCATCTGCAAACCCTCGCGCAAGAGAAATTTGGCGGTGCCTTCCCCCGCGTGAAAGGCCGGGTTGAACGCATTCAGGGCGGCCCATCGGGCGGCACGGTGGCAAGCCTCATCGGCTCGACCAAAGCTGCGGCTGCGGACCCCGCGGTGCGCGACGTCATGATCAGCCCCTTCGGCCTGACGCCCGGTTTCCAGGGGCCGAAACAGCCGCATGGACAGGCACCGGTCGAAGACGAGGACCTTGGCACCTGGGCCGCGCCCTTCGTGATGGCGGTGATCAACGTCAAGAACGTGCACCGAACGAACGTACTGGCGGGCCTGCCCTGGGGTGAGGGCTTTGTCTACGACGAGATGATGGTTACGGGGCCGGGTGAGAAAGGGGCCCAAATGGCCAAGCAGATCGCGTCGATGGGGCCCGGCGGCGGCATGGGCGAGTCCAAGCTAAAGCCGGGCGACGGTCCTTCCAAGGAAGAGCGCGAGAACGGGTTCTTCACCATCGCGCTGCATGGCTCGGGGCTGGACGGACACACCGGGGTTGTGCGGGTGTCGGGGGACAAGGACCCAGGTTATGGCTGTACCTCGATGATGATCAGCCAGGCGGCGCTGTGCTTGCTGCGCGATGGGACAGAGGCCAGGGGCGGCATCTGGACACCCGGTGCGGCGATGGGCGAGACGGTGGTGAAGCGGTTGAGCGATGCGGGCGTGCTTACCTTCGAGGCGAAGGTATAGGCGGCAGGAAAAGTGGCGGGGTGAGTCCCGCCCTGCGCGATGCCGTAAGGTGGGGTTCACCCCACCATTCGAGAAATGCCGCCCGGCAATGAAAAGGCCCGGAGCGATTGCTCCGGGCCTTTCCCTTGCCGAGGGGGAGAACTCAGCCTTTGGAGAAGTCGGGATAGGCTTCCATGCCCAGCTCCGAGGTGTCGAGACCGTTGATCTCTGCCTCTTCGCTGACGCGGATGCCGATGACCGCCTTGAGGATGAACCACAGGACCAGCGAGACCACGAAGGTGAAGACACCGTAGGCGATGATGCCGGTGATCTGCGTGCCAAGCGACGCGTCGCTGTTGTAGAACACCACGGCGATGGTGCCCCAGATGCCCGCGATCAGGTGGACCGGGATGGCACCGACCACGTCGTCGATCTTGAACTTGTCCAGCATCGGGACGGTGAAGACCACGATCACGCCACCGATGGCACCGATCCAGAGCGCACCGAAGAGCGAGGGCGCCAGCGGCTCGGCGGTGATGGACACCAGACCGGCGAGACAGCCGTTCAGCACCATGGTCAGGTCGACCTTGCTGTACACCAGCTGCGTCAGGATCAGCGCGGTCACGGCACCGGAAGCGGCGGCCATGTTGGTGTTGGCAAAGATGCGGCCCACGTCGGTGATGTCACCCACGGTGCCCGCTGCCAGCTGGGAGCCGCCGTTGAAGCCGAACCAGCCGAGCCACAGGATGAACGTGCCAAGTGTTGCGAGCGCGAGGTTGGAGCCCGGGAAGGGGTTCACGCGGCCATCCTTGTACTTGCCCAGACGCGGACCCAGCACGATCGCACCGGCCAGAGCGGCCCAGCCACCCACGGAGTGCACGATGGTGGAACCGGCGAAGTCGGAGAAGCCCGCCTCGGAGAGCCAGCCGCCGCCCCACTGCCAGGAGCCGGAAATCGGGTACATGATACCGGTCAGCACGACGACGAAGATCAGGAAGGGCCAGAGCTTGATCCGCTCGGCCAGCGCACCGGACACGATGGAGGCGGTTGCCGCCACGAACATTAGCTGGAAGAAGAAGTCCGACGCGACCGAGGCATAGCCAAGGTCCGCATCCGCGGCACCGAGGCCCACGGGTTCAAGCGAGGTGAAGAAGCCGCCGATGGACAGGTAGCCGTTGAAGTCACCGGGATACATGATCCCGTAACCGCAAAGCCAGTACATGATGGCCGCGATGGAGAAGAGCGCGATGTTCTTGGTCAGCTGCATCGTCACGTTCTTGGACCGCACGAGGCCCGCCTCGAGCATAGCAAAGCCCGCCGCCATCCAGAACACCAGGAAGCCGCCCACCAGGAACAGCAGGGTGGTCATGATATATGGGCCGATTTCGTCGAAGCCCGGCGTCGCATCCTGCGCCAGTGCCAGCGATGGCATCATCGCTGCCAAACCGGCGAGGGGGAGGAGATATGTCTTTTTCATCGGTTTGTCCTTTGAGTTAGAGAGCGTCTTCGCCGGTTTCGCCGGTGCGCACGCGCACGGCCTGTTCCACGTCGAGCACAAAGATCTTGCCGTCGCCGATCTTGCCGGTCTGTGCCGTGCGCGAGATGACCTCGACCATCTGGTCGGCCACGGAATCGGCGACGACCAGCTCCAGCTTCACTTTCGGAACAAAATTCACGACGTATTCCGCGCCGCGATAAATCTCTGTATGGCCCGACTGCGCGCCGAACCCCTTGATCTCCGTGACCATCAAGCCGCGGACACCCGCTTCGGTGAGCGCTTCACGCACTTCCTCCAGCTTAAATGGTTTGATTGTTGCAATGATGAGTTTCACCTTTGGTTCCCTCTTCCAGTTGGCAGGCAGGCCCTGCAGTGTGCCGCTGCAGAAACTGGTATTTTTGAGCGAGTTGGAAGATTTTCGCCCCGATTTCGCGAGGTAAGTTCGAGAAATATGCTCAAAAATTATGCGATTGATTTAGAATGCATAAATATTAATCATGTAGTTGACCGATAAACCATCCATCCACAGCTAAACAAGGGCGCGGAAACCCGGTAATCTTCGTGAAAAAAGGGCAGGCATCAGGCGGCACATGACTGATTCATCCAAGCGCAAGCGACCCCTGGTGGCGGACAAACGCTATCCGTCGAAGGCAAAGACGGGGGCCAAGCCTGCTGCCCGACAGGCCGCGAAGAAACCGGCCGCACCCAAGAAACGCGCCCGCAAGCCGCAAAGGCCCCGGCGCGGCGGGATCATTGGCTTCTTCCAGGCGATCATCGGCTGGGTTCTGAGGTTGATCTGGAAGATCACATGGCGCCTGACGGCGGTTGCCGCGCTGATCCTCGTGCTGGCGGTCGGATACCTATACACGACCCTGCCGCCGCTCGAGGCACTGCTGGACGGACGCGCGCGCGGATCGGTGACGCTCCTGGACCGGGACGGCGAGGTTTTTGCCTGGCGGGGGGATCAGTTCGGCGGGGTCGTGACCGCCGCATCGGTGTCGCCCCATCTCAAGAACGCGGTGATCGCGACCGAGGACAAGCGCTTCTACCGCCATCTTGGCGTCAGCCCACGCGGTATTGCCTCGGCCATTCGCATCAACCTTTCCGAAGGGCGGGGGCCTCTGCAGGGGCACGGCGGGTCGACCATCACCCAGCAGGTGGCCAAGTTGATCTGTCTGGGTGAGCCCTTCGATCCTGGCGCGGGGATCACCGAACAGGAATACGAGGCTGATTGCCGCCGCACCTCGATCCGCCGCAAGGCGAAGGAAGCGTTGTTCTCCATGGCGATGGAGCTGAAGTATTCCAAGGACGACATCCTGTCGATCTACCTCAACCGCGCCTACATGGGCGGTGGGGCCTACGGGGCCGAAGCTGCCGCGCAGCGGTTCTTCGGCAAGCCCGCCGCCGCGGTGAACGCCGCTGAAGGGGCGATGCTGGCAGGCCTTCTGACGGCGCCGACCACGCTGTCGCCCACAAACAACCTCGACCGGTCGCAGGACCGCGCGGCGACGGTGATCCGCCTGATGCGCGAGCAGGGGTACCTGACCGAACAGGAGGCGGCATTCGCCCGGGCCAACCCGGCAGAGTTGTCGGAAGCGGCCGAGGCGCGTGCGGGCGGCTATTTCGCCGACTGGGTGATGTCGACGGGACCCGAATTCTTTACCCGCAACACAACCGAGGACGTGCGCATCCGCACCACGCTTGACCAGCGCATCCAGACAGCTGCCGAAGAGGGGCTGAAATGGGTCTTCGAGAACAAGGTACGCGAAGGGTCCGAAGCGCAGGCGGCTATCGTGGTCATGTCATCCGACGGCGCGGTGCGCGCCATGGTGGGCGGGCGCAAGACCAAGGTGGCAGGTGCCTTCAACCGCGCCACGCAGGCGCTGCGGCAGACCGGATCGGCTTTCAAACCCTTCGTTTATGCCGCGGCCCTCGATCTGGGCTATTCGCCGAATGATCTGATCGTCGATGAACCCTATTGCCTGAACATCCCCGGCTCTGGCGAGTGGTGCCCGCGCAACTATACGAACAGGCACTACGGACCGGTGACCATGACCACGGCGCTGATGAATTCGCTCAACATTCCTGCCGTGAAGATTTCCGAAAGCGTGGGCCGTGAAACGGTGAGCCATGTGGCGACGCAATTCGGCATCCGGAATGACCTTGCAGCAGGCCCGGCGCTGGCGCTGGGTGCGTCTGAAAGCACGCTGATCGAGATGACCGGTGCCTACGCGGGGATACTCAACGGTGGCTCTTCGGTCACGCCCTACGGCCTGATCGAACTTACGCTGCTGGGAGACGATGAACCGCTAATGGGCACCGGTGGCGGTATCGGTGAGCGGGTGATCCAGGAGGATGCGGCAGGTCAGCTTGTCTATATGATGGAGAAAGTGATCTCGGAAGGGACGGGCTCGCGTGCGCAGTTTGGCGGGCGGCAGCTCGCCGGCAAGACGGGGACCACCTCTGCAGCCAAGGACGCATGGTTTATCGGTTTCTCCGCCGATTACGTGACGGGCGTGTGGATGGGCTATGACGACAACACGCCCCTGACCGGCGTGACCGGCGGCGGGCTGCCCACCGACATCTGGCGCGAGACGATGAGCCGTGTCCACGAAGGTCTGCCGCTGATGCCATTGCCCATGACCAACCCCGATCCGGCAAGCGGGTTGGGCGAGGTGCAGGGCTCGCGGCCGATCCCTGTCGGCAATTCCGGCGGCAGCATCATCGACCAGGTGTTGCGTGACATCTTTGGTGGTGGTGGCCAAGGCAGCAACGCGCCAGCACCGCGCGCCGGGGACCGCTGAGGCAAGCACGGCGTCGCGGCAATTCTATCTTAAACAAACCCTGCTCTACCTGCACGCCAGCGGGGAAGCGGCCAGCCAAGCAGTCAGCCCCCCGATCGAGCGGGACAAAAGCCATGCGCGCGGAATTCGCAAGACGGGGCAGGGAAGAGTTGCGCGGCATCGCCCGGCAAAGCAGGCCGCTTTACGCCGTGGTCGCCGTGTTCAGCTTTTTCGCCAACCTGCTGATGCTCACCGGACCGATGTACATGCTACAGGTCTATGACCGCGTGCTCATGTCGGGCTTGGTCGAGACGCTGGTGGCGCTGTCGTTGCTGATGGTGTTTCTCTACATCATGATGGGCCTGCTCGATTTCGCGCGGGGACGGATCATGGCGCGGATCGCGCTGCGGTTTGCGCAGGACCTGCAGGCGCGCGTGTTTCACGCGGTGATGCGCAAGGCGGCTGTCCTGCCCGACAAGGGAACCAGCGGCGGCTTGCAGGACTTGGAGAACCTTCAACGGCTGATCGCGGCACCGCTGATCATCGCGCTGCTCGACATGCCTTGGACACCAATCTTTATCGGCACGATCTTTGTCTTTCATCCGCTTCTGGGGGCGCTGGCACTGAGCGGCGCGCTGTCGCTGGTTCTTATCACGCTGGCGAACCAGCTCCTGACCCGCCGCGCGCAGCGCGAAGCAGGCGCGAGCCATCATGCGGCGGAAAGCGCTGCAGATCATTTCCGGATTGAAGCTGAGACGCTGCGCGCCATGGGGATGCGGCAGGCGGCTTACCGGCGGTGGCGCGCATACCAGTCAAGGGCCGACGCACGGGATATCGCCGCTCAGGACACCGGTGGCGCCTTCGCGACGCTGACCAAGACGCTGCGGCTGTTCCTGCAGTCGGCGATGCTGGGTCTGGGGGCCTGGCTGGTGATCGCGGGTCAGATGACGCCCGGCGGTATGATCGCGGGCTCGATCTTGCTGGCGCGGGCGCTGTCGCCGGTCGAGGCGGCGCTGAACCAATGG
The DNA here is from genome assembly GCF_040811725.1 of Sulfitobacter sediminis. NCBI lineage: Bacteria > Pseudomonadati > Pseudomonadota > Alphaproteobacteria > Rhodobacterales > Roseobacteraceae > Sulfitobacter > Sulfitobacter sediminis. The sequence goes on from NZ_JBFNXX010000001.1 coordinate 251,413, forward strand.
CCGCTCGCGCAGGCAGGGATGCAAAGCTGGACGGACCTTGCCGCCCTTCTGGGCGAGGTGCCCGAGGAAGAGCCACGCCTTTCCCTCCCCAAGCCCCGCGCGCGATTGCAGGTGCACGCGCTTACCGTGGTGCCGCCGGGGGAGCGGCTGGCGACACTCAAATCCCTCAGTTTCATTGTGGAACCGGGGCAAGCTGTTGGGGTGATCGGTCCTTCCGGCGCGGGCAAATCCACATTGGCCCGCGCCCTTGTCGGAGCATGGCCTGCGGCGGGGGGGTACATTCGCCTCGACGGTGCGGCGCTTGACCAATACGGGCCCGAGGCGCTGGGTCAGCACGTCGGCTACCTGCCGCAGCGGGTACAGCTTTTCCACGGGACGGTTGCAGAGAATATTGCGCGGCTCGCATCCGATTGCTGTGACGAAGCTGTCGTCGCGGCGGCCCAGATGGCCGGGGCGCATGAGATGATCCTTGCCTTGCCACAGGGCTATGACACGCGGGTGATCCCCGATCAGCCGCGCCTTTCGGGGGGGCAGTTGCAGCGCATTGGACTAGCGCGGGCGCTCTTCGGTGATCCGGTACTGGTTGTGATGGACGAGCCGAACGCGAACCTCGACAACGCGGGGTCCGCCGCGCTGAACGGCGCGATCCGGCAGATCAAGGCCAGCGGGCGGGCGGTGATGATCATGGCACACCGGCCCGGTGCGATCCAGGAATGCGACATGATCCTGATGCTTGATGCTGGGATGCGCGTGGCCTTCGGCCCCAAGGACGAGGTGCTGACCGGCATGGTCCGGAACGCCAAGGCAATCCAGGCGACACCTGCCGCCGCATCCGGGATGCGGTAATGGCCGAGCGGACAATGGAGCTGGCTACCGCGCGGCCTTTCGTGCTGCTTGGCACCATGGCGCTGGCGGTCATGCTGCTGGGGATTGCGATGTGGGGCGGCACGACCGTCATCTCTGGCGCGATCCTTGCCCCCGGCGTGATCGAGGCCCGCGAAAGCCGCCAGATCGTCCAGCATCCGACAGGGGGCAAGGTGGCCGAGGTACTGGTGCGGGAGGGCGATGCGGTCATGGCGGGCGATCCGCTGATCCGTCTCGATACAGAGGCGGCACGCGCCGAGCTGGCCTACGTCGAGGAGCAGCTTTTTGAGATAAGGGCGCGGCTGGAACGGCTGCGGGCCGAATACACCGGGTCTTCGGAAGTGCGTTTTGGCAGGGCACTTGAGGAAGATGCGGCAACGCAGGCACAGCTTGCCGCCATCCTCGACGGTCAGCGGGCGCTCTTTCGAGCGGGTCGCGAGACCTTGCGAGAGCAGACGAGCCAACTGCGCCAGCGCCAGCGACAGGGGCAGGCCCGGATCGAAGGCATCGAGGCGCAGATCGCAGCGCTGGCGGTGCAGCGGCAACTGATCGAGAGCGCTCTGTCCAGCCAGCAGGACCTGAAGGCACGGGGCCTTGTGCCCGCGGCGACGGTCTTGCAATTCCAGCGCGAGGAATCGGTGTTGCAGGGGCAGATGGGCGAATTGATCGCGTCGCGCGCGCAGGCGCGCGAACAAATCGCCGAAATAGAAATCGAGATAACGCAGCGCGCGTCCCTTTACCGGCAGGAGGCGATTGCTCGGGCGCGCGAACTGGAACAGCCGCTTCGTGACCATCGCGCCGAGGCGCGGAGGCTCGAGGCCGAGATCGCGGCGGCCGAATTGCGCGCGCCGGTTCAGGGCGTTGTCTTTGGCCTTGCCGTCACTGTCGGCCAGGCCGTGGTCCGCCCGGCCGAGCCGCTGCTCTACGTCGTGCCGCAGGGGGGCGGCGGTCTGGCAGTTCTGCGTGTCCCGCCCCGCGACATTGACCAGGTGGTCATGGGGCAGGAGGTGAAGCTGCGGCTGTCCGCGCTAGACCAGCGGATCACGCCGGAGATCACGGGACATGTGTCGCAGCTCTCGGCCGACCGGGTGCTGGACGATCGTACGCAGGAGGATCACTACCGGGTCGAGGTGTCACTGCCGCGCGCCGAGCTTTCGCGCCTGCCCGAGGGCGTGCTCCTGTTGCCGGGAATGCCGGTCGAAGCCTTCATCAAGACCCAAGAGCGCACGCCGATGGCCTTCCTCGTGAAGCCCATCGCGGATTATTTCGCGCGCGCGCTACGCGAAAGCTGATCTGGCCCTTTTCGTCGTCCCGCAAGACCGCTAGCGTCCGGGCAGATCAATGTGGAAAGGACCCGCGCCATGAGCATTACCGAAAGACTTGCCGAACTTGGTGTCACCCTGCCTGACGCGCCTGCACCGGCGGCCAATTACGTGCCCTTCGTACAGGTCGGCAACACCGTCTACGTGTCGGGACAGATATCGAACGGGCCCGATGGGCTGATTACCGGCAAGCTGGGCGCGGATATAGACGTGGCAGCCGGCGCGGCAGCGGCCAAGACCTGCGCGATTTCCCTTCTGGCGCAGGTCAAGGCGGCCTGTGGCGGTGACATTGAACGGCTGGTGCGGGTTGTGAAGCTGACCGGTTTCGTCAACTCCACGCAGGATTTCGCCGACCAGCCCAAGGTGATCAACGGCTGCTCCGATTTCCTGGTCGACGCACTGGGCGACCGGGGGCGTCATGCGCGCTCGGCGGTCTCGGCCCCCTCGCTTCCCCTTGGGGTCGCCGTTGAGATCGAGGGTATCTTCGAGATCAAATGACCCTGCCCGAGGCCTTCTATCACGTTCCGCTGGCGCACCGTGCGCTGCACGACCGCAGCGACGGGCGGCCCGAGAACAGCCGCGCGGCGATCCGCGCGGCCATCGCGGCGGGCTACGGGATCGAGATCGATCTGCAGCTGAGCGCCGATGACGCCGCGATGGTGTTTCACGACTATGCGCTCGAGCGGCTGACGGGCGAAAACGGGGCGGTGCGACTGCGTTCTGCAAGCGATCTGGCGGGTATCTCGCTGCTGGGCGGTGACGAGGGCATTCCCGATCTCCCGGAGGTGCTGGAAATCATCGCGGGGCGGGTGCCGCTGGTGATCGAACTCAAGGATCAGGACGGCGGCATGGGGCCGGACATCGGCGCGCTGGAACGTGCGACCGCGCAGGCTTTGCAGGGTTACGGCGGGCCGGTGGCGGTGATGTCCTTCAATCCCCATTCTGTCGCGAAGATAGGCGAACTCCTTCCCGAGGTACCGCGCGGGCTGGTGACGAGCGCCTATCGCTACGACGACTGGCCGCTGTCCAGGGCAACCTGCGACCGGCTGCGGGACATCCCGGACTACGACCGCGTGGGCGCCTGTTTCATCTCGCACGAGCGCGACGACCTGGACCGTGCGCGCGTGGCGGCGTTGAAGGACCATGGCGCGATGATCTGTTGCTGGACGGTGCGCAGCCCCGAGCAGGAAGCAGAGGCGCGCAAGGTCGCGCATAACATCACTTTCGAAGGTTATCGGGCGGCGCTGCATCCTTGATCTCGTGCTCTCCCGCCACACATGTAAGCGGCAGGAAAGACGGGCAGAACATGAGCACGCAGGAGATAGAAATCAGGCTGGTGCCGAGCCTGGCCGAGATCGGTCAGGCCGACTGGGATGCCTGCGCTTGCCCCGAGGCCGCCGATGGCGGGCGGCCCAACGACCCCTTCACCACCTACCGTTTCCTGTCCGCGCTGGAGGAAAGCGGCAGTGTGGGCCCCGGCACCGGATGGCAGCAGCAACACCTTGTGGCCTCCATCGGGGGCGAGGTGATCGCGGTGGCGCCCCTTTACGCCAAGATGCACAGCCAGGGCGAATACATCTTCGATCACAACTGGGCCCACGCTTGGGAGCGCGCGGGCGGGCGCTATTACCCAAAGCTGCAGATCGCCGTGCCCCACACGCCCGCAACGGGGCGGCGGTTCCTGACCCGCCCCGGTTTCGAGGACGTCGGGATGAGCGCGCTTATCCAGGGTGCGCTCAAGGTGACGGAAAACAACGGTCTCTCCTCGGTTCACGTGACCTTCTGCACGCAGGAAGAAGCGGAGTTTGCCGCCGAGATGGGCATGATGGTCCGCAAGAGCCAGCAGTTTCACTGGAAGAACGACGGTTATGCGGATTTCAAAGCCTTCCTCGCCACGTTGAATTCCCGCAAGCGCAAGAACATCCGCAAGGAACGCGCGCAGGCGCAGGCTTTCGGCGGGACGATCGAGACATTCACCGGAGACGCGCTGCGTCCCGAACACTGGGATGCGTTCTGGATGTTCTACCAGGACACCGGGGCGCGCAAATGGGGCTCGCCCTACCTGACACGCCAGTTCTTTGACATCGCGCAGGAGACGCTGCGTGACGACATTGCCCTGGTGCTGGCCGAACGCGAGGGCCGCTGGGTCGCGGGTGCGCTGAACTTTATCGGGGCTCATGCGTTGTATGGCCGGTATTGGGGCTGTATCGAGCATCATCCCTGCCTGCATTTCGAGCTGTGCTACTACCGCGCCATCGACTTTGCCATTGCCCACGGGCTCTCCACGGTCGAGGCGGGCGCGCAGGGCGAACACAAGCTGGCGCGCGGGTACCTTCCGACGCCCACGTGGTCGGTGCACTGGATGCGGGACGAGGGGTTTGCCCGCGCGGTCGGCGACTATCTGCGGGCCGAAAGGGACGCGGTGGACCACGAGATCGAGGTTTTGACAGAATACGGGCCGTTCAAGCGCGCCCATGTAGAGGAACAGGAATGACAGAAAAACTGAGTGAAGAGACGCGCGGCACCGTGCTGAAACCGCTGTTCGACAGCGGATGGGAAATGGTGGAGGGTCGCGATGCGATCAAGAAGACCTTTGTCTTCGCGGACTTCGTCGAGGCCTTCGGCTGGATGACCCAGGTCGCGATCTGGGCCGAGAAATGGAACCACCACCCCGAGTGGGACAACGTCTACAAGACCGTCAACGTTACGCTGACCACCCATGACGTGGGTGGATTGAGCGCGCTTGACGCGAAAATGGCGCGTAAGATGGACAGCCTCGCGGAGCGGGCTGAAGACTGATGGAAGAAGTTGAGAATACCTTGGAAGAAGTTGAGAACACTGTCGCAAATTTCATGACGACCGAGATCTGGCAGGGCAAGACGCTCGCCGATCTTTTGACGCTCGAATTCCTCGCCAGCGCTGCAGGTTCCCTGCTTGGCGCAATCCTAATCATCCTGATGGGCTGGACGATCTCGGCGTGGCTGCAACGGCGCGTGTCGAACCTTGGGCGCAAGAACAAGCACCTCGACGAGATGCTCTTTGATTTCCTGGCCTCCATCGTCCGCTACGTGGTGCTGGGCTTCACGATCCTCTTCGTGCTCAATACCTTCGGGGTGCGTACAACCTCGGTTGTGGCGGTCATCGGTGCCGCCGGTCTGGCCATCGGTCTGGCCTTGCAGGGGACGCTGTCAAATGTCGCGGCGGGCGTGATGCTGATCCTGTTCAGGCCCATCAAGACCGGCGATTTCGTCGAAGTCGCAGGCCAGATGGGGACCGTCAAGAACATCAACCTCAACTTCACCGAACTGGCTGACATGAGCAACGTTCAGGTCATCGTGCCGAATTCGGAGGTTTGGGGGAACATCATCACCAATTATTCCAGCAACGACAAACGCCGTGCGGAATGGACTTTTGGTGTGGGATATGGTGCGAACCTCAAGGACGCCGAGACGATCATTCGCGAGACGATCATGGCCGACGCACGCGCACATACGGAGCCTGAGCCCTTTATTCAGGTTACGAACCTCGGCAACAGCTCGGTGGATTTTCTCGTGCGCGTGTGGTGCAATTCCAGCGATTTCTTTGCCTTCAAGGCGGATATGACGCGCAAGGTAAAAGAGGCGCTGGATGCGGGCGGGGTAGATATTCCCTTTCCGACCCGAACGATCATTCAGGCAGCGGCCAACGGTTGATTCACTCGTGCCATCGGACAGATCAAGGGACGCCCGACGGGGCGTCCCTTTGGTCTTACATGTTGGCGAGCAACGCCTCGCCCGCTGACACCTCACAGACACCGGGGCTTTCCTCGGGCTGGAACAGCGTGATCTTGCCGTCCTCGACCAGCATCGCGTAGCGCTTGGAGCGGCCCATCAGACCGGCGGGCGGCGCGTCGAAATCCATGCCGATGGCCTTGGTGAACTCGGACTGCGCGTCGGCCAACATGGTGATGCCTGCCGCAGCCGCACCCGTTGCCTCGCCCCAGGCTTTCATGACGAAGGGATCGTTGCAGGACACGCAGATGATCTCGTCCACGCCCTTGGCATCGAACCGGTCCTTGGTCCGCACGAAGCTGGGGACATGTGCCGAGTGGCAGGTGGGGGTAAAGGCACCCGGCACGGCAAAGATCACGACCTTGCGGCCCTTGACCTTGTCCGCCATTTTGACCTGTGCTGGTCCTTCAGCGCCCATTTGCACCAATGTCGCGTCGGGCAGGTTGTCTCCCTGAGAGATGGCCATCGCTATTTCCTTTCACATGATTGCGTTTGCCTTCGGCGAGCATATAGGGTCCGCCGAAAAGCGCGACCAGTCATTCGGAGAGGATAATGGGCCATGTGATCGTGATCGGGGCGGGGCAGGCGGGCGCGTCCTGTGTTGCCAAGCTCCGCAATGGCGGATTCGACGGGGAGATCACGCTGATCGGAGCCGAGCCCGTGCCACCCTACCAGCGCCCGCCCCTCAGCAAGGGATATCTCTTGGGCGAGATGTCGCTGGAGCGGCTGTTCCTGCGTCCCGAGAGCTTCTATGCGGAGAACGACATCGACCTGCGGCTGGACCAGACGGTCGAGGCGGTCAATACGTCGGCGCAGACCGTGACCGTCGGCGGTGAGGTATTGCATTACGATGATCTGGTTTTTGCGACGGGATCGACGCCGAACCACTTGCCCCCAGCAATCGGCGGTGATCTTGAAGGCGTATTTGTCGTCCGCACATTAGCGGACGTGGACGCCATGGCGCCGCGCTTCACGGAAGGGGCGCGCGTGCTGATCGTGGGCGGCGGCTACATCGGGCTCGAGGCCGCTGCGGTGGCGGCCAAGCTGGGGCTGCAGGTGACGCTGGTGGAAATGGCAGACCGTATTCTCCAACGTGTCGCCTGCCCCGAGACGAGCGACTTTTTCCGTGCGCTGCACCGGCAGCATGGCGTGGACATCCGCGAGGGCGTCGGGCTTGAGACACTCACGGGAGACGGGTCCGTCACCGGCGCGCGGCTCTCGGACGGCAGCACGCTCGACGTCGATTTCGTCATCGTCGGCGTCGGTATCCGGCCCGAGACAGTGCTGGCAGAAACGGCGGGGATAGAGACCGAGAACGGCATTCGCACCGACGCACAGGGCTGCACCTCGGCCCCTCATGTCTGGGCCGCGGGCGATTGCGCGTCCTTCCCCTATCGCGGGGGACGCATCCGGCTTGAATCGGTCCCCAACGCCATCGATCAGGCGGAATGCGTGGCCGAGAACATCATGGGGGCGGGCAAGGAGTATGTCGCGAAACCGTGGTTCTGGTCGGACCAGTACGACGTGAAACTCCAGATCGCGGGGCTGAACACCGGCTATGACCGCGTGGTGACACGGGCGGGCGACGAGGGAGCCGTGTCTTTCTGGTACTACCGGGGCGGCGTACTGCTTGCGGTCGACGCGATGAACGATCCGCGCGGCTACATGGTGGGCAAGCGGTTGATCGAGGTCGGCAAGTCGCCTGCGCCCGAGGCCATCGCCGACCCCGCGACCGACCTCAAGACCCTGCTCCGCGCGTGAGGATCATCGCGGGCAGGTTTCGGGGCGTGACCCTTGCCAATGTCGGGAAGGGCGACGCCGGGGCGCATCTGCGCCCCACGTCTGACCGCGTGCGCGAGAGCCTTTTTTCCATGCTCACCCATCTCGACGTGATCGAAGGTGCGCGGGTTCTGGACCTGTTCGCGGGCACCGGCGCGCTGGGGCTCGAGGCGCTGTCGCGCGGCGCGCGGGAGGTTTGTTTTGTCGAGAACGGGCGCGTGGGGCAGCGGCTGATCACCGAGAATATCGCCAAGCTGCGGGTCGAGGCGAAAACGGTGCTCATGCGCAACGACGCGACGCGGCTGGGGTCTTGGCCGAACGCGCCTTTCGATCTGGTGTTTCTCGATCCGCCCTACGGGAAGGGGATGGGAGAGAAGGCTTTGGCCGCCGCACGGGGCGGTGGCTGGCTGGCTGCGGGGGCAACGGTGGTTTGGGAAGAGAACGCGCCGATGCAAGCACCCGAAGGGTTCACGCGGCGGGACACGCGGAAGTACGGCGATACCCATGTGACGGTGTTTGAGGTTGACGGGTAGGTCGGACAATCTTGTCCGACCTACAAACGGTACACCAAAGGCCGAACAAATTGGTCCGACACGCCCACCGCCCACAAGTCGGACATCCCTGTCCGACCTACATCATCGCCCGGATCGCTTCCCCCAGCCGCTTCATCCCCTCCTCTATCTGCGCATCCTGCGCGAGCGAGAACGCCAGCCGCAGTGTATTCGCCCCCGACCGGTCGGCAAAGAACGCTTGCCCCGGCACGAAGGCCACGCGCTGGGTTTCCAGCGACGCGCGCAGCAGATCGCCACCATCCATATGTTTGGGCAAGGTCAGCCAGACGAACATCCCACCTTCAGGCCGGTTCCAGCTGACCCCCTCGGGCATGTGCTTTTCCAGCTCTGCCAGCATCGCGTCCCGCCGAGCACCGTAGGTGCGGCGCAGCATGGCGGTATGGTCTTCGAACACGTTGCGGGCCACGGTATTGATCGCGATCTGGTTCAGCGTCGCGGAATGCAGATCAGCCGCCTGTTTCATCAGCACCAGCTGCGAGATGACCGAGGCCGCACCACAGACCCAGCCCACGCGTAAACCCGGCGCGAGCGTCTTGGAAAAGCTGCCGCAGTAGAGCGTCCGGCACTCCTCGATGCTGCCCTTGCGCGCGATCTCCAGCGCCAGCATCGGCGGGATCGCCTCGCCGTCGTAGCGCAGGGACTGGTAGGCGGAATCCTCGATCACCGCGATGTCCAGCTCATCCGCCAGCGCGAGGATATTCTCCCGCTGGCGCAGGTTCAGCGTCTCACCCGTCGGATTGGCGAAATCGACCGAGGCATAGGCGAACTTGACCCTGCCGCCTTTATCCGCCGCCGCCTGCGCGTAGTCCTCGGCTGACCGGTTCCCGCCGGGGCTGAGCCTGTCATAGTTCGGCTCATAGGCGTTGAAGGCCCCCAGCGCGCCCATGTAGGTGGGCCAGGCCACCAGCGCGGTGTCACCGGGCGACAGCATGAGCTTGCCCAGATAGTCGAGCGCCTGTTGCGAGCCGGAGGTGATCAGCACGTTGTCGCGCGTGCAGGGCACACCGAGGCTGGCCATCTGGTCAACGATCCAGTCGCGCAAAGGGCCGTAACCTTCAGAGACGGAATACTGCAAGGCGCTGCTGCTTTTTGCAGGCGACAGCGCGTCGGTCATGGCCTCCTGAAAGGCCGCGACGGGAAAGAGCGCGGGGTCGGGAATGCCTCCGGCGAAGGAGATGATGTCCGGCTGGTCAAGCAGCTTCAGAAGCTCGCGGATCTCGCTCGCCTTCATCCGGCTCATGCGGGTGGCGAAGATGTCGTGCCAATTCATGTCAGAATCCCTTCCCTATTTGCGCGACATGAGCACGGATCGTAATTTATGGCAATAATTATTACCTATCTGCGACAGAATATATCGCCATCTTCTGCCCAAGGTCCTTTTGGTGTAGGCTCTTCGCATGACCGATGCCGCATACATCGCCGGATTCCGCGCGGGTTCGAAGGCCGAGGCCGAGGCGCTTCCCATGCCCCCGCCGCGCCCCTTTGACGGGCCGGTCTTTATTCCGGACTGCATCATCCCGGCAGGCGGAGAGACGCTGTTGTCTCTGCTGATGAAGAAGATGATGCAGGAGAGTGAGGCACCCGACGACCGCGTCTGATAAGCGGCGAAACCGAGGCTGCTCAGCTTTCGTAGGTCGGATGGAACTTGCCGGCGGGCGAGAGGGTGAAAATCTCGCACCCCGTCTCGGTCACGCCAACCGAATGCTCGAACTGCGCCGACAGGGATTTGTCCCGCGTCACCGCTGTCCAGTCATCGGCCAGCACTTTGGTCTCGGCCCGGCCAAGGTTCACCATGGGCTCGATGGTAAAGAACATCCCCGGCTCAAGGACCGCACCTGTGCCCGGCTTGCCGTAGTGAAGCACATTGGGCGGTGCGTGGAATACGCGGCCCAGCCCGTGCCCGCAGAAATCGGTCACGACCGACATGCGGTGGCCTTCAACAAAGCTCTGGATCGCGTGGCCGATGTCGCCAAAGGTATTTCCGGGCTTCACCACCTCGATGCCGCGCATCAGCGAATCATGTGTCACCTGCAACAGCCGTTCCGCCTTGCGCGAAAGCTTACCCGCCACGTACATCCGCGACGAATCCCCGAACCAGCCGTCCACGATCACCGTGACGTCGATGTTCAGGATATCGCCATCCTTCAGCTTCTTGTCGCCGGGAATGCCGTGGCAGACCACGTGATTGACCGAAATGCAGCTTGCGTGCTGATAGCCCTTGTACCCGATGGTGGCCGATTTTGCGCCTGCAGCATTGACCTTATCCTCGATGATGCGGTCGATCTCGCCGGTGGTCTGGCCGACAAAGACGTGTTCCGCGATCTCATCCAGAATGGTCGCCGCAAGCTTGCCTGCGGCGTGCATGCCCGCGAAATCGGCGGGGTCGTAAATGCGGATGCCGTCCTTGGTCTGACGGCCTCGGTGCAGCTCGTTCACCGGGTTCTCCATTCGGTTCCCTGCCCTTTACCTAACGCGATGAGCGCGCAAGGGCCAGAGGGGCGGCAATTGTCACCCCTTCCCGGGAAATATGGGTGCCGATGCAAAGGGTTTCCACCCCTGCCGTTGTCGCGGCCTTATGGGCGACGGCATAGGCGGGGTCGATGTCATGGGCCACATCGACATGCGTGCAATCGGTGCGCTGGACAAGGTAGAGGAGCACGGCACGGTGTCCGGCGTGTGCCACATCGGCCAGTTCACCGAGGTGCTTTGCCCCGCGCGCAGTGACGCTGTCGGGGAATTCGGCCAGCCCCGGCTGGCGCGAAAGCGTCACGGATTTCACCTCGACGTAGGCGTCGGGCAGCCCCGCACCGCTCAGCAGAAAGTCGATCCGGGAGTTGGTGCCGTATTTCACCTCGGCACGGACCTTCTCGTACTCTGCCAGTGCGTCGATTTCCCCAGCCTCAAGGGCCGCGCGAACGGCCTTGTTAGGCAGGCTGGTATCCACCCCGGTGAAATGCCCGTTCTCGTGATCGACCAGCCTCCAGCCGTATTTCAGCTTTTTCTTGGGATCGTCATTGGGCTCCAGCCAGATTTTCGTATCCGGCTCCGCCAGCCCCATCATCGAGCCGGGATTGGCGCAATGGGCCGTCACCTCGCGCCCGTCCTCAAGCAGGCAATCTGCGAGGAAACGTTTGTAGCGGCGGATCAGCCGCGCGGGGACAAGATCAGTTTGAAAGCGCATGGGGCAGGGCCTATACGGATGCGCAAGCCTGCTCAAGGAGAAGCCGATGTCGAACCCCACCGCCGCCATGATCGTGATCGGAGACGAGATTCTCTCGGGCCGTACGCGGGACAGCAACATGCACCATCTTGCCGGGCGGCTGACCGAGGCGGGGATCGACCTTAAGGAGGTGCGCGTGGTGGGCGACGAACGCGGCACGATCATCGCGGCGGTTCAGGCCATGGCAAAGGTCTATGACTACGTTTTTACAAGCGGCGGCATCGGGCCAACACACGACGATATCACCGCCGATTGCATCGCGGCGGCCTTTGACGCGCATATCGACGTGCGCGACGACGCCCGCGCGATCCTCGCGGCGCATTACGCGAAAACCGGTTCCGAATTGAACTCTGCCCGCCTGCGCATGGCACGTATTCCTGACGGGGCGGAACTGATCGAAAACCCGGTCTCTGCCGCACCGGGGTTCCGGCTTGAGAACGTGCATGTCATGGCGGGGGTGCCTTCGGTCTTCGAGGCAATGGTGGCCTCGGTCCTGCCGACACTCACGGGCGGCGCGCCGCTGATCAGCAAGACCATGCGGATCGAGCGGGGCGAGGGCGATATCGCCGGGCCGCTCGGTGAGATTGCCAAGGCCTTCCCGCTTCTCTCCATCGGCTCCTATCCTTTCCAGAAGGATGGCAAATACGGTGCCCATGTCGTGATCCGTGGCAATAACGAGGAAGAGATCGACGCGGCACTGGGCAGGCTCGAAGTGGCCTTTGCATGACACCGACTCTGCCTGACCTCTTCGCGGCCTCCGAGGCGACATGGCCCGCTGTGAGAACGTGGGAACAGGACGGCTTCACCCTGCGCGACGGGCAGGGCGGGGGACAGCGCGTGTCGGCTGCCACCGCCACTGGCCCTGTGACCGAGGCCCAGATCGGCGCGGCGGAAGAGGCGATGCGCGCCATGGGGCAAAACCCGATCTTCTGCGAGCGCGGCCAGACACCCGACCTCGACGCGGCGCTTGCCGCGCGTGGCTATGTGATCAAGGACCCGACGCTTATCTATGTCCTGCCCATCGAAAAGCTGACCGACAAACCGATCCCCCGCGTGACCGCCTTCACCATCTGGGAGCCTCTGGCGATCATGAAGGAAATCTGGGCCACAGACGGCATCGGCCCCGCGCGTCTGGCGGTAATGGAGCGGGCGAGGCGCAAGACTGGCGTGCTGGCCCGCTGGAACGAGAAACCGGCAGGCGTCGCTTTTGCCGGGGTGCACGACAAGGTCTGCATGGTACACGGCGTCGTCGTGCTGCCCCACCAGCGCAGGCAGGGTGTCGCCGAATGGATCATGCGCGCTGCCGCCTTCTGGGGACAGGCGCAAGGGGCGACGCATCTCTCGGTGCTCTGCGTCGAAGCGAACGAACCCGCAAACAGGCTCTACCGCGCGCTGGGCTTTGAGGAAGTGGGCCGTTACCATTACCGTGTAAGGCCAGAATAAAGGAAATACCGATGTCCGACGACATGCCCACCGCCCTCGATCTGCCCATGGTAGACCCGCTGCCCCCGGCCACGCAGAAATACTTCGACATCTGCCAGGAAAAGCTCGGGATGATCCCGAACGTCCTGCGCGCCTATGCCTTCGATATCGACAAGCTGAACGCCTTCACGGCGATGTACAACGACCTGATGCTGGGTGACAGTAATCTCTCGAAGCTCGAGCGCGAGATGATCGCGGTGGCGGTGTCCTCGGTCAACAAGTGCTTCTACTGCCTTGTCGCCCATGGCGCGGCGGTGCGGGAATTGTCGGGCGATCCGGCACTCGGTGAAGCGATTGCGATGAACTACAAGGTTGCCAAGCTGACCGAGAAACAGCGTGCCATGCTCGACTTCGCGGTCCTGCTGACCAAGGAAAGTGCCAGCGTCGAGGAAAGCCACCGTCAGGCGCTGCGCGACGTGGGCTTCACTGACCGGGACATCTGGGACATCGCCTCGGTCGCCGGGTTCTTCAACATGACGAACCGCGTGGCCAGCGCCACCGACATGCGCCCGAACCCCGAATACCACGCACAGGCCAGATGATCCGCGCTGCCGCTCTGCTGATCATGCTGGCGGGTCCTGCCATGGCGCTGGATTTCACCCTGCCCGCTACCGCCCGGCAGACGGTTGAACGCAATACCTCACCCGACACATTCGCCGCTCCAATTGGCGTCTACGCAGATGGAAAGGTGCCGTCCGTGGTCGTGGAAGGGGATGTGCGACGTAGCGCCTGGCGACTCGATTCGCCGGGACTCACACCGTTCCAGGTGATGCGACCGTTGCGGGCACAACTGCTAGAAGCGGGGTTCGAAGTCAAACTAGACTGTGCCGCAAAGACCTGTGGTGATTTCGATTTCCGTTTCGCGATCGAAACGTTGCCGGGGCCGAATATGTACGTGAACATTCGGGCTTTCCATGTGGTCACGGGCGCAAGGTCGGCAGGCGGAAAAGTCAGCGAGGTCATTACCCTGCTCGCCAGCACTTCGGCCACCTCGGCCTATGTGCAGATCATCCACGCCGGCAACCTGGGCGTTGCGCAGGAGACGATCGAGACCACCGCCGACCTGCCGCTGACTATTCAGACAGCCGCGACGGAAGAAGGCTTTGCCGCACGGCTGTTGCGGCTGGGGCATACGGTGCTCGATGATCTGGATTTTGACGTCGGCAGCACCGATCTGGGGCCCGGCACGTTTGAAACACTTGAGCAATTGGCCGCCTTCATGACCGCGCAGCCGACCATGCGGATTGCGCTGGTCGGGCATACCGACACCGTGGGCGGGCTTGAACCGAATATCGCCATCTCGCGCGCGCGGGCCCGGTCCGTTCGCCAGCGGCTGATAGATGTCTACGATGTCGATGCCGACCGCATGGATGCCGAGGGCATGGGGTACCTCTCCCCCATTGCCAGCAATCTCGAAGAGGCGGGACGCACCGCGAACCGCCGGGTCGAAGTGGTGCTTTTGGGCAGCGAATAGCGCTCAACCGAAAAACGAAAAAGACCTCCGGACACCGCGAACGGCACCGGAGGCCCAGTTTCACCGAGGGAAGTGGTGTTGGTGATGTCTTACCAGTCGTTGGGGCCTTTGTCGGCAAAGGCGTGGACCAGAAAATCAATGAAGGCACGGACCTTGGGCTGCGTGAAGCGACCCGGCGGGTAGACGGCATAGATGCCCTGAGTCTCAATCGGCAGATCGGGGATCGCGTCCTGGACCAGGCCTTTCTCCATCGCGTCGGAATAGAGAAAGCTGGGCAGGTAAGCGATGCCAAGGCCCGAAATGGCCGCGTTTAGCAACGATTGCCCGTCGTTGACCGACAGCCAGCCCGCCGTGCGCACCTGGCGCTTTTCACCCGAGGGCGCGGTCAGCTTCCAGACGTTGCCGCTGGACTGGCTGGAATAATGCAAAAGCTTGTGTTCGTTCAGATCGTCGATCTTCTCGGGCCGGCCGTATTCCGCGAAATACTTCGGGGAGGCGATCATCCGTTTCGTCGTCTCGGTCAGCTTGCGGGCGCGCAGGGTGCTGTCTTCCAGCTCCCCAATGCGTACCGCCATGTCGAAGCCTTCGGAAATCAGCTCCACGTAGCGGTTGTTCAGCACCATGTTCACCGTGATGTCGGGGAAATCCGTCAGGAAGTCCGATAGCACCGGCGACAGATGGTTCACGCCGAAGTCCGTAGCGACCGAAATGCGCAGCATGCCCGAGGGTGCCGACTGCATCGAGGTGACCAGCGCATCCGCTTCGCCCGCGTCGTTCAGCACGCGGCGCGCGCGGTCGTAATAGGCCAGGCCGATCTCGGTCGGGGAGACGCGGCGCGTCGTGCGGTTCAGAAGGCGCGCGCCCAGGCGCGCTTCGAGCGAGGAGACGTGTTTCGAGACGGCGGACTTCGAAATCCCCATCTTCTTGGCGGCATCGGTGAAGCCTCCCTGGTCCACAACCGTGGCAAAAGCTTCCATTTCCGTAAGGCGGTCCATAGCCGTTCCTTCACATCACTGCACGTTCTGGAACGGTATGGCGGCGAATTCAGGCAGGAACTGGGCAGCGGTGAGACAGTAGCAAGGTATTTGCGCGGATCGTTGAGCCGCAGGAAACGCGCGAACGCTGTGTTTCCCTACAGCCAGCGGCGCAGGCGGAAGAGCAGCAGCAGCAAAAGCGCCAGGACAGCCATCCCCAGACAAAGGATCGTGAAGGCGGCCGGGTTCTCCATCCCTGGCATGCCTGCGATGTTCACGCCGAAAAGCCCGGTCAGGAAACTGAGCGGCAGAAACACCGCAGCCGCCAGCGACAGGATAAAGGAATGCCGCGCCTGGCTGCAGGCGACGTGCAGGTCGTGCTCGTCCTGCACCGTCACCAGCCTTTCGCGCATGGAATCCAGCTCTTCCACCGCAAGCGTTGTCCGGTTCGCGAGCTCGCGCAGCTTCAGCCCGTCGGGTTCGGGAATGATCGGCAGATCGACCGCCGCAAGCTTGGTAAGGGCCACGCGCTGGGGGTCAAGGTAGCGGCGCAGCCGGATCACCTGCCGGCGTGTCACCGACAACTCCGTTGGGATCGGGGTACTATCGTCCTCGAGGTCGTCTTCGTAGAACTCCGTCAGCTCGGAAATGCGGGCCACTTCCTCCTGCACCCGGGCGGTAAGTTTGCCCACGAGCAATTCGACAAAGGCCGCGGTCGTCGCTGGCCCCTTGCCGGCAATCATGTCCTGACGGATGTCTTCCAGCGCGAAGAGTTTGCGCAGCCGAACAGTGATCACGAGATTGTCTTCGACCCACATGCGCACCGACACCATGTGATCGGCATCCTGTCCCTCGTTGAGGTTGATGCCACGCAGGTTCAGGATCAGCCCTTCTTCGAAACGGTCACAGCGGGGCCGCGTTTCCGGCTGGAGAAGCGATCCGCCGGGGATGGGGGGCAAATTCGCGTTGATCCAGTCGGAAAGACCGGCCTCAGACAGATCGAAATGCCACCAGCGATAGGTGCCCTTCCCGGTGAGGCCGGTATCGGAGGGCACGGTGATTGTGCCGTCCGGCAAAATATCAAAGACGCAGATGGCCATGTCTTATCCTTTCATCGGCCCGCGACGAAGCGCAATGAAAAGCAACTCAAAAACGGCGATTTCCACCAAACCGACAAGCCCCGTGGGAGGAGCGTCATAGCCCTAAAGCGTCGCCGCCAGCCGCGTGCCCTGGTTGATCGCCCGTTTCGCATCAAGCTCGGCTGCCACATCCGCCCCGCCGATCACGTGACAGGTCTTGCCCTTCGCCTCCAGCGCATCGGCGAGCGAGCGGTCCGACAGCTGCCCGGCGCAAAGAACGATGGTATCCGCCTCGATCAGCGTCGGCTTCTCGCGCGCCTCGCCGAAGGTGATGTGCAGACCGTCCTTGTCGATCTTTTCGTAATTCACCCCTGCGACCATCTTGACGCCCTTCATGTCCAGCGCCGCGCGGTGGATCCATCCCGTTGTCTTGCCCAGCCCCTTGCCGGGCTTCGACGCCTTGCGCTGCAGCATCGTGACCTGCCGCGCGGGCGCATGCGGCTGCGGCCCCTCGGGCGCAAGCCCCGACCGATGCTCTGCCGGGTCCGCGACACCCCATTCCGTCATCCATTCGGGCAGGTTCAGCGTCGGGCTTTCCCCCTCGTGAACAAGGAACTCCGACACGTCGAACCCGATGCCGCCCGCACCGATCACCGCGACACGGTTCCCGATCTTGGCCGTGCCTTTCAGCACATCGACGTAGCTCACGGTATTTCCCGTGTTCTGCCCCGGTATCTGCGGGTCGCGTGGGATCACGCCCGTGGCGATGATCACCTCGTCGAAACCATCAAGGTCATTGGCGCTGACTTCGGTATTCAGCTTCACCGTCACGCCCAATTCATCGACCATGGTGCGGTACCAGTCGACAAAGCCCCAGAATTCTTCCTTGCCCGGCACCTGCTTGGCCATGTTGAGCTGCCCGCCGATCTCGGACGCGCGGTCGAACACGGTGACCTTGTGCCCCCGCTCCGCCGCCGCGAGCGCGGTCGAGAGCCCAGCCGGTCCCGCGCCGACCACAGCGATGGTTTTGGGCGTTTCCACGGGTTCCAGCTTCAACTCGGTCTCGTAGCAGGCGCGCGGGTTCACGAGACAACTGGAAATCTTGCCGCTAAAGGTATGATCCAGACAGGCCTGATTGCAAGCGATACAGGGCGCGATGGTTTTCGACTTCCCCTCCATCGCCTTCAGCACGAAATCCGGGTCCGCCAGCATCGGCCGCGCAAGGCTGACCATGTCGGCGCAGCCATCGGCCAGCACTTCCTCGGCCACCTCGGGTGTGTTGATCCGGTTCGAGGTGATCAGCGGGATCGACACCTGACCCATCAGCTTTTTCGTCACCCAGGCAAAGGCCGCGCGCGGCACCGATGTCGCAATCGTCGGGATGCGCGCCTCGTGCCAGCCGATCCCGGTGTTGATGATCGTGGCCCCCGCCTTTTCGATCTCCTTGGCCAGCTGCGCCACCTCCTCGTAGGTCGAGCCATTGGGGACAAGGTCGATCATCGACAGACGGTAAATGATGATGAACTCTTCCCCTACCGTCTTGCGCACGCGCTTGACGATCTCGATGGGCAGCCGCATCCGGTTCTCGTAGGACCCACCCCAGCGGTCCGTCCGCTTGTTGGTGTGGGTGACAAGGAACTGGTTGATGAAATACCCTTCGGAACCCATCACTTCGACCCCGTCATATCCTGCCTCCTTGGCACGACCCGCGCAGGCGGCGATATCGGCGATCTGCTTTTCGATCCCGTCCTCGTCCAGCTCTTTCGGTGGGAAAGGAGATATCGGGGATTTCACCGGCGAGGGCGCCACGCATTCGGGGCTGTAGGCATAGCGGCCCGCGTGCAGGATCTGCATGGCGATCTTGCCACCCGCGTCATGCACCGCCTTGGTGATCACCGAATGGTTCGCCACGTCCTTGTCCGACACCATCATCGCCGCCCCCGGCAGTACCGATCCCTCGCGGTTCGGCCCGATGCCGCCTGTTACCATCAGCCCCACCTGCCCGCGCGCGCGCGCGGCATAGAACTCCGCCACACGGTCCCAGTCCTTGGTCTCTTCCAGCCCGGTGTGCATGGAACCCATCAGCACACGGTTTTTGAGCGTCGTGAACCCAAGATCGAGCGGGGCAAGCATGTGGGGATAATCGGACATGGGGCTACCTTTCTGGCCTTGGCGATGTTGCACGGGACAACATCGGAAAACGGGGGCCGAGTCACGCTGAACGCGGCGTCATCATGTCTGCTATGGGATAACAGGCGCGGATCGGTGACAAGGGTCAAGCGCTGGCTTTTTGCCCAACCGCAATCATGTTACCGGTCAGACAGGCCGCAATCAGATGGAGACCGCGCCGCGATGAGCCCCGAAGAGATCGACAAACTGCCCTACCGTCCCTGCGCCGGCGTGATGCTGATGAACGAGGCACGCGAGGTTTTCGTGGGCCAGCGCAAGGACCGCTATACCGAGGCCTGGCAGATGCCGCAGGGCGGGATCGATCCGGGTGAGACCCCGCAGGAGGCCGCGCTGCGCGAGCTCGAAGAGGAAACCGGCGTCAGCCGCGATCTGGTCACCGTTATCGCCGAAACCAGCGGCTGGGTGCCTTACGATCTGCCGCACGATCTTGTGCCGCAGCTCTGGAAGGGCCGCTTCAAGGGGCAGGAGCAGAAATGGTTCCTGATGCGCTTTCACGGGACGGACGACGCGGTGAACATCTTCACCGAGCACCAGGAATTTTCGGCCTGGAAATGGATGCCGACCGCCCAGGTCCTCGACAGCATCGTGCCCTTCAAGCGATCGGTCTACGAGGCCGTCCTCGCCGAATTCCGGGACCACCTGTAATGCGCGCCGCGCTCCTTCTGCTCGCCCTGATAGCCCCCGCGCCGGCGCTGGCGCTCTCGTGCCTTGCCCCGTCGGTCGAGCGCAGTTTTGCCCGCTTCGACGCGGCGGAGGAGGAATACGTAGTCGTGCACGGCCGTTTGACGCTCGACGAAAGGGACCTGCCTGAGGGCATGATCGCCGAACCGCCGCCACCGGCGATGACCCACGTCGAGGCAAAGCTGCGAGGGTCCTCGCTGACCCGTGAGGGTTTCAAGTTGCCGTTCGAACAGGCGATCACGCTCGAGGTTGCCTGCCTGGGGCCCTGGTGCGGCTCGGCGCAGAACGGCGAAGATGTGCTGGCCTTCGTGCGAAAAGATGCGGACGGCTACGCGATTGCAGTCGGCCCGTGCGGCGGATCGATCTTTGGCACACCCAAGCCCGAGATGCTGAAGGCGGTACTTGCCTGTTTGCGCGATCAGAACTGCACGGAAGACTGACAGGCAGGCCTTGCGTTCCCGTCGGCGACCGGGATCGCATTCACTCAGCGGATGATCGGGACGTGCGGTGCGACGTCTTCGGGCAAAAGGCCGATGAGCCGGGGATCGTCAGCGATTTCGACCTGCGTGCGGTAGGGTTTGAAACCGCTGCGGATATAAAAACCCAACGCATTGGGGCTGTCGATTGTACAGGTGTGGACGTGGAACCGTTTGATGGGATTGGTCCAGGCAAGGCCAATCGCCCGGTTCATCAGGAAACGTCCCGCACCGGAGCCGATCAGCCTGTCGGTGAGCCCGAAATAGGCCAGTTCGCATTCACCTTCGGTGCGGAAGTCAAGCTCCAGAATGCCCTCGTCGCGGCCGTCGACGCTGAGCGAGAAGATCGCCACATTCGGGTCCGAGATGATCAGGTCAAGCTTCGCATCCGAGAGCTTGCACCGCCCGAACCAGAGCCAGGGCGCGCCGACGCGTTCGAAGATGTCCCGGTACCAGGCGACATCGGGCTTCTTGGCCTCAAAGGTTACGCCCGGCGGCATCGGGACCTCCCGCGTGTCGGCGGGTTCGGTCATCTCCAGATGCGTGACCACCATCGCCACCTTGCCGGGTGGCACGTCGTGATATCCATCGGCGAGCATGGGATCAAACCAGCCCGGCGGCTTTGAACTCCGCCAGCATGTCGCGCTGCGGGCGCGGCCCGATGTGGCTGATCACTTCGGCCGCGCAAAGGTTACCCATGCGCCCGCAGGTCTCAAGGTCGCAGCCCTTCGACAGGCCAAAGAGGAATCCCGCGGCAAACTGGTCGCCCGCGCCCGTGGCATCGACCGGCACGACCTTCTTAACCGGCACATCCACCCGCTCGCCCTCGCGTACCAGCGTCACGCCGTCGCCGGACCGGGTGCAGACAACGATCCCGCAAATCTCGGTGGTCTTGGCAATCGCCTCTTCCACGTCTTCGGTCTCGAACAGCGACCGCAACTCCGCCTCATTGCCGATGACGTAGTCCAGATCGTGCTCGATCAGCGACAGGAAATCGTCCCGATGCCGCTCTACGCAGAAGGGGTCCGAAATGGCGATCCCCGCCATCCCGCCGCCCGCCCGCGTGGCCCGCGCGGCCTCGCGAAAGGCGGTCTTGCCCGCGTCATGGTCAAAGAGATAGCCCTCAAGGAACATCAGCCTGGCCTTGGCCGAGACCTCTTCGGGCACGTCCTTCAGCGTCAGACCCGTCGAAATACCGAGGTACGTGTTCATCGACCGTTCCCCGTCCGGGGTCACAAAGATCATGCTGCGCGATGTCGGCACCTCGCCATCGGGCACCGGCGGGTTAACGAAGTCGATCCCGTGATCCGCCATCGCCTTGGCATAGAAGATGCCCAGCACGTCGTCGCGCACCCGCCCGATGAACGCGGTTTTCAGGCCCAGCGCACCCGCCCCCGCGATGGTATTGGCCACGGACCCGCCAGGTGTCTGCACCCGCTCTTTCATCGCCCCGTACAGCATCTCGGCCCGCTCGCGCTCCACGAGCTGCATGATGCCTTTCTCGATATCCATGTTGGCCAGGAAATTGTCGTCGATCTGGCTGATCACATCGACCACGGCATTGCCGATACCAACGAGTTCGTAAGTCGTCATGGGAAGTCCTCAGGAGTTGGTCAGGGCGTCTCGGTCTTATCCTCGAAGGGACAGAGATCGCGGATGATACAGGTCGGGCACATGGGCTTGCGCGCTTTGCAGTGATAGCGCCCGTGCAGAATGAGCCAGTGATGCGCATGCAACTGGAAATCCGCAGGCACGTTATCCTCGATGGCGCGTTCAACCGCATCGACCGTCTTGCCCGGTGCGATCCCGGTGCGGTTGCCCACGCGAAAGATATGGGTATCGACGGCCTGCGCCGGGTAATGCCACCACATGTTTAGAACAACGTTTGCGGTCTTGCGCCCGACCCCCGGCAGCGATTGCAGAGCGGCGCGGGAATTCGGCACCTCGCCGCCGTAGTCATCGACAAGGATCTGGCTCAGCTTCATCACGTTCTTGGCCTTCTGGCGGAAAAGGCCGATGGTCTTGATATGCTCGATCAGCCCCTCAAGGCCCAGGTCCAGCATTTTCTGCGGTGTATCCGCCACCTTGAAGAGGCTCCGCGTCGCCTTGTTCACCCCCGCATCCGTTGCCTGCGCAGACAGGGCCACCGCGACGACCAGCGTGTAAACGTTGACGTGCTCCAGCTCCCCCTTCGGTTCGGGGTCTGCCTCGTGAAAGCGGGTAAAGATCTGCCGGATGGTATGATAATCGAGCTGCTTTGCCATGATGCCCGGTATGCGCGAAGGGGCGCGCGGGGGCAAGCGGTTGCGCATGTTTCGGGTCGCGCGAGGCGGGGCATGTGCCTAGATTGGGGGCATGAACCAGACCACGCCTATTCCCGCCCTCGACGACGGCTATCACTACAAGGTCATGCGCCGCGCCATCGACCTGCTGGACGCCGCCGAAGAACCGCTCAGCCTTCAGCAGATCGCGGCCGAGATGGGCATGTCACCCGCGCATTTCCAGCGTCTCTTTTCCCGCTGGGTCGGTGTGTCCCCCAAGCGTTACCAGCAATACCTGCAACTGGGGCAGGCCAAGGAAATGCTGCGCGAGCGCTCCACCACGCTGGAGGCCGCGCATGAGGTGGGGCTGTCCGGCACCGGGCGTCTCCATGACCTCTTCCTGCGGTGGGAGGCGATGAGCCCCGGCGAATACGCCCGCGCGGGCGAGGGTCTGACGATATACTGGGGCTGGTTCGACAGCCCCTTTGGCCTTGCACTGGTCATGGGGACCGAGAAGGGCATTTGCGGTTTGGCACTCGCCGCCGAAATGGGCGAGGACGCAGCGATGCAGGACCTGATGTCGCGCTGGCCCAAGGCGGAGTTCATCGAAGACCCCATGATGCTGCGCCCCTGGGTGCTGACCGCGTTCGGTGCCGAGGACGGATCGCTGGACAAGGCCCCGCTTTATCTCATCGGCGCGCCTTTCCAGATCAAGGTTTGGGAAGCACTGCTGCGCGTCCCCTCGGGCCATGTCACGACCTACTCCGACATCGCCAACGCCATCGGCAGCCCTAGGGCCGTGCGCGCCGTGGGCACCGCCGTCGGTCGCAACCCCGTCTCATGGTTGATCCCCTGCCACCGCGCGCTGCGCAAGTCCGGCGCGCTGGGCGGCTATCACTGGGGCTTGCCCGTCAAACGCGCCATGCTGGCCTTCGAGGCGGCGCGGGCAGAGGCGTAAGCATGTTGGCGGGTTCTCGCCGATGCAACTTTCCCTGTGATTTCGGCGGGCACCCGCCCCATATATAAGGCACAGACCAAGTGCCCTGCCCGAACGGGGCCCGAAACATGAAGGCAGTAGATATGATTTCTTCCAAAATTTCCGTGGCCGCGCTGGTGGCCGGTGCCATGGCGCTTGGCGCCTGCACCGATCCCGGTGCATTCACCTCCCCTGACAATCCCAACCAGAAGCGCAACCAGGGCGCGTTGATCGGTGCGGCTTCGGGTGCCGTGATCGGGGCGCTGTCCAAGGGTGACGGCAACCGGGGCGACGGCGCTCTGGTTGGTGCGGTCCTTGGCGGTGCCCTTGGGGCCGGCATCGGCTACAGCCTCGACAAGCAGGAGGCGGAACTGCGCGCGCAGATGAACAGCAACGTGACGATCACCAACACCGGTGACCGGCTCATCGTGACCCTGCCCAACGCGCTGCTCTTTGCCACCGACAGCACCGCGCTCAGCCCGACATTGCAGGGCGATCTGCGGGCGCTGGCGCAGAACGTGCAGGTTTACCAGAACTCGACCCTGCAAATCATCGGCCATACCGACAGCGACGGTGACGCCGCCTATAACCAGACGCTGTCCGAGGGCCGCGCGCGGTCCGTGGCCAACACGCTGATCGCCAATGGCGTGCCCCCGCAGCGCATCCAGTCCTTCGGGCGCGGCGAGAGCCAGCCGGTGGCGAGCAACCTCACACCCCAGGGCAAGGCCCAGAACCGCAGGGTCGAGATCGTGATCCTGCCCAACGCGGCCTGATCCCGGACTTTCCGCACAAACGCACAGAGCCCCTGCATTTCGCGGGGGCTTCTTGCTTTTTGGGACGCGCGCACAAGGTATACGCGAACGGAACTCAAACCGGAGGACACCCCATGGCGGCCCCCAAGCTCATCGGCCTTTCAGGCTCTCTTCGCGACGACGCGACCAACTCCAAGCTGCTGCGCGAGGCCGCGCGGCTTTTCGGCGAGGCGGATTTCACCCTGCTCGACATCCGCTTCCCGCTTTATGACGCGGAAGACGAGGCCGAAAAGGGCGTGCCCGCGGCCGTGCAAAAGGCCGCCGACCAGATCGCTGCCGCCGACGCGGTGATCATCTCGACGCCCGAGTACAACAAGGGACCTTCGGGCGTTCTGAAGAACGCGCTCGACTGGATCAGCCGCGCCGAGGGCAAACCCTGGAACGGCAAGCCCGTAGCGGTGATGTCGGCGGCCGCGGGCCGTGCCGGTGGCGAACGCGCCCAGATGATCCTGCGCGGTTTCATGGTGCCCTTCCGCCCGCGCATCCTGCAGGGCCCCGAGATTCACCTTGCCGACAGTTCCAACCAGTTCGACGAGAACGGCCACCTGACCGGCGAGATTTACGTGAAAGAGCTGGGGCAGCTGATGACATCCCTGCGCGAGATGATCTGATTGCGCAGCAGAGCTGCACGGCATTATTTGGGGGCTCCGCCCCGTCAGCAAAGCTGACTCCCCGGGACTTTATGAGGCCAGAAAGAGGGCGGTCAGGGCGCGCTTTCTGTGGCGATCTCAATCAGATTGCCGTCGGGGTCGCGCAGGTAGATCGAGGTGAGCGGGAACCGTGCGCCGGTGCGTGCAACCGGGCCTTCCTCGACAGCGATGTTCCGGGCCTTAAGGTGGCCGATCCAGTCGGCGAGTGGCCGGTCGGTGAGAAAACACAGATCGGCGCTGCCGGTGCTGGGGCGGGCCGCCTTGGGTTCGAACTCCCGTCCGGCCTCGTGCAGGTTGATCTTGGAGGGCCCGAACCTCAGCGCGCAGCGGGACGATCCGTCTACAACGTCGAAGCTTTCGGCTCGCATTCCCAGCGCCCCGGTATAGAATTCGATACTGCGGGGAATATCCGCGACCGTCAGGACAAGATGATCGAGTGCTGTGAGTTGCGGTTGCGGCATGGGGCGGTCCTGGCATAGTGCTTGTCCATGCAGTCTGATCAAAGCCCCGCCCAACGTCAAAGCGATGTGATGGATCCCGCCCGTGCCAACGCCTTTCGCGTGGCGCTGGGGGAGGGGGCGGGTATCGGCGCGGGTGACGCGCTGCCGCCCTTCTTCCACCAGCTCTATTTCTGGTCGCCCGAGCCGCCCGCGAACCTCGGCCGCGACGGGCACCCGCAGGTCGGCGGGCTGATCCCCGACATGGGCCTGCCCCGGCGCATGTGGGCGGCGGGGCGTCTGGCCTTTCACGCGCCCCTGAAGGTGGGCGCGCCTGCGGAGCGTGTCACGGTCTGCGAGAACCACCAGCGCAAGGAAGGCCGCTCGGGCCCTCTCGGCTTTGTAACCCTGCGCCACGAGATGCACCAGGAGGGCAGGCTTTGCGTGACCGAATGGCAGGATCTCGTCTACCGCGAGGACCCTTCGCCCCATGCGCCCAAGCCCAAAGCCCCGGTCGCGCGCACCGACGAGAGCCATTGCGAGGCGGTCAGCTTTTCCTCGACCCTGCTCTTCCGCTACTCGGCGCTGACCTTCAACGGGCACCGCATTCATTACGATCTCGACTATGCCCGCGACGTCGAAGGCTACGGCGGGCTGGTGGTGCACGGTCCCCTGTTGGCGCAACTGCTGTTGCTGATGGCGGAAAGGCACCTCGGGCCGCTGAGGACCTTCGAATTCCGGGCCACCGCGCCGCTGATGCATTACGAGACCGCGCAGCTTTGCCTCCAGGATCGCGAGCTTTGGGTGCGCGGCCCGGACGGGCGCCAGTGCATGACGGCGCGCGCCTAGAGGTTATCCTCGACCCGGAACCCTTCCGGAACGCGGTCGATGCCTTCCAGCACCAGGTCGACCATGACCTCGGCCACCTTCGGGGCCATGCCGAAGCCGATCTTGAAGCCGCCATTGGCGATGAAATGCCCGGGTCGTTCTGGCCATGCCCCCAGCATCGGCGCGCGGCTGCGGGCCCGGGGACGCACTTCGGCCCAGCGGTCGATAACAGGGGCATCGCGCAGCGCGGGCACGGCGGCGCGGGCGGCCTCGATCACAGCGTTGAGCCGCGCGTCGGTTTCCGTAGCGGAGGTGTACTCACGCTCCGAGGTGGAGCCCACCGCGACCGTCCCGTCACCATGCGGGATGATGTGAATGCCGCCCGCGAAAAGCTGCGGCATCCCCCGCGCGTCATATTGCAAGAGCGCGGCCTGCCCCTTGACCCCCGCACCCATGCTGCGCCGATGCCCGGCGCTCAGGTCTTCCAGTCCCGCGACACCCGTCGCCCAGACGGTCGGGCCTTCTGCATCGCTCTCCGCAGCGATGGATAGCCCTTCCTGAGCCAACGCCCGCACCAGCGCCTCACAACCCCTGCGCGGATGCACCAGCGCGCTCAGCGTATCGCGAATAAGGTAGCCGCCTGGGCTTTGCGGCTCCCACTCCGCATCGGTTGCTTCGACAACCTCCCAGACCGCATGATCCTGCCAGAGCGTGCGCGCCGTACCTTCCCGCTGCCGCGCAAGGGCCAGCGCATGATCGTCCGCAATCGGTTGCAGCCGCCCGTTGCGCGCATAGCCGGGCGCGCCGCCGCCTGCCTCGGCAACCTCGGTCCAGAACCCTTCGGCCATGAGCAGGCTCTCTAACTGGAACGCCTTCTTGGCATTCCAGTTTTCCGGCACATGCGGTGCCAATGCCCCGACGATGCCGCCGCTGCTGCCCGAAGCCGCGCCATGGGGGTCCACCACGGCCACCCGCGCGCCGCGCTGCACCGCGCGCCAAGCGATCGACAGGCCGAATATCCCCGCCCCGCGCACCACCAGATCGACGCTTGCCAAGGCCTCCTCCTTCGCGCATTGCTGAGCCCGAAGTCTCCTTACGCGACCCCGACATGCAGAACCAGTCAGATCAGATCCTGTGGCGCGAGGGCGGTGTGCCCGTATCGGTGCGTTTCGACGACCCGTTCTTCAGTCTTGAGGATGGCGAGGCCGAGACACGCCATGTGTTCCTGCAAGGCAACGACCTGCCCGCGCGGTTCCGCGACGGCTTTCACATCGCCGAACTGGGTTTCGGCACGGGGCTGAACCTGCTGATCGCCTGGGATGCATGGATGCGGTCTGGGCAGGCGGGTGCCCTGCGCTTTACCAGTTTCGAGGCCTTCCCGATGGACCCAGCCGACATGGCGCGCGCGCATGAGGCTTTCCCGTCCTTCGGCGGTCGTCGCGACCTGCTTACCGCCGCGTGGGATGGCAACGGTGGCATGCTTGACCTGCCGGGTCTCACCGCCGAGATCGTGACCGGCGATGCACGCGAGACCCTGCCGCGCTGGGAGGGCAGGGCCGATGCATGGTTTCTTGACGGTTTCGCCCCGGCCAAGAACCCTGAACTCTGGTCGCCCGAGCTGATGGCCGAGGTAGCCGCGCACACTGTACCGGGCGGCACGGCGGCCAGCTACACCGCGGCAGGTTTCGTGCGCCGGGGACTGACCGAGGCGGGCTTCGCCGTCGACCGCATCCCCGGCTTCGGACGCAAACGTCACATGATCCAGGCAGTCAAACCCGCATGAGCCAAAGCAACAACATCCCCCTTGGCATCGGCCTGATGGTGCTGACCACCTTCGTCTTTGCGGTGCAGGACGGTCTGTCGCGGCACCTTGCCGGGGAATACAACGTGCTAATGGTCGTGATGATCCGCTACTGGTTCTTCGCGGCTTTCGTCATCTCCATCGCCGGGCGCAAGGCCGGGGGCCTGCGCGCTGCCGCGCGCACCACGCAACCGATCCTTCAGGGCCTGCGCGGCCTGCTGCTGGCGGCTGAAATCTGCGTCATGGTGGCGGCCTTCACCATCCTGGGACTGGTGGAAAGCCACGCGGTCTTCACCTGCTATCCGCTGCTGGTTGCTGCCCTCTCGGGTCCAGTCCTTGGCGAAAGCGTCGGCTGGCGGCGCTGGTCCGCCATCGGCGTGGGGTTCATCGGCGTGCTGATCATCCTGCAACCGGGGATGAGCGTCTTTGACCCCGCCGCTGCCATCCCGCTGCTGGCCGCGACGATGTTCGCCGTCTACGGGTTGCTCACCCGCTACGTCTCGCGCAAGGACACCACCGCCACCAGCTTCTTCTGGACCGGCACCATGGGGGCCGTCGCCATGACGCTCGTGGGCCTCTGGTTCTGGGAGCCGATGACCGGGCGCGATTGGGTGTTCATGGCCTGTCTCTGCGTCACCGGCGTCACCGGCCACTGGCTGCTGATCAAGTGCTACGAAGTCGCCGAGGCCAGTGCCGTGCAGCCCTTCGCCTACCTGCAACTGGTCTTTGCCGCGATCATCGGCATCACGCTCTTTGGTGAGACGGTCAAACTGAACGTGGCCATCGGGGCCGCGATCATCGTGGCGGCGGGGCTATTCACCTTCTGGCGCGAACGCGTCAAGCGTGCTTCCCACTAGCTCCTTCGAAAAGGGCATCGGCAGCGGATCAAGTCCCAGCCGTGCGCGGTAGACCGGCAGGCTCTCTGCCACCCGCATGATATAGTTCCGGGTCTCGCGGAAGGGGACCATCTCGATCCAGTCGACGATGTCAATCTCGCCCTTGCGCGGATCGCCATAGTCCTCCATCCAGCGCGGTGGCCGCGCGGGCCCCGCGTTATAGGCGGCCGAGACCATCACGACATTCCCGTCGAACCGCCCGGCCATCTGGCGCAGATACTCCGCCCCCAGCCGCGCGTTGTATTCTGGGTCGGCGGTCAGCCGGTCCGTGGTGTGCAGATCGCTGACGCCAAGGTCCAGTGCCACGTCGCGCGCCGTACCGGGCATCAGCTGCATCAGACCCCGCGCGCCCACCGGGCTTTGCACCACCGGGTCGAACTCGCTCTCCCGCCGGGCGATGGCCAGCGTCATCTCGGGGGCCATGCGCAAATTTTGCCCGGTCAGCGGATGCAGCGCATAGTAAGGGGCCGCAATCGTCAGCCCCCGCCGCGCCGCGCGCTTGCCGATCATCACCGCCAGATGCGGCTGCCCAATGTCGATCGCGGCCTGCCCCAGCAGGGCAAGATCGTCCGGCACAAGCTGATCC
The DNA here is from genome assembly GCF_040811725.1 of Sulfitobacter sediminis. Classification (NCBI taxonomy): domain Bacteria; kingdom Pseudomonadati; phylum Pseudomonadota; class Alphaproteobacteria; order Rhodobacterales; family Roseobacteraceae; genus Sulfitobacter; species Sulfitobacter sediminis. The sequence goes on from NZ_JBFNXX010000001.1 coordinate 280,543, forward strand.
GCCAGCTGCGTCCAGAACCACTCGGCCAATCCCAGCTCTCCCGAGGCCTGCAACAGCATTCCCGCCTCGAAGAGTGGATCGCGGGCAAGTGGCGAGCTGCGCCAGTCGACCTCCGGCACCGACCCCGCCAGCGTGGCATCGAAGGGTAGCCCCGCCCGCTCGGCGGCCAACAGCCCGTAGAAAGACGTCTGGTATTGCGCGCCCATCGCATAGGCGGCTTTTGCCTCGTCCGCCCGGCCCAAAGCCTCAAGCGCGCGGCCCTGCCAGTATCCCGCGCGGCCCTTGGAGATGGGCGATTCCACCTCGTCCCCGTGATTGCCGAAATGCCCAAGCGCCCGCTCCGGATCGTTCAGGAAACGCAGCGCGATATAGCCGGACAACCACTCCAGATCGGCGAAATGTGACCCTTCGGTCAGGAAATGTCGCGACGCCATCGCATAGGCGCGGCTTGGATCGCCCGAGCGCATCTCGTCCCGCGCAAGCGCCCTGCGGCGGTTGGCCCATCCGGCAGGCTGACCGAGACCCTCCGCACTGGCCGAGGCCTCAAGCAGCAATTCCTTGGCACTGTCCTCCAGCCCCGCGCGAATCCGCCATTCGAACCGATCATGCTGCAAGCCGGGGTCTTTCTGCTGCGCCGCGCTCAGCGCCGCGATCATCCCGTTTACCCCGTCCGCACGGCGCTGCAGGGCGATCCGCGTCTCGGCAACGGCCTTTTCCGCTTCGCTCACCAGATCGAACATCCGCCGCGCGTTGTCATGCGCCCGGTCCCATAGCATCGCGTCAAGCCGTGCCGCGTGATGCGGCTTCAGCAATGCCTCATGGGCTGCAAGGAACGCCGCCTGCTCCTCCGCGTCCATCGGCATCGTGCGCCATGCCAGAACAAGATTGGCCTGCGCGTCCCCGCTCTTTCCCGCCCGCTTGAGTGCTGCCGCGTGGGCCAGCACACCGTCCGGCGTTTGCGCGGGCATCTGGGCAAAGAACGACAGAATGACGTCATCAGGCTCACCGATCACCGCCGCTTCGGTCTGCTTGCGCAGATAGGCCTCCCCCGGCCAGTCGCGGCGCCGGTCCAGAAACGCGCGCGCCTCGGCATAGGTGCCGCGTCCCGCACGCAGCCGATGCCATTCGATCACATCCGCCGCGACCGCCCCGTCCTTCGCCGCGATCCGCGCCGCGTTCTCCCAACTGCCCGCGCGCATGGCATCGAGTGCCCAGCCCAGGGGGCGGGGTCGCTGCTCGGCCACGGCGGCGAAAGCCATAACAAAAAGCAATGCCGAAACGGCCAGAATCCGTGTGATCGCTTGCATTTCCTGTGACCTTGGGGCTAGAGGCTTGCAACATATCGCATGGGGCGGCGCAATCAAATCACATCGCCGTCTTTTCACTGTCCCCGCTCGGCATTCCGCCGACCAGCACAACAAAGGAGCGTGCACATGTTCAAAGGCTCACTGCCTGCCCTCGTCACGCCGTTTCGCAACGGCGAGCTGGATCTGGAGACGCTGAAGAAACTCGTCGAGTGGCACATCGGCGAAGGCTCGAACGGTCTGGTTCCGGTGGGCACCACCGGCGAATCCCCCACGCTGTCGCACCGCGAGCACGAGATCGTCGTCGAAGAGGTCGTGAAGGCCGCCAATGGCCGCATCCCGGTCATCGCCGGTGCCGGGTCGAACAACACGGTCGAGGCGATCCGTCTTGCCCGCCATGCTGAGTCCGTGGGTGCAGACGCGATCCTCGTTGTCACGCCCTACTATAACAAGCCCACGCAGCGTGGGCTGATCGCCCACTTTACCGCGATCCACGATGCCTGCGAATTGCCCATCGTGATCTACAACATCCCGCCCCGCTCGGTGATCGACATGACGCCCGCGACCATGGGCGAACTGGCGAAACTGCCGCGCATCATCGGGGTCAAGGACGCCACCGGCGATCTGGCGCGGGTCAGCTATCAGCGCATGACCTGCGGCAAGGACTTCGTGCAGCTCTCGGGTGAGGATGCGACCGCGCACGGGTTCAATGCCCAGGGTGGCGTCGGCTGTATCTCCGTCACCGCCAACGTGGCCCCCAAGCCGCTCGCCGAGATGCAGGCGGCCTGTGCCGCGGGCGACTATGCCAAGGCACTTGAGATCCAGGACCGGCTGATGCCGCTCCACAGGGCGATCTTTACTGAACCGGGGCTGGTTGGGGTGAAATACGCCATGTCGCGGCTCGACCTCTGCTCGGACGAGGTGCGCCTGCCGCTGACGGGCCTGTCGGATGAGACGAAGGCGCTGGTGGACGACGCCCTGCGCCACGCGGGCCTTCTGAATTAAGACGGAGGGTGGGGCCAAGCCCCACCTTACGCACGCCGGGGCTCACCCCGCCTTTCGGTTATCTCTTCCCGTAATACAGACCGACCACATGCTCGGCCTCCGCAAAGAACAGCCAGCGCGAAGCGAGCACGCCCGCCACATGCGCCACCACCGCAATGAGCGCGATGAAGTGGTTGAACGGCAGTAGAAGCAGCACCACCGGCGCCACGATCATCAGCCCCAGAGCGATCATCCGCAGCTTCTGCGCATGCTTGCGCCCGATGACATGCACAAACTCGCGCAGCAGGTAGTTGGTGCCCGTATGCGGCGGCTCGAAGGCGCGGACCTTGCCCATGTTCCCAAGCTGCGTCGCACTCGCCAGATCGGTGCCGGAACTGGCAAAGGCCTTGTCCCCCATCACCCAGGTCGCGATCTGCACCGCACCCGCCACCAGCAAGAGCACGATCGCCCAGGTGATCTGCCCCGCCATCAGCGCGCCGCCCGCAAGGCTGATCGACAGGAAATAGGCAGGAGTCAGCGGGAGCTGGTTCCAGCGCGGTATGGTTTTGAGCTGCGCATAGATCATGGATGTCGTGAAGACGGTCCCGAGCGACAAAAGCGCGCCGACTATGCCGAGCAGCGTCCAGCGCTCCCCCAGAAACACCAGCCCCGCCCCGTAAAGCGCCATGACGATGAGCGCCGCCACCGCGCACCAGCCCTCGCGGCTCAGCCAGCTTGTGCGCCACTGGGTAAAGGCCTTGAGCGCCCGTTCCGGGTGGCCAAGGTGGAAGGTCGAGGAAATCAGCCCGCCCACCGCAAGCACGTAGGCAATGGCGAAGAAGGCAAAAGCCACCCAGCCCGTCACGGCGGGAAACCCGAAGCCCAGCCAGAACAGAAGCCCAAAGCCAAGCCCCGAGAAGGTGGAAAAGAAGATAACGGAAGGAGCGGGATGCATCAGATTTTCTCCAGCGCTTTGTCGAGCCAGCCCAGGAACCCTTTCGGCTCCGCCTGGGTCACCGGCTCGAGGAAGGGGGCCAACACGTCGAACTCGGGCATCGCATCGCGCGGACGCGGCGGCAGGTACTTGTTGACGGGCTTCGTGCCCTGCTCGGGCATCAGATCGACGCCGCCGCGCTCCGCCACCAGCTGGCTCACGTCACTCTCGGGATCGCCGAGATCGCCGAAATGCCGCGCGCCAGCCGGGCAGGTGCGCACGCAGGCGGGTTGTCGGTCCACCTCCGGCAGGTTCTCGTTGTAGATGCGGTCGACGCAGAGGGTGCATTTCTTCATCACCCCCTCCAGCTGATCCATCTCGCGCGCACCATAAGGACAGGCCCAGGCGCAAAGCCCGCAGCCGATGCAGTCGCTCTCGTTCACCAGAACGATCCCGTCCTCGATCCGCTTGTAGCTGGCCCCCGTCGGGCAGACGGTCACGCAGGGCGCATCCTCGCAATGCAGGCAGGACTTGGGGAAATGCACGAGCTTCGCCGTGCCCTCGGCCGGTTGCACCTCGTAGCTGTGCACGCGGTTGAGGAAGGTGCCGGAGGGCTCGGCGCCGTAGGGGTCCGTATCGGACAGCGGCGCGCCGTAGTTCTCGGTGTTCCAGCCCTTGCAGGAGATCACGCAGGCATGACAGCCGACGCAGGTGTCGAGGTCGATGACGAGGCCGAGCTTCTTTTCGGTGCTGGCGGGAAGAGACGTCATGTTTTGGCGCTCCTTGCTACTGCTGGACTGGGGCTCTGCCCCAGACCCCGGAGGTGTAGTGGAAAGATGAAGCTAGGGTCATTCGCCGACCTTCCATGCGAGTTTCTCCGGGCCCTGACCGACCGGGGATTTGATTGGCGGGTATTCGGGTCGGGACTCCTTGGGGGCTTCCACCTTTTCGATCCTCACTTTGAGGTCGAACCACGCCGCCTGCCCGGTGACGGGATCGGAATTGGCCCAGCGCATGCCGTCACCCTTGGGCGGCAACAACTCATGGATGAGGTGGTTCAGCAGGAAGCCCCTGGTCGCCTCAGGTGCATCGGGATCAAGCGCCCAGGCCCCCTTGCGCTTACCGATCGCGTTCCACGTCCAGACAGTGTTCTCGTTGAGCGCCGCCATCTCCCTCACCGGCACCGTGATCTCGCCGTGCGGTGAGGAGACGCGGGCCCAGTCGCCGTCGCTGAGCCCATGCTCGCGCATCAGCTTGGTCGGGACAAAGAGCGGGTTGTGTCCGTGAAGCTGACGCAACCACGCGTTCTGGCTGCCCCATGAATGGTACATCGCCATGGGCCGTTGCGTCAGCGCATTGACGGTGAAACCCTCGTTGCCCGTCTGGTCGGTCTCATACCAGATCGGCAGCGGCGAGAGCGTGTCCTTGATCCGCTGGCGCAGATGATCCGGGGGCTGGCGCTTGCCATGGCCTTCGGCGGCGAGCTGGAACTTGCGCATGGGCTCCACGTAGAGCGAGAAGATATAGGGCTGCGGGCTGTCGTAGAGGCCCATCTTCACGGCCCAGTCCTGGTAGGCGGTGTTCCAAGGCTTGTAGTAGGCTGCCGCATCGGGGATATGCTCGACAAAGAAGCCGCCGTTCTTGATGTAGCTGTCGATCTGCGCGGCGTTCACCCCGCCGCGCCCAGATTGCAGGCCCTTGTCGCCCATGCGCCAGCCTGCCAGCGGGCCGATGCCGGGGCGGCGTTCGTGGTTGACGATGTAGTCAGCGTAATCGGCGTATTTCTGGCTGCCGTCCGCGTTGGTGAAGCCCGGCAGCCCGAGACGCGCGCCCAGATCGCAGAGGGCGGACTGAAAACCCTTCACGTTGCGGTCCGGCTCCACCACGGGCCAGCGGATCGCATCCGCCGCCGCGTCTGCCTCGCAGATCGGGCGGTCCAGCAGCGAGATGCAGTCGTGGCGTTCCAGGTAGGTGGTATCGGGCAGGATCAGGTCGGCATAGGCCACCATCTCGGAACTGTAAGCGTCCGAGTAGATGATATGCGGGATCACGTAGTCGCCGTTCTCGTCCTTGTCTGTGAGCATCTGCATCGTGCCCGATGTGTTCATGGACGAGTTCCACGACATGTTCGCCATGTACATGAAGAGCGTGTCGATCTTGTAAGGGTCACCCGCATGCGCGTTCGAGATCACCATGTGCATCAGCCCGTGGGCGGACATCGGGTTTTCCCAGGTATAGGCCTTGTCGATGCGGGCGGGGCTGCCATCGGCCTTCAGCGCCAGATCGTCGGGGCCATGGACGAACCCGAGGTGCGGGCCGTTGAGCGGCGCGCCGGGTGTCAGGCCGACGTGGGGCTTGGGGTGCGCCGTGGCAGGCTTGGGGTAGGGCGGTTTGAAGCGGAAGCCGCCCGGCACCTCGACCGTGCCCAGCAGGATTTGCAGCGTGTGCAAAGCGCGGCAGGTCTGGAACCCGTTGGCATGGGCGGAGATGCCGCGCATGGCGTGAAAGCTGACCGGGCGGCCCGTCATTGTCTTGTGGGTCTCGCCTCGGAAATCGGTCCATTCGTGGTTTAGCTCAAAGCTTTCCTCGAACGCCACCCGCGCCAGTTCCGCCGCGATCGCGCGGATGCGCTTGGCCGGGATGCCGCAGCGCTCGGCGACAGCCGCGGGGGCGTAGTCGTCCGACAGATACATCTCTGCCATCTTGTGGAAGACCGGGACATGGGTGACGCCCTTGGCGCGATGTGTCGCGGCGAGGTCGGGCTTGACGCCCTTCTGGTCGTAAGGCGTCAGCTTGCCCGTCACCCGGTCGATCACCAGCTGCTTGCCGTTCTCGTCGCGCAGGTAGAGGCCGTATTCGGGCGACTTTTCATCGCCATTGAGCAGCACGCCTGCGTCGGTGTATTGCGCCAGATAATGCAGGTCGATCTTGCCCGCCTTCATCAGGCAATGGATCATCGACAGGATGAAGAGCCCGTCGGTCCCCGGCGTGATCCCGACCCAATCGTCTGCCACCGCGTTATACCCGGTGCGAATGGGGTTGACCCCGATCACCCGTGCGCCGCGCTTCTTGATCTTGCCGATGCCGATCTTGATGGGGTTGCTGTCGTGATCTTCGGCCACACCGAACAACATGAAAAGCTTGGTGTGATCCCAATCGGGCTGCCCGAACTCCCAGAAGGCACCGCCCATCGTGTAGATGCCCGCCGCCGCCATATTGACCGAGCAGAACCCGCCGTGCGCCGCGTAATTCGGCGTGCCGAAATTCTGCGCCCAGAAGGAGGTGAAAGACTGCGACTGGTCGCGGCCGGTGAAGAACGCGAGCTTCTCGGGGTTGGTTTCACGAATGGGCTTCAGCCAGCCACAGGCGATATCATAGGCCTCGTCCCAGGAAATCTCCTCGAACTCGCCCGACCCGCGCGGCCCCACCCGCTTCATCGGGGCGCGCAGGCGCGAGGGGGCGTTGTGCTGCATTATTCCCGCCGAGCCCTTGGCGCACAAAACTCCCTGATTGACCGGATGGTCCCGGTTGCCCTCGATATAGGCGACCTTGCCGTCCTTCATGTGCACGTTGATCCCGCAGCGGCAGGCGCACATGTAGCAGGTCGTCTTGCGGACCTCGTCAGAGACCTTGGGCGACAGGTTCAGCTTGGGCTGGTTCATGTGTTCAGGTCCTTTTCATGTCAGATCACGCTGCGCAGCAGCGACGCCGCCGCCAGCCCGATAAGGAGCCAGAGGCAGAAGTGCTTGTAGTAAGGTTCCCACCGGGGATTGAAGAGCTTGGTACCTAGGAATACGCCAAGAAGGGTGACAGGTACCAGTGTCAGCGAGCCAAGCGTCGCGGCACGCGTCATGACACCGAAATAAAGCAGATAGACCAGCGCGCCCAGCGAGCCGATGAAAAGATACAGCACTAGCGTGCCGCGCATCGACCGCGCGGTGTTGCCCTGGCTCAGCACGTAGAGGGCGACGACAAGGCCGCCGACATGCGCCACACCTGAGACGATCCCCGCGATCGTCCCGGCGATGAGCGTGCCCGCGTGGCTGGCGAGCGCCGGTATGCTGACCCTGAGCAATTGCAAAGCGGCAAGAGCGAGGATCACCCCCAGGGCGACCTGGCTTGATGTGTCCACCGGCAGGCTGACCGTCATCCACAGGCCCAGCGGCCAGCCGATCCAGTTGCCGACCACCAGAAGTGCCGTGCGCGGCCGGTCCGCGTCCTGCCAGCCGCCGCGCGCCATCAGGATACTGGCCGCCATTTCCTGAAACCAGAGAACCGGGATCAGCAGGATCGGTGCGATAAAGCTTGCCGCCGAAGCCATCACCAGCGCGGAAAGCGCAAAGCCCGCGAACCCTCGTACCAGCCCGGCGACAAGGACGATTGCTGTCAGCAGGGCCGTTTCGGCGGGGGAGATGGGCAAAAACAGCCATGGCTCACCCATCGTCCGCGGCCGCTTGCAGCACTGTCACGGCGATCATGTTGGTCACATCGGTGATGTTGCAGCCCCGCGACAGGTCGTTCGCTGGCTTGTTCAGCCCCTGCAGGATCGGCCCGATGGCCTGCGCCCCGCCGATCCGCTGCGCGATCTTGTAACCGATGTTGCCCGCGTCGAGGTTGGGAAAGATCATCACATTGGCATGACCGGCCACGGGCGATCCGGGTGCCTTGGACGCCCCGACCGACGGCACGAAGGCCGCGTCGAACTGCATCTCACCATCCGACGCTAGCTTGGGATGTCTTTCCTTCAACAGCCGTGCGGCCTCGGCAACCTTGGTCACGCTGGGGTGCTTTGCGCTGCCCATGGTGGAAAAGCTCAGCAGCGCCACCTTGGGTTCTTCGCCCAGAAGCTGCCGGTGTGAATTGGCAGAGGCGGCGGCAATCGCGGCCAGTTCCTCTGTGTCAGGGTCGATCACGAGGCCGCAATCGCCGAATGTGAGGGCGCGGCGCCCCGAGGAATGCCCGTCAGGCAGGGCCATCAGGAAAAAGCTGGAGACCAGCGGTGCCTCGGGGGCCTTGCCGATACACTGCAACGCCGCGCGCACCGTGTCTGAGGTGGTATGGATCGCACCGCCCACCGTGCCATCTGCATGGCCATTGCGCACCATCATCGCGGCAAAAACAAGCGGGTCGCGCGCCTGTTCGGCGGCATAATCCTCGCGGATGCCCTTGTGCTTTCGCAACTCGTAGAAACTCCGGGCGACTTCGTCGGTCAGATCCGATGTTGCCGGGTCCTGGATCGTGATGTCGTCGCTGCCAGTCACGCCCGCCTGGTGCAGGCGTTCTTCGACCGTCGCGCGTGTCCCGACCAGCGTGATCCGCGCAATCCCGGCCATCGTCGCTTCAAGCGCGCCGGCCACGATCCGGGGATCGTGGCCTTCGCTCATGACGATATGGGCAGGCTTGGACGCGGCGCGAGCGCGAAGCTCTTGCAGCACCGTCATGGCCTGCCCCTTTTATGTGCCCGTTCGGATGGCACCGATCAGGCGACCTGCTGCGGACGCATGTCGTCCTTGCTGATGCCTGCCACCGCAACCGGCTTCTTCATCGCGTCGCGGCGGAAGGGCTCGCCCAGTTCCTGGTTAATCATGGCTTCGATCAGCGTGGTCTTGCCATGCTTCATCTGGTCCTCGATCGCCTTGTTCAGCGCGGCGGTTAGCTCGTCCATGGTGCGGGCAACAACGCCTTCCAGACCGCAGGCCTTGGCGATCCCGGCGTAGGAGACCTCCTCGTCCAGCTCGGTGCCGACGAAGTTGTCATCGAACCACAGCGTCGAGTTCCGCTTTTCCGCGCCCCACTGGTAGTTGCGGAAGACGATCTGCGTCACCGCCGGCCAGTCGCCACGACCGATGGCTGTCAGTTCGTTCACCGCGATGCCGAAGGCACCGTCACCGGCGAAACCGACAACCGGCACATCCGGGCAACCGATCTTGGCGCCGACGATGGCGGGCAGGCCATAGCCACAGGGGCCAAAGAGACCGGGCGCAAGGTACTTACGGCCCTCGTCAAAGTCCGGATAGGCGTTGCCGATGGCACAGTTGTTGCCGATGTCGGAAGAGATGATCGCTTCACGCGGCAGCGCGGACTGAATTGCGCGCCATGCCATGCGGGGGGACATCCAGTCGGGCTTGGCCGCGCGGGCGCGCTCGTTCCAGGTGGTGCCGGGGTCGTCCTGCTCGTGATCCATCGAGGAAAGCTGCTGCGCCCAGGTCGACTTGGCCTTGGCGATCTTGGCTTTGCGGTCGGCGCGGCCTGCATCGCCCGCGTCATCCGCCAGACCGTTCAGAATGCCATTGGCCACCTTGGCCGCGTCGCCGACGATGCCAACCGTGACCTTCTTGGTCAGGCCGATGCGGTCAGGGTTAATGTCGACCTGGATGATTTTTGCCTCCTTGGGCCAGTACTCCATGCCGTAACCCGGCAGGGTCGAAAACGGGTTCAGACGGGTGCCAAGGCACAGAACGACGTCCGCGTCCTTGATCAGCTCCATCGCCGCCTTGGACCCGTTATAGCCCAGCGGGCCCGCGAACAGCGGATGCGAGCCGGGGAAGGCGTCATTGTGCTGGTAGCCCACGCAGACAGGCGCATCCAGACGCTCGGCCAGTGCCTTGGAAGCCTCGATGCCGCCGGTGGACAGCACCACGCCAGCGCCATTGAGGATCACGGGGTTCTTGGCCTCGGACAGCAGCTTGGCAGCTGCGGCGACCGAGTTTTCGCCGCCCGGAGACCGCTCGAACTCGATGGGATCGGGGATCTCGATATCCACGACCTGCGTCCAGAAATCGCGCGGAATGTTGATCTGCGCAGGGCCGGACAGGCGCTTGGCCTGGCTGATCACGCGCGTCAGCACCTCGGCCACGCGGGACGGGTCGCGCACTTCTTCCTGGTAGGCGACCATGTCCTCGAACAGCTTCATCTGCTCGACTTCCTGGAAACCGCCCTGACCGATGGTCTTGTTGGCGGCTTGCGGCGTGACCAGCAGAAGCGGCGTATGGTTCCAGTATGCCGTTTTCACGGCGGTGACGAAGTTGGTGATTCCGGGGCCGTTCTGCGCGATCATCATCGACATCTTGCCGGTGGCGCGTGTGTAGCCGTCCGACATCATGCCGGCGCTGCCCTCATGGGCGCAGTCCCAGAACTTGATCCCTGCGGTGGGGAACAGATCGGAGATAGGCATCATGGCAGAGCCGATGATCCCGAAGGCGTTGTCGATACCGTGGCGCTGGAGGACTTTGACGAAAGCCTCTTCGGTGGTCATTTTCATGGCAGAACATCCTTGATTGAACGGGTGGTGGCGAATCTTGGCCCGAAACTACCGTGAAAGGTTTTTTCTGGTAGGGCCAATGACGAAGGTCGGATCAGTCCAGATCATGCAACAACGGCCATCTCCTCGGCGATCAGGTTGACGCCTTCCCGGATCCGGTTGCTGGGGATCGAGGAATAGGCGAGGCGGAAATAGTTCGAGGGCTGGTGGCTTCCGGCGAAAAAGGCGTGACCCGGTTCGATCAGGACGCTTCGCGCCTGCAGTCTGCGGGCAAGATCGCTGGTGTTGATTTCGCGCGGGGCGCGCATCCAGAAAGACGAGCCACCAAAATATCCCCGCCCCGAAATCTGCAGACCGTTGTCCGCCAGCGCGGCTTCCATCGCTTTGCGCCGTTCCTGAAGTGCCGCGCCCATCCGGCGGATCAGCGCATCATAATGCCCAAGCGACAGGAAATAGGCGGTTGTGCGCTGGATATGACCAGGCGGGTGGCGCAGCACGGAGGCGCGAAGCGCGCGCGCCTCGCGAATGAAGGGCTGGGAGCCGACGAGATAGCCCAGCCGCAGACCGGGGAAGAGCGATTTCGAGAAGCTGCCGACATAGATCACACGGCCGTCTGAATCGAGCGATTTCAGCGCGGGCGAGGGTGACTTGAGGAAAGACATCTCGAACTCGTAATCGTCTTCGACGATCAGCGCCTCGATCTCCTGCGCGCGTTCCAGCAAAGCGCGCCGCCGCTCCATCGGCATCGTCGCGTTCGTCGGACACTGGTGGCTGGGGGTGGTAAAGATCACGTCCGTATCGGGCGGGATCGCGTAGGGCGGCAGGCCGTCCTGATCCACGCGAACGGGCGTCACATGGCAGCGGGACTGCGAGAGGATGTCGCGCAGCGCGGGATAGCAGGGGTCTTCCAGCACGGCACGGCGGCGCTGGGTCAGAAGCACCTGAGTGGTCAGCCACAGCGCGTTCTGAGCGCCGAGGGTGATCAGGATTTGATCGGGATTCGCGGTGATCCCGCGACGCGGCAGAATGTGGCGCGCGATAAACTCGATCAGCTGCGGATCGTCCTGGTCAAAGTAGTCCGTGGTCAGCGCGTTAAAGTCCCGTTGACCAAGCGCCTGAAGGGCGCAAAGCCGCCAGTTGGCGTGGTCAAAGAGCGTGGGGTCCGCCTGGCCGTATATGAAGGGATAGCGGAAGCGGGCCCAGTCCTGCGGCTTGCTCAGAGATCGGCCGCCGCTGAACTTCTGGCCGATGGCGCGGTGCCAGTCCACCGCGTCGGTACCTTCCGGCGTGGCCGTGAAGGTGGGGGGCGAGGGGGCGTTCTCGGAAACGTAATACCCCGAGCGCCCCTTCGAGACGAGGTAGTCGTTGGCCTGCAATTCAGTGTAGGCGATCGTAACGGTGATGCGGCTGACGCCGAGGTGCGCCGCCAGCTTGCGCGTCGACGGCAGCTTCTCTCCCTTCTGGAACCGTCCTGACAGGATGCCCCGCGCGATCATCTGCTGGATCTGCTGCTGGAGCGTGCCCTGTGCCTCCGGATGGAGGAAGAAGGTTTCGACGGGTAGGGTCATGAGGCGAGCATGTACTGGACCTATATTAGCCAAAATCTGGCATGATCAGATCGTCAATTTCAAGTGCCTGTATTATTAATGTACGACTCTTCTGGCAAAAAGTAAATATGAAAATGAGACTGAAAGTATCATTAAGAATATGTAAGCGCTTACATACTACGCTATCCCTCGCATCGAGTCGAGGGCAAACCGCGCACCCCTTTTCGAAGCAAATTCAGAGATTTACAGGATTGTCTGTCGTATTGCCCGGAAAACCCATGAATCATCAAGGTATGGACGTCGCGCGCATTGCGCCGCATCGGACCGCTTCGATTGCTGGAAAGATGTGAAAGAAGGGAAGTCAGCCAGCCAGATCGAATGCCGCGCCGGATACCGTCCAGCGTTTCGCGATTTGCCGCGCGATCGCGTTGTGCAGGATAGGTCGGGCCGGTTGCATTGGCTGTGCCATCAGGCTCTCTGAACGACGCAATAGCCCGTCGATGCCGGCATCCGCGGTCATCCGGCTGTAGGGTGTGAGCAAGAGCGTCTCGGACAACATCCCGTTGGAGTACAGGATGTTATGGTCATGTGTGAGGATATGATAGTACCGCATGCCGGTCGGTGGAGTGATCTCCTCGACACCGGCAAGAGCGCTGAAGGCATGTACCGGGGCAAGCGCGGCATCGAGGTTCGTAGCATGGCCGCCAAGCATTGTGCGATCGAGAAAGACGCGATGCTGACGGGAGAAACAGGTGTCGGCAAATGGCGCGCCCGGGCCGAAAGTACCCGCACTCACCCGAAAGGCGCGCAGACCCTTGCGGCGATTCATTTCAATCCAGCTGACGTGCGGCCCACCGATCCAGAGAATCGGCTGATCGCCTCGGTCCAGCGTGGTGACAAGATCGCCGATGCGCAGGGAGTCGACCGGCCTGTCGCCTTCGGGAGTACGGATCAGCGTTCCGGCGCCAAAACAGGCAACCCCCTGCGCCGAGAATGAACTGTACTGCGTGCTGTTTGGCGTGGTTACCGAAGTGACCGTGTATTCCGTGTTGAGGGCGGGGGCGGGCTCTTGGAAGATGTAATAGTACGAGTTGCTCGACGCGATGAAGATTTCTGTCATCTTGAAAGTGTTCGTACCGTCGCCGAGCGTAATCTCCCTGCGGGGCTGAACCTGGCCGGAAGCTTCGGGATTGCCGAACTCGTCCAGGACAACGACCGTCTGGTCGGTATCCTCGTCGTCGCGGTCGTCGGTGCCGTCCTGCAGGAACGTATCATTGTCGGTGATGGAAATGGTATGGTCAGACGGCTGGGTGAATGTGATCGTGTCACCGTTGGTCGGGGTGCCCCCCGGCCAGGTGATCTGATCGTCGTCGTAGCCGAGATAGTCGAAAGTTGCCATCCCTTCGCTATGACCTGAGAACTTGAACTTCGGGTGTAAGAATGGTGCCCATTTTGTGGCAAATGCAGCACCATTTTCTCTGGGCTAAACGGAAAGGGCCCCCGCGACTGCGGGGGCCCCTGTTGGTCGATTTGCCGCGCCTATGGGCAGGCGGCGGTATAGCGGCTGCCGTCCGGGCGCTGGTAGACGCAGGCACCCGATTGGGTACGGCCGAGATAGCTGCCCGCAGCGGCACCGGCAGCACCTCCGATCAGGGCACCGACGACCTTGTCGTCATCGCCGGACACAGCGGCCCCGGCAGCGGCGCCCAACGCGGCACCCGCGAGGGTATTGGTCTGCTGGTCCGCAGGGGCGCAGGCCGCGATGGCCGCGATGAGGGGGAAGGAAAGCAAGAGCTTCTTCATGGTAGTCTCCAGTTGTCGATTGGCAGAATAACATCGTGTTTCTGCACCGGGTTCCATGACATTTGTCAAACCGGCGATCTTTGGCCGATCGTCCGCCCCAAAAGAAGAAGAAAACCGCCGAGGAGGACCCGGCGGTTCAGAATTTCCCCTTGCGCTGGGGTATCAGCCGAAGACGCGGCCCAGCGCGCCGTCGACGGCGGCGACGATCTGGTCGATGTCGTCCTTTTTCGCGATCAGCGCGGGCGAGAAGCAGAGCGTGTTGTTCTTGCCCGGGAGCGAGCGGTTGGTGGCCCCGATGATCACGCCCTGCGCCATGCAGTCGGCAACCACGGCCTGCACCAGCTTTTCGGCCACCGGTGCGCGGGTGTCGTGGTCTTCGACCAATTCGGCGCCCAGGAACAGGCCCTTGCCGCGCACCTGGCCGATGATGCGGTGCTTGTCGGCCAGCGCGTGCAGCTGGTCCAGCATATAGTGGCCCATCTTGGTGGTGTTCTCGAGCAGGTTCTCTTCCTCGATGATTTTCATGTTTTCGATGCCCGCGGTGGGCCCTGCGGTGCAGCCGCCAAAGGTCGAGATGTCGCGGAAGTAGTTCATCGGATCGGTGTGGTCGTCCTTGAACATGTTGAAGACTTCTTCGGTGGTCACGAGGCAGGCGATGGCGGCGTAGCCCGAGGCGACGCCCTTGGCCATGGTCACCATGTCGGGCTGAATGCCGTAGTGCTGGTAGCCGAACCATGTGCCGGTGCGGCCCACGCCGCAGACGACCTCGTCGATGTGCAGCAGCACGTCGTACTTCTTGCAAATCTCCTGCACGCGCTCCCAGTAGCCGTCGGGGGGCGTGATGACGCCGCCGCCTGCAGTGACGGGTTCGAGGCAGAGACCGCCCACGGTGTCGGGGCCTTCGCGCAGGATGACCTTTTCGATCTGGTCGGCTGCCCAGACGCCGTAGTTCTCTGATGGCGCGCCGTCCTGTTCGAAGGCGCGGTATTCAAGGCAATGGGGCACGCGGACGAAGCCGTCGGTGAAGGGACCGTACTGCGCGTTGCGCTCGTCCTGTCCGCCGGCGGACAGGCAGGAGATGGTTGTGCCGTGGTAATCGCGGTCGCGGTAAAGGACCTTGTGCTTCTTGCCGCCATAGCGCTTGTGCGCGATCTGGCGGACCATCTTGAAGCCCTTCTCGTTGGCCTCGGAGCCGGAGTTGCAATAGTAGACGCGGGACATGCCGGGCATCTTGTCGATCAGCATCTCGGCGAAGGTGGAGCCGGGGATGGAGCCTGCGGAGCCTGCGAAATAGTTCAGTTTTACAAGCTGGTCGCGGATGGCGTCGGCGATGCGCTCGCGCCCGTAGCCGACGTTGACGGTCCAGACACCGCCGGAGACGGCGTCGATGTGCTCCTTGCCCTTCTGGTCCCAGACGCGCATGCCCTTGCCCTCGACGATGATGCGGGGATCGACCTGCTTGGAGGCGTCGGCGTCCATGTATTGCTTGTGCTGGCTAAGGTGGTGCCAGATGTGCGCGCGGTCTGCCTCGACAACGCGGGAGATATCATTTTCGTTGAAGTTGCCGTCCATGGGTCAGACCTTTCAGAACTTGTGGAAACACGCGAAATCGGGGCGTTGGCGGCCCTTTGATGTCTACGTTTTGCGGGATTTTCGCAGAATCAAGTAGGGCCAGCCTGGGCGTAAGGGTAGCGCCAGATTTCGGGACTGTCTAACCCGGAAAACTCCGGGTCGGGGATTTGGGCTGCTGCGGTCGAGGGCAAGGAAATGCTTGCCAGAGAAGAAAAACGCGCAATAGGCTTTGTTCGTGCCATGGATTTTCGGCACGCCTGCGCGGTGCGTGGGGCTCAATTGATTTGGATGAGACCTTTTCCAAAGGTCCCGGTATTTGAGGAAGTTAATATGGCGGCCAAGATCAAGGCGTCGGTGGGACGCAAGGGCAAGAACCTGCCCGACGACGTGAAAACGGTGCAAAGCCTGCTGAATGGATTTGCGGGCAAGGTAAAAATCTCGAAGGTGAAGGTGGACGGGCAGTCCTCGGGGGCGCTTGAGAAGGCGATCGGCGCGTTTCAGCAGGAGGCCTGCGGGCTGAGGCCCGACTACCGGGTCGATCCGCGCGGCAAGACGATCACCACGCTGATGGCTGGTCCGGCCAAGCTGGAGGCGGAGCGCAAGGCGAAGATCGCCGAAGTCGAGAAGCACATTGAGAACGAGCGCAAGCGCGCCCGCGACAGGCTGCAGCAATTCGTCGATAAGGCCGTGAAAAGCGCGGGGTTGCCCTATAACATCGCCCGCGCGGTCATGTTGGGCCTCGAAGGGTTCCTGACGAACATGTTCGTGCACCTCAAGGCCGGGTTGGGCGATTACGCCGATGCGGAGTTGGACAGGATCACGAAGCAGGTCGACGGGATCATCAAGCAGCTTGAGACGCAGGCCAAGGCGCTTTTGACCGAGATGATCCGCAAGCGGGACAAGTTGCGCGAGATGGTCGCCGACCAGCGCCGCAAGGTTCTGGAGACAGTGGCGAAGAACGCGGTCAAGCAGGCGCGGACCAGCGGGTTGCCCGTGGATGCCGCTGAGGAAATCTACAAGGACATCGAGAAGGCTGTGCTGGACAAGTTCGACAAGCTGGCCGATGCCCGCAACGACGTGCTCGACATGACGCCGAAGGACGTGGCCGACCTTGGCCAGCATGCGCTGAGAGAGGGTGAGAACCTGATCCGGACAGCGATCGGAAATGCGCTGAAGGTGAGGCAGATGATCCTCAAGACGATCGCCTCGCAGCGCAATTCGGCGCTCGCGAAGCTCAAGAAGGTGGCGGAGGATAAGGCCAAGAAGGCCGGACTGCCGCTGCAATCAGTCGAGATGATGTACAACAAGTACGAGAAGATCGCCAAGGAGCAGTTCGACAAGTTCACCGAGAACGAGACAGAGCTTTACGGTGTCAGTCCGAAGGATGTGACCGATTTCGCCAGCAAGGTGATGGGCGAGGTCGAGAGCGGGATGCAGGCGATTGCCAACGAGGCGGCAAAGAAGCGCGACGGGGTCAAGAAGAACCTGGTCAAGGAGATCACGTCAAAGGCCAAGGATCTCAAGCTGAACACCAAGCAGGTCGCCGATATGGTATCGGAGATCGGCGATTACGCGGAGGACCAGTGGGACTGGCTGATGGGGCGCAGCGCCGGGAGCGGCGGCCAGGATATCGGCAAGATGGCGAGCGATGTCGCTAAGGAAGCCGGTTCGCGCATCTCGGACATGATCAAGGAGGCCGAGAGGCGCCAGCGCGAGGGTGAATCCGGCGAAGGCGACAAGGTGCCGTTGATCCTGCGCGGAGCGGAGGAAGAAAAGATCAGTTCGGCCTGTTTCAAGTTCAGCGTGGCGGGCAAGAGCCCTGACCCCAAGTCGAAGGTGCTGCTGTGCCTGAACAAGAAGGACAACAACATCGACATCACCAAGGGCTATGGCAAGGCGCAGCTGATCGACCTGTTCAAGCTGATCGACAGTAAGAGCCTGTGGGGCCAGAAGGTGAATTTCTTTGCCATGGAGACGACGAACGGGAAACCGGACGACAAGACCAAGTCGAATGTCGTCACGCTGCGCACGCCTGTGACCCCTTTCAAGGGTACGATCTCCTACACTGGGATCGGGGCAGACAAGACGCTGAAATACACCGGCAACGGCAAGGGGCGGTTGCTGAACTACACAAAGATCAACGGTTGGAATTTCTTCAAGTACGGCGGCAAGTACGAGCGTGATCCGGCGATGCGTGGCTTCGATTGCATCACCTTCGTTGGAACGGCGAAGAAGCAGAGCTCCGGCATGGACGGGCGCGGCGACGGGCTGGCGGCCAAACTGGGCGCCAAGAAGATCGACATGGAGGATGTCACGCATGAAAAGTTCGTGGAGTTCTTCAAGGGCGACGGGAAGGCTGGCGAGTACATCTGCTGGTGGTCGGACCACTGCTTCGCGGTAGTGAATGGCACGAGCTACGAGTTCTCCAGCTCGAAAGGCGGCTATTTCACGGGCAAGGCGACGTCTTATCGGTTCAAGGGGAACAAGTCGGTCAGAAAGCTTGGCTAGGACGCGGCAACGCTGATCGACGACCGGTTGGGTGATGCGCCCCGATCCCGCGGAGGGTGGGGCGCAGGAGAGAAATGCGTTGACTCGCGCAGGGTGTGGCACGCCTACTTGATCCGTTGCCGACAGGCCCTCTTTCAAGGACGCTGCCATGTTCCCCGAAGATTCACCGCTTCTTGCCGCCCTCGCGTCTTACAGTGCAGATGAGAGGGTCTACACAAGCGCCGTCACCTATCGCTTCATGCCCGGCGGATCGGAGATCGACGACGGCGATCCCGCGACGACAAACGCGGTATCGGTCGAATGGTCGGCAGCAGAGATGCAGTACGTGCGTGATCTGTTCGCCTATATCTCGACGGTCGCGAACCTGAGTTTCGCGGAGACGACGTCGAGCGATGCGACAGTCTCTTTCTACGAGGTGGGGTCTTTCGCTGATAACACCACCGGCTATGTGTCGTTCTTCGAAGCCGGACGGTCCATAGCCGTGATCGCCAGCCAATACACCGGGCCGCTGGCGGACAACGATGACAATGTGACGATGATCCACGAGATCGGCCATGCGCTTGGGCTGGCACATCCTCACGACGGACCCGCGGTTTTGCCGGGGGTGGGAAACCAGGACGACAAGGGCGATCTGAACCTCAATACCGAGTTCACGACGCGGATGTCCTATGTGCCGGGTGAATCACCGCTGCATCCGGGTCTGAACATCTACGGAGAAGCCAATACCTTTGGCGCGATCGACATCGCGGCGTTGCAATTGCTTTACGGCGCGAACACGCAGACCGGCTTGGGAGACACGGTCTACGGCGACACGCGCAATCTGGTGACCATCTGGGACAATGGGGGAACGGACCGGATCGATTTTTCCTTTGCGACCGAGGCGGCGGCAATTGACCTGCGCGCGGCGACGCTGGCCTTTGAGGCGGGCGGCGGCGGGTATCTGTCCTATGTGGCGAGCCAGAACGGAACGGTGGCCGATGGCGGCTATTCCATCGCCTATGGGGTCGTGATCGAGGAAGCCTTGGGCGGCGCGGGCAATGACCGTGTCACCGGGAATGGCGCGGATAACCTGCTCAGCGGGAACGGTGGCGATGATGTGATCGACGGGAGCGGCGGGAACGACATCCTGAACGGCGGCGCGGGGCGGGATACGGGCGTCTACTCCGGAAACCGGGAAAGCTATACGCTGACCCTGAGTGCGCAGAGCATGACACTGGCCGACCGGCGCGGGACCGACGGGACTGATACGCTGACCGATATCGAGTTGCTGACCTTTGGGGATGCGACGATCGCGCCTTTCGATCTGACGGTTTTCGCGGGGACCGCCGGGTTGAGCGAGGCGCAGATGAAAAGCTTTATCGAGCTGTACATCGCCTATTTCAACCGCGCGCCGGATGCGGTGGGGCTGAACTTCTGGGGGACGGCCTTTGCGAACGGGACGAGCCTGCAGCAGATGGCCACGCTGTTCATCGACCAGGACGAGACGCGGGCGACCTATGCCGCCGATCTCAGCAACTCGGCTTTCGCGACGGCGGTTTATACCAATGTACTGGGAAGGGTGGCCGACCAGGCGGGGTTCGATTTCTGGGTCGGCGTTCTGGACAGCGGGGCGGTGGGCCGGGACCAGTTCATCCTCAACGTGCTGGAAGGGGCCAAGGCGGCACCGCCGCAAGGTGCGACGCAGGACTTCATCGACCAGCAGGCGGCGGACCGTGCCTATCTGAGCAGCAAGACGGATATCGGTGCCTATTTCGCGGTCATCCGTGGCATGTCGAACGTGGATAATGCGCGGGGGGCGATGGGCGGCTTTGACGGGTCTGCGGGCAGCATCAACAGCGTGGTGCAGGCGATCGACGGTTATTTCGCCTCGGCTCAGGCGGCGACAGGGGGTGAGTTCCTGATGCCGCTGGTGGGCGTGCTGGACGACCCCTTCGCAGCGATGGCGTGACGGCACGGCAATCGGTCCAGATCGGACGGGATCTGTAAAACTGGACTCATCGGTCGGTGCCAAGTGGCCCTTCATTCCTGAAGTGTGTCGCCGTCTGGTGTGGCGGCGTCGCGAAGGGGGAAGGGATGGGTCACGATTTGAGTCGGAAGCCGAATCCGTTGCCCTTGGGGGCAAGAACGGACATGCTGATTTCGGAGTTGGAGTGAGAAGCGTCGTGAAACGAGACTTTCGATTTCATTCCAGCGGCTAGTGTTCTGGCGTGACTGCGCAAATGGCTGCGCAAGCGTCGGCGCGGAACGATACCGGGCAGCAAGGTCCGGAAAAAATGATCAACAAGGGAGAAACTGATGATCAAGAAGACAACAACAGGATTTGTGGCGGGTGTCGTCATGGCGATGACCGGTCAGGCCGCTTTGGCCGGTGGCCACGGCGAGATTACCGTTGGCTATTTCCTTGAATGGCCGATGCCGTTCTTGGCGGCCAAGGCCTCGGGCGCCTATGACGAGGCGCTGGGCATGAAGGTCAACTGGGTCACCTTCGAGACCGGCACGGCGATGTCGGCGGCGATGGCCTCGGGCGACGTGCAGATTTCCGTCAGTCAGGGCGTGCCGCCCTTCGTGGTTGCCACATCCGGCGGACAGGACCTGCAGATCGTCGACGTGGCCGTGTCCTATGCCGAGAACGACAACTGCGTGGTGCGCGCCGATCTGGAGATCGACAAGGACAGCGCGGGTGAACTCGCCGGCAAGAAGGTCGCCGTGCCGCTGGGCACCGCGGCGCATTACGGCTTCCTCCGCCAGATGGACCATTTCGGCGTTGACGTGGCCTCGCTTCAGGTCGTGGACATGGCACCGCCTGACGGTGCCGCGGCCCTCAGCCAGGGCGCGGTCGATTTCGCCTGCGGCTGGGGCGGCGCGCTTGGCCGGATGAAGGAGTACGGCAACGTGCTGCTGACCGGTGCGGAGAAGCAGGAACTGGGTATCCTCGTCTTCGACGTGACTTCGGCGCCCGCCGCCTTTGTTGCCGAGAACGGTGATACGGTTGCAAAGTTCCTCAAGGTGACGGCGGATGCCAACGCCGCATGGGCAGCCAACCCGAGTGACGAGATGCTGGCCGTGATTGCCCAGGAATCCGGTATGGACCCCGAGGCCGCGAAGGGCTCGCTTGACACGTTCGAGTTCCCGACCATCGAGCAGCAGCTGTCCAGTGCCTGGCTGGGTGGCAACGCGGCGCCGTTCATGAAGGGCGTGGCGGACGTCTTCGTCGGGGCGGGCTCCATCGACTCTGCGCTCGACAGCTACGAGGGCACGGTGAACACCGGACCGCTTCAGGCCGCGAGCAACATGTAATGCGACGCGCGGTGCGGCCCTTCGGGGCCGCATCGTCCTCTTGACCGAGATCGAACCGAGGCGGGCCAAACCCGCCCTTGGGCTTCGGAAACCGAAGCCGGAAAGCCAGGGACAATGACAGGACTAGTAATCGACAATATTTCCATGCGCTTTGATTTGCCCGATGGCGGGCATGTCCAGGCGCTCAAGAACGTCTCGCTCGACCTCAAGGCCGGGGAGTTGCTGAGCGTGCTCGGCCCGTCGGGTTGCGGCAAGACCACGCTGCTGAACATCGTGGCGGGCTTTCTGGCACCCACCGAGGGCAAGATGATCCTGAACGGGCACGAGATCAAAGGTCCGGATGCGGAACGCGGGATGGTGTTCCAGCAGGGGGCGCTGTTCGAGTGGATGAGCGTGCGGGAGAACGTGGGCTTTGGCCCGTCGATGAAGGGGATGCCGAAGGCGGACAAGGCCAAGACGGTGAACCACCTGCTGGACGTTGTGGGCTTGCAGGATTTCAAGGAAAAGGCGGTATACGAATTGTCCGGGGGCATGCAGCAGCGCGTGGCTTTGGCCCGCTGCCTAGCCAATGATCCCGACGTGATCCTGATGGACGAACCGCTGGGCGCGCTCGACGCGCTGACGCGGGAGAAGATGCAGTCGCTGGTGCTGAAGCTGTGGAAGGAGACCGGCAAGACGATCATCCTGATCACGCATTCGGTCGAGGAGGCGCTGCTCTTGGGTGAGCGGCTGATCGTGATGGCCCCGCGTCCGGGGCGCATTCACAAGGAATACCGCCTGCCCTTCGCGGAGCTGGGTGTGAACGCGGACCTGCGCGAGGTCAAGAAACACCCCGAGTTCGGGCCGCGGCGCGAGGAAATCCTCAATATGATCTGGGATATGGAAGAGGAAATCATGGGCACGAAGGAGAACGCGGCATGACCGGGATTTTCTTCCTTCTGATATATGTGGCGATCTTTGTCGGAAGTGCCTTTGTCGTCACCAAGGTGCTGGCCAAGGGTATCCGGGATTACACCTCTCTCAAGACGGTGACCTTCGGCGATGAAAGTGCCGTGAGGCCGAACCGGGCGGCGGGGGTGATCTCGATCATCACGATATTCCTGATGTGGGGCGTCTTCACCGGCTCCAGCCTGTTGCCGTCCTTCCTGCATGCACCGGGGCCCTTTTTGGGCGAAACAAGCTTTACTTATACCGCGCAAGTCGAGGGACAGGCCCCAGATGACGCCACCGTCACCGTCATCGTGCATCCGCGAGGCGAAGATGTCACGGCACCCGAGGTCGATCCGGGCGACGGTTTTGCCAAGAACGATGTGGCCACCATTGCGCAGTGGCGCACCGGGCTGATCAACGTGCAGGGCAACGACGAGATCGGCAAGAACGACGGAGCGGAGGTGATTGCCATCGACGGTCAGAAAATCGCGCCGGGACAGACGGTGCAGACGGCGAACGGCTCCGTCACGCTGTCGGACAAGGGCACGCCGAATTTTGAGCCGACGAAGGGCTGGCAGATGGAGCCCTTGTACCTGCCCGCGCCGGAAGAGGTCTGGGACCGGACGCTTACCATCGCCTCGGAAGGGTTTCGCAATTTCACGCTGCTCGAGCATCTGGGCTACTCGCTGTTCCGGGTTGTCGTGGGCTTTTTGCTGGGGGCGATCGTGGGTATTCCGCTGGGCTACGCCATGGGCCTGTCCAACTGGTTCCGCGGCTGGTTCGACCCCATTGTGGAATTCATGCGGCCCGTGCCGCCATTGGCGCTGATCCCGCTGGTGATCATCTGGGCGGGCATCGGGGAGGCGGGCAAGATCATCCTGCTGTTCCTTGCAGCCTTGTGGATCATGGCGATTGCGGCGCGTGCCGGTGTGTCCGGCGTCAAGATCTCCAAGGTGCACGCGGCCTATTCGCTGGGGGCCTCGAAGTGGCAGATCATGCGGTATGTGATCATCCCCAACTCGCTGCCGGAGATCTTCACCGGCGCGCGGGTCGCAATGGGTGTCTGCTGGGGCACGGTGGTCGCGGCAGAGCTGGTCGCGGCGGAGCAGGGGGCGGGCATGATGATCATGACCGCGTCAAAGTTCCAGAACACCGATATCGTGATCATGGGGATCATCCTGATCGGGGTGATCGGGTTCGGGATCGACATGCTGATGCGCTGGGCCGAGCGATTCCTGGTGCCGTGGAAGGGCAAAGGCTAGTCCCGAGCTTCGCTCGGGCAAACGCTCCAGTGGAGCGTTTGTAGCCTTTGCGGGCGGAGCCCCGGTGAGCTGATCCGAGGCGGAGCTTTGGATCGCAGTAAGGAAAGCGCCGGGGTATTCCCCCGGCGCTTTTTTGTCTTGAGTAGAGATCGGGAAGGCCAAATTTCTTGCAATAAATTTGGCCGGAGTTTTGCAAAATTCCCGGGCGCGGGGCCGGGAGGTTCTACTTTGGGCGCGAGCTGCCCTTGCCGCGTTTCGGAACGGCATCGCCGCCCCTGGCGCGGGCGGGTTTGCCGCCCGGTTTACCGGCCTTGCATGGTGGGGTGGAGCGTTTCGACGGGTCGGCGGCGCGGTTGTAAGCCTTGCCGGATGCCGGTTTGTCCTCGCGCGGTTTGAAGGGTCTGCCGCCCTTCGGCTTGCCGTCCTTCCCTTTCCTAGGCTGACCGTCTTTGCCGCCGCGCGGGGCGTCGGCCTTGGGTGCGTCCTTTTTCCAGACCGGCTTGGCCTTTGGCTTGCTGCTGCCGTCTGACTTGGGCTTTGGCTTGGCCCCCGGTTTCATCGGGCTGCGCTCGGTCTTGGGGGATTTCGGCGGGCGTTCGCCCTTGGGTTTGCGCGGCTCTTGGGTGCGGACCTCCGGCGCGGCGGCCGCGGGCGGCGTGGATGGGCGCTTGCGCGGGGCGGGGGCTGCGTCGGGATCGTAGGGTTTCTTGCGATGGGGTTTCGGTCCGCTGCGGAGGGGTTTCGCCGGGGGCTTGGGGCCGCGTGCAAACTCCGGTGCGCTGTCGAGGCGGGTGGCTGTGACGCCGTCTTCGACCTGCATGTCGGAGCCGAGGGCGGCTTCGAGTTTCGGGACAGAAGTCGCGAGGAT
The DNA here is from genome assembly GCF_040811725.1 of Sulfitobacter sediminis. Lineage (NCBI taxonomy): Bacteria > Pseudomonadati > Pseudomonadota > Alphaproteobacteria > Rhodobacterales > Roseobacteraceae > Sulfitobacter > Sulfitobacter sediminis. The sequence continues at coordinate 304,813 of NZ_JBFNXX010000001.1, forward strand.
TTCCACGAGGCTGTGATCGTCGCGGATGCGGATGGCACCGATATCGTCCTTGGTCAGGTCGCTGCGGCGGCAGAGCATGGGAAGAAGCCTGCGCGGCTCGGCCCCGTCGTTTCGGCCCGTCGAGAGCGAGAACCAGACGGAGGGGCCGAAGGCGGGGCGGGGGCGGTCGTCCTTTTCGCCGGGGTCGGTCAGGTCTTCGGGCGCGGAGGCGCGGGCGCGGAAGAGGTTGACGAAGGCGGCGGCCAGCTGGTCGGCGGTGAAGCGCTCGGTGAGCGTGGCGACGAAGGCCTCGGCGTCTTCGGGGACGGGGGCGGTGAAGGCGGGGTCTTCGAGCAGGCGTGCCTCGTCCGCTGCGATCACCTCGTCGGCGGAGGGGGCGGGGGCCCAGGTGGCCTGAAGCTTGGCCCAGCCCAGAAGGCGCTTGGCCTTGGCGCGGGATTTCGGGGGGACGATCAGGGCGGAGACGCCCTTGCGCCCGGCGCGGCCGGTGCGGCCCGAGCGGTGAAGCAGGGTTTCGGCGTTGGTGGGCAGGTCGGCGTGGATCACCAGTTCGAGGTTGGGCAGGTCGATGCCGCGCGCGGCGACGTCCGTGGCGATACAGACCCGCGCGCGCCCGTCGCGAAGCGCCTGAAGCGCGTTGCTGCGTTCGGACTGGGTGAGTTCGCCAGACAACGCCACGACGGAAAAGCCACGGTTGGTGAATTTCGCCGTCAGCCGCGCGACGGCGGCACGGGTGTTGCAAAAGACGATGGCGTTCTTGGCCTCGTAGAAGCGCAGCACGTTGATGATCGCGTTCTCGGTGTCGCGGGGGTGCACGTCGAGCGCACGGTATTCGATGTCGGCATGCTGGCGCGCTTCGCCGGTGGTGGTGATGCGCTGCGCGTCGCGCTGGAAGGATTGCGCAAGCTTGGCGATGGCAGGAGGCACGGTGGCGGAGAACATCAGCGTGCGCCGGTCCTCGGGGGCCTCGGAGAGGATGAATTCCAGCTCTTCGCGAAAGCCGAGGTCGAGCATCTCGTCCGCCTCGTCCAGCACCACGGTGCGCAGGTCACCAAGATCGACGTTGCCGCGTTTGATGTGATCGCAGAGGCGGCCCGGCGTGGCGACGACCACATGCGCGCCGCGTTCGAGCGCGCGGCGTTCGCTGCGCTGGTCCATGCCGCCGACGCAGGTGGTCACGATGGCCCCGGCGGGGCCGTAGAGCCAGCCGAGCTCGCGCGCGACCTGCATGGCAAGCTCGCGGGTGGGGGCGATGACAAGGGCGAGCGGTGCGGCGGCGGGGCCGAAGTGCGTGGCGTCGCCGAGCAGCGTGGGCGCGATGGCAAGGCCGAAGGCCACGGTCTTGCCCGAGCCGGTCTGGGCAGAGACCAGCAGATCGGCCCCGGTCAGCGCCGGGTCGGTGACGGCCTCCTGCACGGGGGTAAGGGTGTCGTATCCCTGTGCGGCAAGCGCATCTGCGATGGTCTTGATCAAGCGGAAAGTCCTGTTCTGGAAAGCGGCGGCCGGTGGCAGCAAGGGCCGCGGTGCATCGGGCGATGCGCGGGCTCTATGCCGTTCGGGGGCGAATGTACATCTCTTTGTGCGCGCGTCACGCTGGGGCCGTTTTCTGTCGGGACGACAGACGCGCCAACTTGATGGATTTTTTCAACTAGCTCGTGTAGGGTGGTGGAAGGGGGGAATGCCATGAACCGTGAAATGACCGAAGGCTTCCAGAAAGCCGCGCCGGTGGGCAAGCATCCTCCCGTCGGCGGCATCGAGGATGTGATCACCTTCCGGCTGAACGTGCTTGTGTCGATCGGGGAACGTGCGGGGCAGCAATGGAGCGAGAAAATGTTCGGGCTGAGCCTGAACGAATGGCGGGTACTGGCGCTGGTCAAGGCGCGCGGACCCTGCAGGGCGAGCGACATCGCCGACCTCTTATTCATGGACAAGAGCCAGGCGAGCCGGGTGATCAAGGCCCTGCTGAAGGCAGGGTTGGTGCAGAACCTGCCTGATCCCAACGACGGGCGGGCCGTGGCGCTGCGGGCCACGGCCAAGGGCGAGAAGCTTTATGGCGAGGTGATGGCCGAAGTGCTCCGCAGCAACGAGCGTATCCTGGCGCCGCTGAGCCGCGAGGAAGTCGAGGCCTTCAGCAGCACGCTCGACAAGCTGATCGCCCATTCGCGTGATCTGCTCGAGGTGCGGCTGGGGCGGCAGATCGCCCGCTGATCCGGATGCAGTTCCGACTGGAATTTCAGGGGCGGCTGCGCTATCTTCACAAAAAGAACAAAACATGAACAATGGAGGGATGCATGCCAACCGATTCTCCTCATGCGCAGGTGATTTCCCTGTCGTCCAAGCGTCTGGTGACGGACGTGCCTGCCCCGAATGGCGGCGGGGCGGTGCTGCGCGACGTGCTGGCGGGCGGTCCCTTCGACGGGGCGGTGACGGGCTTCGTGCTGTCCTGTCTGCCGGATGGGGAGGCACCTGTGCTCTGGGTGTCTTGCCGGATGTCGCGGCGCGAGAACGGGCGGGTTTACGGGCCTGCGTTGCGGCAGTTCGGGTTCCGGGGCGATCTGTTGCGGGTGGAGGTGAGCCATCCGCGCGACGTGCTCTGGGCGATGGAGGAGGGTGCTGCCTGCGCCGGGTTGTCGGCGGTTGTGGGGGAAATTCACGGGGCACCGGAGGTGCTGAGCTTTACCGCGACCAAGCGGCTGGCGTTGCGCTCGGATGCGTCGGGCGTGCCGGTCTGGCTGATCCGGTCGGGGGATCACGGGGCGCTGAGTGCGGCGCGGGAGCGGTGGCGCATCACCTCGCTGCCCTCGGAGGTGCATCCGTGGAACCCACAGGCACCGGGGCATCCCCTGTGGGAGGCGGACCTGTTTCGCGCGCGCGGGCGTGCGCCGGGGGTCTGGGACGCGCGCCATGAGCCCGCAGCCCGATGGGCCAAGGATCGTCTCCGCCTTCTTTCCCGATCTGGCGATGGACCGCTGGCGGCGGATCGTGAGCCAGCAGCGGAGCTTGCCCGGGGATGACGTGCCGGTGGTGCTGTCGGAACAGGGCACGCACGGGCCGGTGATCCATGCGCTGAGCGCCGAGGCGCGGCGGCGGGGGATCGTGGAGGGCGCGCGGGTGGTCGATGTGCAGGCGATCCATCCGGATTTGCACGTTGAGCGGTCAGATGCGGAGGGGGATCGGAAGCTTCTCGACCGCGTGGCGATGTGGGCGCGGCGCTGGTGCCCGTGGACCGTACGGGATGGTATGGGCGGGATCACGATGGACATCAGCGGGGCGGCGCATCTCTTTGGCGGCGAGGTGCGGATGCTGCGTGATATGGGTGCGCGGTTCAAGATGCAGGGGTTGAGCGCGCGGCTGGCGGTGGCACCGACGCGCGGGGCGGCGCAGATGCTGGCACGCTACGGTCAGGGCGGCGTGATCTGCGGGCCGGATGATCTGGCGGTGGCGATTGCCCCCCTGCCGGTGGCGGCGTTGAGGATCGACGCGGATACGGTGCGGCTGTTGCAGCGGCTGGGGCTGAAGACTTTGGGCGCGCTGATGGAGGTGCCGCGCGTGGCGCTGATGCGACGCTTTGACCGGGTGGCGGAGGAGATCAATCCGCTGGTGCTGCTGGACCGGGCGCTGGGGCGGACGGCGGACCCTTTGAACGCGCCCGAGGATGCGGTGCGCTGGCTGGCGCGGGTGCGGCTGGCCGAGCCGGTGATCGACCCGGTGCCGCATCTGGATGCCCTGGCCGCCGACCTGTGTCGGCAGATGGCCAAGGCGGAGCTGGGGGCGCGGCGGCTGCGGCTGACGATCTACCGCGTCGATGGCGAGTGGCGGTCGCGGGAGGTGGCTTTGGCGCAGGCCAGCCGGGAGGCGGCGCATCTGGCGCGGCTGATGGCGGGCAAGCTGGAGGGGATCGATCCGGGGTTCGGGTTTGATTTGCTGACGCTGGAGGCGCTGCGGGTGGAGCCGCTGGCTTTGCATCAGGATCATCTGGATGGGAGCCGGGATGCGGGGAAGGATGTGGCGGCTTTGCTCGACCGGCTGACGGCGAAGCTGGGGCCGGAGAAGGTGACGTGGTCTGCGTGGTGTCAGAGCCATTTGCCCGAGCGGGTCGAGGGGCGGGTCAAGGCCATGGCGGGCGCGCCGGAGGTGGCGGTGGAGGTGACGCGGGAGCGGCCCTTGCGGTTGCTCGATCCGCCGGAGGAGATCGCGGTTCTCTATGCCGTGCCCGAGGGGCCGCCCGCGCGGTTTCGCTGGCGGCGGGTGTCGTATCTCACGGCGCGGTACGAGGGACCCGAGCGGGTGTCGCCGGAGTGGTGGCGAGACCGGCCGGGGACGCGGTTGCGGGATTATTACAAGGTCGAGGTGGGGGACGGGCGGCGGTTCTGGCTTTATCGCGAGGGGATACTGGGGGACGGGCGCGGGGGCGATCCGCGGTGGTTCGTGCAGGGGATTTTCGCGTGACGGGGGCGGCGCGCGTCTGCGCACGACTGGGGCTCCGCCCGTTCGCACCTCAATCGCGCCACTGGCACGATTGCCGCTTTGCGGACCGGTGCAAACCCCGTCGTCCCGTTTGGTGCAAAGGTTGTAGGGTGCGCATTCATGCGCACCTTTGTGTGGGTTTGGAATTTGGACGGTGCGCAGTGAATGCGCACCCTACGTGTTCGGTTTGAAGAGAACGATACCTTGGTGTTTCTTACTGCCCTATCAACCGTTCCGCCCGTGGGAACCACGGGCAGCCCCCTCCCTCCCCCAAGGAGGGGGCTTTTGCGGCGTCTCGACAAGCGGGACGTTCATGCGGATTTCAGCCGGTTGCCAAGCGGTCTCGTTGCAAAACCCCCTCCAGGGAGGGGGCTGCCCTTAGCGCATGGTTGATACGACATGCCCCAGCAGGAAGGACATAAACGCCGCACGCTGGAAGGGGACGACCCGTTCCGTCAGCATCCTCCCAGCCCCTTCGTGGAGCTGGGGCTGGCGAGTTGTTTTTCCTTCCTGCGCGCGGCCTCGGATGCGGTGGACCTGACGGCGACGGCGAACCTGCTGGGCTATGACGCCATGGGGATTGCGGATCACAATACGCTGGCGGGGGTGGTGCGTATCCATACGGAGGCGAAGAAGGCCAAGGTGCGCCCGCTCATTGGCGCGCGGCTGGTGCTGATGTGCGGTGCGGAACTGCTGGCCTATCCGCGCGACCGGGAGGCCTATGCGCGGCTGTCGACGCTGCTGAGCAAGGGCAAGATGACGGATATCGACGGCGGCTGGCAGGAGAAGGGCGAGACGCATCTGACGCTGGAGATGCTGGCGGAACATGCAGAGGGGCTGGAGCTGATCGTGATGCCGCCCGAGGGGCTGGATGTTTTCGAGGCGGGGTTGGCGCGGCTGACCGCAGCCTTGCCGGGGATGCGGTACGTGGGCGCGGCCTATCTCTATCGCGGGGATGACGTGGCTCGGATCGCGCGGCTGGACCGCATGGCGCGCGGGGCGGGGCTTTGCATCCTCGCGACCAATGATGTGCTTTATCACCGGCCCCACCGGCGGCCCTTGCAGGACGTGATGACCTGCATTCGGGAGGGGGTGACGATTGATAGCGCCGGTTTCCTGCTGGAGCCCAATGCGGAGCGCTACCTGAAATCGCCGCAGGAGATGTGCCGATTGTTCGCCGACTGGGCCCACGCGCTTCGGGCCACGCGAGAGGTAGCGGATGCCTGCACGTTCTCTCTTGACGATCTGCAGTGCGAATATCCGCATGAGATCGAACCCGATGGCCGCACCGCGCAGGAAGAGTTGGAGCGGCTGACGTGGGAAGGGGCGGCGCGGCGGTATCCGGGTGGTGTGTCGGACCGGATCAGGGGGATCATCGAGAAGGAGTTTGACCTCATCCGGACGAAGAAGATCGCGCGGTATTTCCTGACCATCAACGACATCGTCCGCTTTGCCCGCGAGCAGGCGGAGCCGCCGATCCTCTGCCAGGGGCGGGGGTCTGCCGCCAACTCCGCCGTTTGTTTCTGTCTGGGGATCACCTCCGTCGATCCGGAAGAGCATGACGTGCTGTTCGAGCGGTTCTTGAGCGAGGAACGGGACGAGCCGCCGGACATCGACGTGGATTTCGAGCACGAGCGGCGCGAGGAGGTGATCCAGTACATGTACGACAAGTACGGGCGCGACCGCGCGGGGCTGTGTGCAACTGTGATCCATTACCGCCCGCGCTCGGCCATTCGCGAGGTGGGCAAGGCGATGGGGCTCAGCGAGGATGTGACCTCGAAGCTGGCGGGGACCGTCTGGGGCAGTTTCGAGGGGCAGATGCCGGAGGAGCGGGTGAGCCAAGCGGGGCTCGACCTTGACGATCCGTACCTGCGCAAGGTGCTGCACCTGGCGCGGGAGATGACGGGGATGCCGCGGCATCTGAGCCAGCACGTGGGCGGGTTCATCCTGACCGAGCGGCCGTTGACCGAGATGGTGCCGATTGGCAATGGCGCGATGCCGGATCGGTCCTTCATCGAGTGGGACAAGGATGACATTGACGCTTTGGGCATCTTCAAGGTGGACGTTTTGGCGCTGGGGATGCTGACCTGTATCGCCAAGTGCTTTGATTTGCTCAGGGCGCATTACCAGGAGGACTATGAGCTGGCCACGGTGCCGAACGAGGACCCGGCGACCTATGACATGCTCTGCGCTGGGGATTCGCTTGGTGTGTTCCAGGTGGAGAGCCGGGCGCAGATGGCGATGCTGCCCAAGCTGCGGCCACGAACCTTTTATGATCTGGTGATCGAGGTGGCCATCGTGCGGCCGGGACCCATTCAGGGGGACATGGTGCATCCGTTTTTGCGGCGGCGGCAGGGGATCGAGGGGGTGTCATATCCCGCGCCGGGGCCGGAGCATCCGCAGGATGAATTGCTGCGCATTCTGGGGCGGACCTTGGGGGTGCCGATCTTCCAGGAACAGGCGATGAAGATTGCCATTGACGCGGCGAAGTTCTCGCCCGCGGAGGCGAACGAGTTGAGGAAGGCCATGGCGACCTTTCGGTCGCGGGGGACAATCGAGACCTTGCAGCAGAAGATGGTGGGGAGGATGACCGAGCGCGGTTATGACGCGGAATTCGCGCAGCGGTGTTTCGATCAGATCAAGGGATTCGGGGAATACGGGTTTCCCGAGAGCCATGCGGCGTCATTTGCCAAGCTGGTCTATGTTTCAAGCTGGATGAAGTGCCATTACCCGGCGGCCTTTGCCTGTGCTTTGCTCAATTCCCAGCCGATGGGGTTTTATGCGCCCGCGCAGATTGTTCGTGACGCCAAGGAGCACGGGGTCGAGGTGCGCGGGGTGGATGTGAACCTGTCGGAATGGGATTGCACGCTGGAGCCTTGCGCGGAGGGCTTTGCGCTGCGCCTTGGTTTCCGGCAGGTCGACGGGATGCGCGAGGAGGCGGGGCGGCGCATCGTGGCAGCACGGGAGGTGCCGTTCGAGGATGTGGCGGGGTTGAAGGAGGCGGCGAAGCTGGATCGCGGGACGGTGCGCAGGCTGGCGGCGGCGGATGCGATGCGGTCCATGGGGATCGACCGGCGGGCGGCACTCTGGCAGGCGCAGGGGCTGAAGGATGCACCCAGCTTGCCGATTTTCGAGGCGGCGGAGGCGAGGGACGAGGGGGCGGAGCCGGAGGTCAGCCTGCCCGCGATGCCGATGGCGGAGCATGTGGTGGCGGATTACCAGACGCTGCGGCTGTCGCTGAAGGCGCATCCGATGAGCTTTTTCCGGGCTGCGTTGCGTAAACAGGGCTTTGCGCGCACCGATGCCCTGCCGGGAATGGCGCACGGGCAGCGGGTGTCGCTCGCCGGGCTGGTGCTGGTCCGGCAGAAGCCGGGTTCAGCGAAGGGGGTTTGCTTCATCACGCTGGAGGACGAGGCCGGGGTGGCGAACCTGGTGATCTGGCCGAAGCTCTTCGAGCATTTCCGACCCGTGATCATGGGCGCGCGCCTCTTGGTCGTGCATGGCCGTGTGCAGAGCGACGGGCGGGTCATTCACGTGGTGGCCGACCGGTTGGAGGACCGCACGGCGCGGCTTGATACCATGTCGGCGGAGCGCGTACCGGCGACCTACGCGCGCGGGGACGAGGTGACGCGGCCCATTCCGAGCCAGGTGGGGGCGGGACTGGGGCGGCGGCATCCGCGGGATGTGCGGGTGATCCCGAAGTCGCGGGATTTTCATTAGCGGCATGATCGGGTTAGCTGTTATCCGAAGGAGCCGGGCAAGCCCGGCACGACATTATTTGTTGGGGCTCTGCCCCAAACCCCGGGACTTTATATGGCCAGAAAGAGGAACATGAGGTGCTGAGTGGCGTGCCTTTGACGCGGGACCTCGTGTTGGTCGGTGGCGGGCATGCCCATGCGCTGGTGCTCAAGGCCTGGGGGATGGACCCCTTGCCGGGGGCGCGGCTGACGGTGATCAACCCGGGGCCGACGGCGCCCTATACGGGTATGCTGCCGGGGCATGTGGCGGGGCATTACGGGCGCGACGATCTGGAGATCGACCTGGTGCGCCTCTGCCGGCACGCAGGAGCGCGGTTCATCGAGGACCGGGCGGTGGGGATCGACCGGGCGGCGCGGCAGGTGATCCTCGAGGGGCGGGGGCCGGTGGGGTATGACGTTGCTTCCATCGATGTCGGTATTCATGCGCGGATGGAGATACCGGGGTTTGCAGCGCATGGGATAGGGGCGAAGCCCTTGGACCGTTACGCGGCGCGCTGGCGGCGGTTCTTGGAGGAAGTAGCGGCCGGGGAAGTGGCACCGGAGGTCGCGGTGATCGGGGGCGGTGTGGCGGGCTGCGAGCTCGCCATGGCGATGGCATTCCGGTTGCGGCAAGAGGGGGCGACCCCTCAGGTGACCGTGATCGAGCGGGGCGCGCGGATATCCGGCGTGGGGGAGAAGGCGCGGCGGGTGATGCTGGCCGAGATGGCGGCACTGGGGGTCGCTGTGCGGACGGGCGCGCGCGTGACCGAGGTCTGTGCGGACCGCGTGAAGCTGGAAGGGCAGGAGCCGGTGGCGGCGGCGCTATGCGTGGGGGCGGCGGGGGCCTTTCCTCATAACTGGATTGCGCGGACGGATTTGCCGCAGCGGGAGGGATTCATCGAGGTGGGGCCGGACCTTGGGGTGACGGGGGACAGGGCGCTTTTTGCCGTGGGGGATTGCGCGGTGATGCCCCATGCGCCACGGCCCAAGGCGGGGGTTTTCGCGGTGCGGGCGGCACCGGTGCTAAAGCATAACCTGCGGGCGGCTTTGAGCGGTGGGGCCCGCAAGACTTGGCGGCCACAGAAGGATTACCTGAAGCTGATCTCATTGGGCGATAAGTCGGCGCTGGCGGAGAAATTCGGGCTGACGTTTTCGGGGCCCTACATGTGGCGCTGGAAGGACCGGATTGACCGGGCCTTCATGGAGAAGCTGTCGAACTTGCCGAAGATGCAGGGCCCGGCGCGGCCAGCGGAGGCAGCGGAGGGGGTATGGGAGATGCTGGCTTCCAAGCCCTTGTGTGGAGGCTGCGGGGCGAAGGTGGGCGGTGGCGTGCTGTCGGGGGCGTTGAGCGGCATCGCGGCACCCGAGGGGCCGGTCGTGACCGGGGCGGGGGACGACGCGGCGGTGCTGCGCCAGCCGGACGGGACGTTCCAGGTGATCAGCACGGACCATCTGCGCGCCGTCGTGGAAGACCCGGCGACGATGGCGCGAATCGCGTCGGTGCATGCGCTGGGCGATGCCTGGGCTATGGGAGCGAAACCGCAGGTGGCGCTGGCGCAGGTCATCCTGCCGCAGATGTCGGCGGCATTGCAGGCGCGCACGCTGGCCGAGATCATGGAAAGCATCCGCGCGGTGCTGGGCGCGGCGGGCGCGCAGCTGGTGGGCGGGCATACGACCATGGGGGCGGAGCTGACCATCGGGTTCACGGTGACGGGCACGCGGGACGAGATGCCGCTGACGGTGGCGGGCGGGCGGCCCGGTGACGCGCTGATCCTGACGCGGCCCATCGGGTCGGGGGTGATCCTGGCGGCCGACATGGAGGGGCAGGCGGACGGGCGCGATGTCTCGGCACTGCTGGCCCGGATGGCGCGGACACAGGCGCGCGAGGCGGAGGTGCTGGGGGCGGTGGCCCATGCGATGACGGATGTGACGGGTTTCGGGTTGGCCGGGCATCTGCGGGCGATCTGTGTGGCCTCAGGTCTGGGGGCGGTGCTGTGGCGCGACCGGGTGCCGGTTTATGCGGGGGCGCGGGAATTGTCGGAGGCCGTGGTGTCGTCGAGCCTGATGCCCACAAACCGGGCCGATGCGGGTACGCTGGGGGGCGAGGATCTGCTGCTCTATGACCCGCAGACGGCGGGGGGACTGCTCGCGGCTGTGCCTGCGTTGGAGGCCGAGGGGGTGCTGGCGCGGCTCAGGGAGGCGGGTTGCGAAGGGTTTGAGATCGGGCGGCTGGAGGAAGGGCCTCCGGAGGTGACGCTCAAGTGAACTGGGCGGTGATTTGGGCGGCGGTCTGTTCCAGCGTTGCGGGGTCGAGATCGGGGAGGGCCATGTCGGTGATGGCGACCTCCTTGCGGGCGGCGGATTTGGCGTAACGCGGATCGTAGTGATCGGCGATAAGGCCTGCTGCGAGGGTCTCATAGTCGCCCGATTGCGCCTGCGCGTGCCACGCCTCGATCCGGTCGGCGGGGTGGTAGGGGCGCAACTGGTCGATGCGGTCTGAGAGTTGCTGCGCGTTCTCGGTCAGGTCGTCGTAGGCGCGGCAGAGAAGGCGGCAGCGCGCGGCGAGCGGGGCGGAGAGGCGCAGGCGGGGGGCGGTGCACATCTTTTCCCACAAGGAAGGCGGCACGAGGCGTTCGCCGATCTTGCTGCTTTCGGCCTCGACAAAGGTGAGACGGTTGGGGTCGAGCCGGGTGAGTGCGGCGGCGACGCGGCTTTCGAACATCTTTTGCGCGGGCTGGTCGGTGGCGATAGCCCCGAAGAGGGAGCCGCGATGGGCGGCGAGGCCTTCGAGGTCGAGCGTTTGTGCGCCTGCCTCGGTGAGGTGGTGCAGCAGTTCCGTCTTGGCCGTGCCGGTGCCGCCGTCGATCAGCATCAGGCGGTGCGGCAGGGGGGTGTCGTAGAGCATGGAGACCACGAGGCGGCGATAAGCCCGATAGCCGCCTTCGAGCCGCCGGACGCGCCAGCCGACCTGGTCGAGGATCGTGGCGAAGGCGCCCGAGCGCTGGCCGCCGCGCCAACAGTAGACGAGGGGCTTCCAGCCGCCCTCCTTGTCCGCGAGTGCGGTTTGCAGGTGGTGGGCGGTGTTGCGCGCGACCAGCGCACCGCCGATCTTGCGGGCGTCAAAGGGGCTTTGGCGGGCGTAGATCGTGCCGACCTGCGCGCGTTCATCGTCGTTGAGCACGGGCAGGTTGATGGCACCGGGCAGGTGATCCTCGGCGAACTCCGACTGGGCGCGGACGTCGATGATGGTGTCGGCGTCAAGCTGCGCGAGGTCGGTCAGTGATTGCAGGGTCAGGGGGGTCATTTGGGGCCATGTGGTGCGGACCCGGCATATGTATCGGTTTGGGGGCAAAGGTCAAAGCGGAGGGCGGCGACCGGGGCCATGGGCAGTCTATCCGCGGGCAAAAGCCTCCATGAGCGCCTGCAGTTCTTCGGAAGTTTCAGGGAAGTGGGTGAAACTGCGGGTCGCGGGGACCTCTGCCCATGGCATCTTGTCCACGGTCATCAGCTCGACGAAGGGTGGGAACAGGGGCGCATCGTCCAGAATCGATGTCCGCAAATTGATGCGGTGCTCTGCGCCCTCGATGCGGGAATAGATGAAGGTGAGGCAGGCGGCGCAGAAACTATGGTTTCGCGGGGCCGCCCGGTGGCCGCCCCGGATCAGCGAGCCGGTGCAGGAGACGCTGTCGGAAGGGAACAAGGTCGTCAGTGAGAAGGCGCTGGCGGTGAGTTTCTGACAATCGCGGCAATGGCAGGCGGTGGTCAGGAGGGGTGGTGCGGTGACGTGGACTTCAACGGCGCCGCAAAGGCAAGTGCCATGATAGGGGGGATTGGGATGGCGCATGGTGTGTCGTTCCTTTTCTTCGATATCGGCTAGGCAAGCGATGTTGATTCAATGCATGCAGCGCGCACGGGCTGTGCGTGTCGGTTGTGTCCGGGGAAACCTGGTAAGGGAGGGTCTGGCACTGCGTCTCGACGCACGTGCGGGAGCGTCTGGCGAAAGACGTCAATCGATAAGGTGCGGGAGAATGGTTGGTGGAGCATAGCGGGATCGAACCGCTGACCTCCTGCATGCCATGCAGGCGCTCTCCCAGCTGAGCTAATGCCCCATGAGGATCAAACCTCGGATAGGCGGCTGATTAGGCCGATTGCCGGGCGGGATCAAGGGAAAAATCCTCTCCCGCCACGGCGAATTTACTCGTCGTCGTCGGAACCGACGTCGGCTATATCGTCAAGCGGGACGGTATCGTCGTCGTCGTCGTCATCGTCCAGGATATCGTCGTCGAGATCCATATCCACGTCGTCATCATCATCATCGAGCAGGGCGTCATCATCCACATCGGCTTCCTTGGCCTTGGCCGACGCGGCATCCTCTGCATCCGCCGCGATCATGCGAGACTTGGCGGCATCCACTTCCAGCACTTCGCCGGTATAGGGGCTGACGATAGGATCTTTGTTCAGGTCATAGAACCGCTTGCCTGTCGTGGGGCAGACGCGCTTGGTTCCCCATTCTTCCTTGGGCATGAAATACCCCTTCTTGAATTAGCGTTTGCGTGTAGATGATCCCGGGCAACTGCCATATGAGGGAAGCACTGTCAAAGGCTTTGACCGATCCCCGAGGACGAGACGACATTCGTGAGCGATACCTTTCTGCCCGGAGACCCGCCGATCCCGCTGAAACTGCGCCGTTCGGCGCGGGCCAAGCGGATCAGCCTGCGAATCTCCCAGCTTGACGGGCGGGTGACGCTGACCATGCCCAAACGGCTGGCGGCGCGCGAGGCTTTGGCTTTTGCGCAGTCAAAGGAGCCGTGGATTCGCCAGCATCTGGAGGCGCGGGGCGCGGATGTGACGGTCGGTCTTGGCACCGAACTGCCGCTGGGCGGTAGGCTCGTGCAGGTGGTGCCGGGCCGGGGACGGAGCGTGCAGCTTGGCCGGGACGAGATTGCCGTGCCGGGGCCCGAGGACCGCGTGGGCAAGAGGCTCGGCGCTTACCTGAGAGAAGTGGCACGGGACCGGCTGGCCAGCGCTTGCGACGATTATGCCGCCCGGCTGGGCCATAGCTATTCCCGCATCACGATGCGCGACACCCGCTCGCGCTGGGGGTCCTGCACCAGCGACGGAGCGCTGATGTTCTCATGGCGGCTAATCATGACACCGCCGGAGGTGCTGGATTATGTCGCCGCGCACGAGGTCGCGCATCTGGCCGAGATGAACCATTCGCCCGCCTTCTGGGCGGGGGTCGAGCGAATCTACGGGCCCTACAAGGAGCCGCGCAATTGGCTGCGAACCGAGGGCAACGCGCTGCACCGGTTCCGGTTCTGACCCTCGCAGACGCGGCCGCGCGATGAACCTTTGGCGTTTGGGCGGGTTGTTTCTGCAACGCAATGCAAGGAGCAGACCGATGGCATCGTCGAAATCACATGACGAAATCTGGGAAGAATGGCGCGACCTGGTGAACATGGCGCCGCAGGAGCTGGAAGACTGGCTGCAATCGGAGGAATCGAAATCCGTGGGCGACAGCGATAGCGGCGAGTCGACCGGCCACAAGTCGGGTCGCCGTATCGTCAAGATCAAGCGCACCAACAAGGACGACCTGAACGACGACCAGTGGGATCACATGGCGACCGTTGTGGGCTATATCAAGCGCCACCTGTCCCAGGGCGGCCCCGACGAGGATGTGGGCCATTCGAACTGGCGCTATTCTTTGATGAATTGGGGACTGGATCCGCTCAAGGACGACTGACTTGACGGGTGCGGTCTTTGTGATCACAACCATTCCATGACCCTCACCGCCCGTCCCACCGAAGCCAGCAGCAACGCCCATGACCGGCTATATCGCCATTTGCGCAGCCGCATCATGCACGGCGACCTGCCACCGGGACAGGCGCTCACGCTGAGGGGGCTGGGCAAGGAATACGGCGTCTCCATGACCCCGGCGCGCGAATCGGTGCGCCGCCTCGTGGCAGAGGGGGCGCTGACGATGTCGGCCTCGGGCCGCATCTCGACACCCGAACTCAGCAACGACCGGATCGAGGAACTGGCGGCACTCAGGGCCTTGATCGAGGTGGAACTGGCCAGCCGCGCCCTGCCGCGCGCGCATTTCGCGCTGATCGACCGGATGCAGACGATCAACACTGCCATCGCCGAAGCCGTAGGGCGCGGCGATGCGGTCGCCTACATCCGCACCAACCTGGAGTTTCACCGCACCCTCTACCTGCGCGCCCAGGCCCCGGCGATGCTGGCCATGGCCGAGACCGTCTGGCTGCAAATGGGCCCGACGATGCGCGCACTTTACGGACGGCTCAGACGAACCGAGCCGCCGCAATTCCACCGGCTGATCATCGCCGCGCTGAAGGCGGGGGATGAACCCGGATTGCGGCTGGCGGTGCGGTCGGATGTGTCCCAGGGGCTACGGATGCTGGCGGGCTAGGGCACCGCGCCGCGAAAAGCTTGACCTGCCGGGTGTTGTGGCGATGGTGGCGACCATGATGGCCGATCAACATATCGTCACCTATTGCCGCGCGTCCTGACCGCGGCTCTTCTTCCTGTTCCCGATCAGAAATGCGCCGCCCCCCGTGCGGCGATCTCCGTGCGGTGCGCGGTGCGGGGACTTCTATGACCCATCTTATTGTAAGACCCATCACGCCGGACGACCTGACCGCCGTCCTGTTTATGGTCCGCGCTCTTGCAGCCCACCACGAGGATATCGCCACGCTGACCCCTGAAACGCTGGCGCGGGATGCCCTGGGTGATCCGCCCTGGATGCGGGTGCTGGTCACCGAACGGCGCGGCGATCTTGTGGGCTATGCCGCACTCTGCCCGCTGGCGCAGCTGCAGTTCGGGGTGCGCGGGATGGACATGCACCACCTTTTTGTAGCCGAGCAGGCGCGCGGCAGTGGCGTCGGCCGTGCGCTGATCGACGCATCGCTCGCGCTATGCCGCGCCGAAGGCTGCCGCTACATGACCGTGGGCACCCACCCGGAGAACACCGCAGCCGCCGCCGTCTACCGCGCGGCAGGGTTCGAGGACCTGCCGCCGCCGGGGCCACGGTTCCGGATGAAGCTCGCTGGCTAGGCGGCCAAACCCTTGCCGCCCATGTCGAGGAACTTGCGCCGCCGCTCGGCAACAAGCGTCTTGGCATCCTTGCCATCAAGCTCTTTCAGCATTTCGCTAATGGCCTTGCCCACGGCGTCGATGGCTTCCTTTGGATGGCGGTGCGCGCCGCCCTTGGGTTCGGAAATGATACGGTCGGTGACCCCCAGCTTGCGCAGGTCGTCAGCAGTCAGCCGCATGGCCTCGGCCGCCTCGCGCATCTTTTCGGCGTCCTTCCACAGGATCGAGGCGCAGCCCTCGGGTGTGATCACCGAGTAGACCGAATGCTCCATCATCGCGACGCGGTTGGCGGTGGCAAAGGCCACGGCCCCGCCCGATCCGCCCTCGCCGATGATGACCGAGACCAGCGGCACGCCGATCTGCAGGCATTTCTCGGTCGAGCGCGCGATGGCCTCGGACTGGCCCCGTTCCTCAGCCCCCTTGCCGGGGTAGGCACCGGGGGTATCCACCAGCGTGATCACCGGCAGGCCGAACTTGCCCGCAAGCTCCATCAGGCGCACGGCCTTGCGGTAACCCTCGGGGCGCGCCATGCCGAAGTTACGCTCGATCCGGGACTTGGTGTCGTTGCCCTTCTCGTGGCCGATCACGATGACGGGCCGGTCATTGAAACGGGCTAACCCGCCCATGACGGCAAGGTCATCGGCAAAATTTCGATCCCCGGCCAGCGGCGTGTACTCGGTGAAAAGCGCCTCGATGTAATCGGTGCAATGGGGGCGTTCCGGATGACGGGCCACCTGGCATTTGCGCCAAGGGGTCAGCGATCCGTAGAGCTCGTCCAGAAGCTTGGCCGCCTTCGCGTCAAGCGCCTTGGCCTCGTCGGTGATGTCCATCTCCGCGTTGGCCCGCGCCAGCGCGCGCAATTCTTCGGCCTTGCCTTCGATCTCGGCCAGGGGCTTTTCGAAATCGAGATACTGGGTCATCTCACACTCCGCCGTTGGGTCTGCCCTATATGACGTGGCCTCCCGCGCTTTGCAATCTCGCGTGCGCGGCTGGGGCAAGGCAAACCCCGCTCCCTCTTTCTGGCCCCATAAAGTCCCGGGGAGTCGCGCTTGCGCGACGGGGCAGCGCCCCGGCAACCTCAGGGCCCGTGCGACGTCAGGCATGGAGCGCAGAAACGCGGGGGCGCAGCCCCCGCGCGGGTCGGACGCGCCGAGTCCGAAAGCTCAGCCCGCGATCATCTCCGCCTGACGGACGATCACCTCGGCCTGCTTGATGCTGGCGATGTCCACCAGCCGCCCCTTGTAGACCGTCGCCCCCTCGCCCTTGGCCTTGGCCTCTTCCATGGCCGCGAGGATCTCGCGCGCTTCGGTCACCGCTTCCTCAGAAGGGGTGAAAACCTCATTGGCCAGCGCCACCTGCTTGGGGTGGATCGCCCATTTGCCGACCATGCCCAGCGTGGCCGAGCGGCGGGCCTGCGCGCGGAAGCCCTCGTCGTCCGAGAAATCGCCATAGGGTCCGTCCACCGGCAGCACGCCGTGGGTGCGGCAGGCGGCGACGATGGCGGCCTGTGCCCAGTGCCAGGGGTCCGACCAGTAGTTCTTGCCCTCGTGGTGCATGTAGTAGTTGGCCTGCGTTCCGCCGATTCCGGTCGTTTGCATGCCCATTGAGGCGGCGAAGTCCGCGGCACCGAGGCTCATCGCCTCAAGCCGGGGGGAGGCGGCGGCGATTTCCTCGACGTGGGCGATACCTGCGGCGCTCTCGATGATGACCTCGAAGGCGATCTTTTTCTTCCGTCCCTTGGCGGCCTCGATGGAGGTGACGAGGGCGTCCACGGCATAGATGTCCGCCGCGTTGCCGACCTTGGGAATCATGATCTGGTCGAGCCGCTCGGAGGCGTTTTCTAGCAGATCCACCACGTCGCGGTACCAATAGGGGCTGTCGAGCCCGTTGATGCGCACCGAGAGGGTCTTGTTGCCCCAGTCGACGCTGCCGATGGCCTCGATCACGTTCTGGCGCGCGCTGTCCTTGTCGGAGGGGGCGACCGAATCCTCGAGATCGAGATTGATCACATCCGCGTCCGAGCCTGCCATTTTCTCGAAGATCGCGGGGCGCGAACCCGGGCCGAAAAGCTGGCAGCGGTTCGGGCGGGCGGGGGGCGTGGGCTGGATGCGGAATGACATTTGCGTGGTCCTCGGGCGAAAGAATGTTGCGGATTATCCGGGTCCAGCAGGTATTAAATTGCGCCCGCTGCTGCAAGCGCTGTTTCGCAGGTGCAGCATGTAACGTTTCGTTGCCGTGCACGAATTTTGCACATTTTTGTTCCTATGGGCGAAGTTTTTGCGTCATCCGGCGCTGAGCCTGCCCATTTGCAAATGACTTGCGGCGGATTTCGACCAAGATGCTGCGAAACCTTTCTGCCGGAGACCGTGCCATGATCGAGACCCCTTACCTCCTTTTCCTGGGCGATGCGCCCGACCAGCTGGCCGCCAAGGTGGCGCAGGGCATTAAGGACTGGCGCCCCGAGAACGCTGTGGGGCAATTCCGCATGCCGGGCTGCAAGGCCGATGTGGGTCTCACTGACATGACACTCGAAGAAGGCAAGGCGGCTGGTGCGCGCACGTTGGTGATCGGCGTGGCGAACCGGGGCGGGGTGATCAGCCAGGCGTGGAAGGACGTGCTGATCGAGGCGCTGGGCATGGGCTATGACCTAGCCTCGGGTCTGCACAACCTATTAGCCAACGAGGGCGATCTGGTCGCGGCCTCTCAGGTGCACGGCCAGACGCTGCATGATGTGCGGGTGCCGAACGTGCAGTACCCCATCGCCGACGGCAAGAAGCGGACGGGCAAGCGGGTGCTGGCGGTGGGCACCGATTGTTCCATCGGCAAGATGTACACAGCACTCGCGCTTGACCGTGCGATGCAGGAGAAGGGTATGAAGAGCACCTTCCGCGCCACCGGACAGACCGGCATCCTGATCACCGGTGCGGGCGTGCCGCTTGACGCCGTGATCGCGGATTTCATGGCCGGTGCGGTGGAATACCTGACCCCGGACAATGACGCGGATCACTGGGACATCATTGAGGGTCAGGGGAGCCTTTATCACGTGTCCTATTCCGGCGTGACGCTGGCGCTGATCCACGGCGGCCAGCCCGACGCGCTGATCGTCTGCCACGAGCCGACGCGCAAGACCATGCGCGGCCTGCCGGAGTACAAGCTGCCCACGATCCAGCAGGTCATCGACCTCGCGCTGCCCCTGGCGCGGGTGGCGAACCCGGCCTGCGAAGTGGCGGGTATTTCGATCAACACCCAGCATCTGGGGGAACAGGAAGCGCTGGACTATTGCGCCAAGGTCGAGGCGGAGATGGGGTTGCCGACGGTCGATCCCTTCCGCCACGGGGCGGGGCGTCTGGCGGAGGCATTGGCGAAACTCTGACGGCGTGCCCGTGGCGGGGTTGCGCCGGAGTTGTATTGGAAAGATGAAGCGGGGGCCGGTCGTCTGCGGCGATGTGGTTCCCCGTGTTGGAGCATTGGATGAAGATTGACGTCACCCCCGATACCTTTCGCCTTGCACAGGTCTTTACCATCTCGCGCGGCTCGCGGACCGAGGCGCGCGTGCTGACCGTGCGGGTCAGTGAGGGTGGTGTGACGGGGTGGGGCGAATGCGTGCCTTACGCGCGGTATGACGAGACGCTGGAGAGTGTGACGGCGCAGATTGAAGGGTTGCCTGAGGGCGTGAGCCGGGAAGGGCTTTACGATTTGCTGCCCGCCGGGGCGGCGCGGAACGCGGTGGACTGCGCGCTGTGGGATCTGGAGGCGAAGCGGTCGGGCAAGCGGGTCTGGGAATTGGCGGGACGGCCCGAGCCGGGGCCGGAGATCACCGCCTATACTCTATCTTTGGCTACGCCCGACGAGATGCGGGCGCAGGCGACGAAAAATGCGCATCGGCCGCTGTTGAAGATCAAGCTGGGCACGCCGGACGATATGCCCCGGCTCGAGGCGGTGCGGGCGGGGGCACCGGCGTCAACGATCATCGTGGATGCGAACGAGGGTTGGTCGGCGGAGGTCTATGCCGATCTTGCGCCGCACCTGGTGCGGCTGGGGGTGGCTTTGGTGGAACAGCCCTTGCCTGCGGGAGAGGACGAGGCGCTCATTGGCATGGAGCGGCCGGTGCCGGTCTGTGCGGACGAGAGTGCGCATGATTGTGCGAGCCTGCCGAAGCTCAAGGGCAAGTACGACGTGGTCAACATCAAGCTCGACAAGACCGGGGGGCTGACCGAGGCGCTGCGGCTGCGCGCGGCGGCGCTGGCCGAAGGATATGAGGTGATGGTGGGCTGCATGGTCGGCTCGTCCCTCGCCATGGCACCTGCGACGCTGGTGGCGCAGGGGGCGAAGGTGGTGGATCTGGACGGGCCGCTTCTGCTGGCAGAGGACCGCGAGCATCCCTTGCTTTTCGACGTGCGGGGCGTGCATCCGCCGGAGCGGGCGCTATGGGGCTAGCAGTGGTGCGATGAGCGCGGCGAAGGTGGCAGGGTCTTTGAGCATCAACTCGTGACCTGCACCCTCCTGGGTCAGCACGGTGAAACCGGCGGCCTTGAGGCGGTCGGGATCGGGCAGGTTCTTGGCAATGCGCTCTTCGGGGTCGGCAAGGTTCAATGCGCCGAAAATGTAGCTGCGCCGCAGGGCAAGGCGCAGCACCTCGTCCTCCATCTCGGGTCTAAGCGCAACGAGCGCGCGGGCCATGCCGTGAAGAGCAATCGGGTCCACCTGACCCCAGCTGGCGAGGATGAAGTCGTCCACCGTGTCCCCCGCAATGGCACCTTCGTGCAGGTCGCCGAGGATCTCGGGCAGGCGTTCATTGGCGAACTCCTGCGCCGATACGGCGGCCATGTGGCGGGTGCCGGGGCCGCCGCCGGTCAGCAGGTTGCCTTCCGCAAGGATCATGCGGTCGACGAGGTCGGGGCGGCGGAGGGCGAGTTCGGCTACGAAGGCCCCGCCCATGGAATAGCCCACCACCGCGCAGGGGCCGGTGGCGAGGTGGTCCATGACCGCCGCGACGATATCCGCATGATCGGTCACGGAGAGGTCTTCGATGAAGGTGCTGCGGCCCGCGCCCGGTGGGTCGATCAGGATAGACCGCAGGGGCGGCATTGCTGGATCGGTGACGACACTGAGGAAATTGCCGAGGGCCGGAAACCCGAGGCCCGGCAGCCAGATGGCGGTGTGGTCGCCGCGCCCGACCTCGTCCCAGCGGACAAAGGCCTCGCGGTCGGGCAGGTAGAGCGAGGGCATGGGCAACCTCCTGTGCTTGCACCTATGAAACGGCTTATTCCGCAGCCTGTCCTCTTGACCGTAACCGCGGAACCGCACAACAAACAACGTGCAAGCAAAGGGTGCCTGAATGGCCGGCACCGCTCAAGGGTCCTGTTGTCAAGCCGGGTGATCCGGACCGGCGGCTGCTGGCCGAGAACAGGATGCGTTCGCCGTATCGGGTGTGATTGGGGGTAGGATGGATCACGTCGTCGTCTATGATTGTGAGTTCCTGACGGCACCGGGCGCGCCCATGCGCTTCTGGTGCGGGCCGCGTGATCCGGACCCTCTGTGTGTACAGATCGGCGCGGTGCGGCTGTCGCTAAAGCCCCCCTTTGACGTCTCTGAGGCGCAGGGCTGGTTTGTCGAGCCGCGAGACAGGGACGGCAAGATCGTACCGGTCGATCCGCTGCTGACGCGGCTGACCGGGATCGACGATGCCCTGCTTGCCCGCGAGGCGGTGCCGCTGGTCGAGGCGCTTGAGGCGCTGGATCGTTTCGCCGATGGCGGGCTGCTGATGAGTTGGGGGACCGACGATGTGCTGACGCTCTCAACCTCGCTTTATGTGCAGGGGGTGCTGAGCCCGATCCCGGCGCGCAGGTTCCGCTCTGCCGTGCCCTTGCTGGTCACGGCGGGGGAGCCGGAGGAAACCGTGCTGAAGCTGCGCAGCAATACGATCTGCGATCATTTCGGGCTGGAGGCGCCCGGAGACGCCCATGATGCCCGTGCCGATGCGACCGGCGTGGCGTGCGTCCTTGCGCATTTGCTTGCAATGGGCCGCCTGACCGCTAAAGACATTCGGGGGCTGGCCCCCACGCCAACTTGAGAGGATGAGCGCATGACCCGCACCGTATACGTGAACGGAGACTACCTGCCCGAGACCGAGGCCCGTGTGTCGATCTTTGACCGGGGGTTTCTCATGGCGGATGGTGTCTATGAGGTGACATCGGTGCTGGGCGCCAAGCTGATCGATTTTGACGGGCATGCGGTGCGGCTGGCGCGGTCGCTGAGCGAGCTGGATATGAAGCAGCCGATGAGCAAGGAAGAGTTGCTGGAGGTCCACCGGGAACTGGTGAAGCGGAACGAGATCGACGAGGGGCTGGTGTACCTGCAGATCACGCGGGGGTCCGATGGGGACCGGGATTTCGTGTTCCCCGATCCCGAGACGACTGAGCCGACGGTGGTGATGTTCACCCAGTCGAAGCCCGGTCTGGCCGACAGCCCGGCTGCCAGGAAGGGGGCCAAGGTCATCTCGATCGAGGATATCCGCTGGGGGCGGCGGGACATCAAGACGGTGCAGCTGCTCTATCCCAGCATGGGCAAGATGATGGCCAAGAAGGCGGGTTGCGACGATGCCTGGATGGTCGAGGACGGGTTCGTCACCGAAGGCACGTCGAATAACGCCTATATCGTGAAGGGCAACAAGATCATCACGCGGGCGCTGTCGAACGACATCCTGCACGGGATCACCCGTGCCGCCGTGCTGCGGCTGGCGCGGGAGGCGCAGATGCAGGTGGAGGAGCGCAATTTCACCATCGAGGAGGCCAAGGAGGCGGACGAGGCGTTCACAACGTCGGCGAGCGCTTTCGTGATGCCGGTGGTCGAGATCGACGGGGTGGCGCTGGGCGACGGGACGCCGGGAAAGGTCGCCAAGCGGATGCGCGAGATCTACATCGAGGAAATGCGCAAGGCGGCGGTCTGAGCCGGGGCGACACTTTCCGCCCCCCGCGCGAGACCGGACTCGTTGAAGGCGCGGAGTCTTACGGCGCCTCGGTTGCCAGAAGCTCGGGCATGGACGTGACATAGGTCTGGATCAGCGGGATGTCTTCTGCCGTCAGCCCGCGGATGATGGCAAGCTCCTGTCCCGACACAATCGCGCGAAGCTGGCCCGCTTCGGCGTCATGCACGAATTCGACCGTCGTGTCCTCGGGCGGGTCGCCCAGGAACACCACGCTGAAGAGGTCCTCGCCCGGGTCGAAGTCGAGCATCACGGCCGGGCTGCCCTCGCTGCCGGAGAGGGTGGCGATGACAAATGTATCCTCGCCCTCGCCGCCGATCAGGGTGTCGCCCGCATCCGCGACGATGGTATCGTTGCCGTAGCCTGCGTGGACTTCGTCGGGGGTGTAGGGGGCATCCGGATCGACGGTCCCGTCGGTGTTGAGCCCGTCCACGGTGATGATCCGGTCATGGCCGGGATCGCCGAAGATGCGGTTGCTGCCCTGCGTATCGGTGATAAGGTCATTGCCCGCGCCGCCGCGAATGAGGTCATCGCCCGCGTCATCGTCAGAGCCGTCCTGCGGGATGTACCTGTCATCGCCGTCCTGCAGGAAGATGCGATCATCGCCCGCGCCGCCGGAGGCGATATCGTTGCCCACACCGGCAAAGATGCGGTCATTGCCGTCGCCTGCGTCAAGCGTATCGTTGCCGGCGAGGCCCGAGAGTTTGTCATTGTCCTCGCCACCAGACAGCCGGTTGTCGAGGGCGTTGCCGGTCACATGTTCCTTGGCACCTGTGCCCTCGAAACCAAAGACATCGTCAGCCAGCGTGATGTCGACCGGTCCGTTGGCAATCGCGTCTTCGTCGTCCTCCTCGTCGTCGTCGAGAGAGGTGAGGAAGTCGATGCCAAGGCCGAAACCCAGCAATGCGGGAATAAGAAGATATTCGAGCATGGTCCCGAGACCCGTGAAGTGGTTAACGGGACCTTAATGCGCAGGTATTGTGGCGGGATTGGAAACAAAACGAGGCAATTCGGCGATTTTCCCGCGTTTCGGGAACCGGTTCAGCCTTTCCCGACGTTTTCAGCGAATGATTTCTGGAAGGCTTGCTGTTTTTCGGCGCTCGCCTCGGTCTGATAGTTGGCTTTCCATTCGTCCATCGTCATGCCGTAGAACAGTTCGCGCGCCTCGTCCTTGCCCATCTCGATGCCGCGCTCGTTCGCGGCTTCCTGGTACCAGCGCGCAAGGCAGTTGCGGCAGAACCCGGCGAGGTTCATCATGTCGATGTTCTGAACGTCGGTGCGGTCTTCCATCAGGTGCTTTTGCAGGCGGCGAAAGGCGGCGGCTTGCAGTTCTATCTCGGTCTGGGTGGGCATGGGGTCCTCCTTTTCTTCCTAGCTGGGCTGCGCGGCGGATGCTGTCAAGCGCCGGGGCCGGTCAATCCGTGCTGGCAGCGGCATCATAAATGTGAAATCTTTGACAGGCTCTTTGGGGCTTAGTAGTTCTTGGCAAGAAGCCCGTTATCGCTAACATTCGCCGCAGATTTTTTGAGATTATCAGGGGAAACGACACATGAGACGCCTGCGCAACGTGAAGATTGTCGCGACACTGGGTCCGTCTTCGGACACCTACGAGATGATCGAGGCGCTGCACAAGGCAGGGGCGGATGTGTTCCGCCTGAACATGAGCCATGGCACCCACGAGGAAATCCGCGAAAAGCACCGGGTCATCCGCGAGGTCGAGCAGACTCTCGGCAGCACCATCGGCATCCTGGCCGACCTGCAGGGCCCCAAGCTCCGGGTTGGGGTCTTTGCCAATGATAGCGAGCAGTTGAGCGAAGGCGCGCATTTCCGGCTGGACCTTGACGAGACGGACGGCGACGCAAGCCGCGTTTGCCTGCCACATCCCGAAATTTTCGCGGCACTCAAGCCCGGCGCGCGGCTGCTGGTGAATGACGGCAAGATCAGGCTGAAGGTGATCGACTGCGCCGAGGACCATGCCAATTGCGAGGTGGTTACGGGCGGCGTCATTTCGAACCGCAAGGGCGTGAACGTGCCCGACGTGGTGCTGCCGCTGGCGGCGCTGTCGGAAAAGGACCGGGCCGATCTGGAGTTCGCATGCGAGCTGGGTGTCGACTGGCTCGCGCTCAGCTTCGTGCAGCGGCCCGAAGACGTGGACGAGGCGCGCGCTCTGGCCAAGGGCCGTGCGGCGATCCTGTCGAAGATCGAAAAGCCATCGGCGGTGGACCGGTTCGACGATATCCTCGCGGTAAGCGACGGTATCATGGTGGCGCGCGGTGATCTGGGCGTGGAGTTGCCGGTGCAGAACGTGCCGCCCATCCAGAAGCGGCTGGTGCGCAAGTGTCGTGCTGCGGCCAAGCCCGTGATCGTCGCAACGCAGATGCTGGAAAGCATGATCGAAAGCCCCATGCCGACGCGCGCCGAGGTATCGGACGTGGCCACCGCGATCTACGAAGGGGCGGACGCGGTGATGCTCAGCGCGGAATCGGCGGCTGGGGATTATCCGGTCGAAGCGGTGCAGACGATGGACAACGTCGCCTCGGAGGTAGAGCAGGACCCGACCTATACCCAGATCATCGAGGCCTCGCGCACTGCGGACCGTATGACGGTGGCCGACGGAATCGTGGCGGCAGCGCGCGAGATTGCCGAGACAACGAATATCAAGGCGATCTGCTGCTTTACCCAAAGCGGCACCACCGCGCTGCTGACCTCGCGGGAGCGGCCCCGCGTGCCGATCATCGCGTTGACGCCCCTCGTGCGCACCGCGCGTCGGCTGGCGCTCAGCTGGGGGACGAACTGCGTGATCACGGGTAACGTCGACCGGTTCAAGATGGCAGTCGTTTCGGCGGTGCAGGCGGCGCGCCGTGAAGGGTTCGCCGGAGAGAGCGACCTTATCGTCGTGACGGCGGGTGTGCCCTTCAATGTACCGGGCAGCACCAACATCCTGCGGGTGGCTCCCTGCGACGAGCGTTTGATTTTTGCCTCCGACCCGGAGTAAGCTTTTGCGACTTTCGCAAGGAGCACGCTCATGGACCCGGACCTTGCCCTGACGCTTGGCATCGTGATCGCGGCATTTTCCATTCCGTCGATCCTCTCCGCCCTAGCCGACAGCCGCGCACCGCGCGCCTCTGCACTGACGGTCCTGATCGGCGGCGGACTGATCCTCTACGCGATGCAGACAAGCCCGGGGGGCTATACGCTTGACCAGGTGCCGGATGTCTTCGCCAGGGTGGTGGGGCAATACATGCCCTAGGGCGACAAGATCTCAGGCGCCATCGGCAGGCGTGTCCTGGCTGAAGATATTGATCCAGGTCCCGTCTCGTCTTTCCCAGATCGAACTGACGTACATCTTCTCTGTCGAACGGCCGGGGCGCCGGAACGCAGCCCGATAGCTCAAGAGTGCGTGATCGCGCCCAAGAGGCCGCGCGCGCGGCTCGAACAGGTCGAAGTGCAGGATGGTGGGTCCGCTGGCAAGCTGTCCAGTATGGTCCGCTCTGCCCGCGAAACCGTCCGCATATACCCCAAGAAAGTCCGCGCTGAGCAGTGCAGCATCTGCGGTGGCATCGCCATCGACAAGGGCCTGCCAGACCCGGCGTTCTTGGGTGATGAGCGCGGCAAGCAGCGCGTCGGTCTCTGCGTTGGACATCGGCGTGCCCTCCCTTGCTGTCCATCGGGCACCGCGAGGATCTTCCGATAACCTGCGCAAGGCAATCCCCTTGCCGCTCTACCATCCTTCGCCACAATCTCGCCCGTTTTGGCCGTTAGCGATTCATCCAAAGATTGCATTTATCGACGGTGAATCATGCAAAAGTTCTTGTCCATTCTTGCCCTGATCGCGCTCGTCGATCCGGTCCTGGCACAGCAGGGGGCAGGCGACACGCCGGTCGTGGAAGGCCGGCGCACCTTGCCCGAGATGACCCGGGACGTCATCCAACACATCCGCCGCAACCCGGCACAAACTCTCCAGATGACATTGCGCGAGTTTGCGCAATATGCCCCCGAGGGGGTGCTGACCCGCGACAGTCTGCAGCAGCGGCATGCTGCGCAAGTAGCAAATCAGCGTGCGTCCCTCATGGCGCAGTATCTGCGGTTCGACCTCGATGGCGACGCTGCGATCAGCGCCGATGAATTCACGCGACATCTTGCGTCATCAAGTGCATCCGAGTGCGCCATCCTGCTGACGAAGCGGTTCGAGGCCGATGCAGACAAGGACGGCGCGTTGTCTTCAATGGAAATCGAAACAGTTGTTCAGGTTTGGCTGGAAAAGAACACATCCAGAAGATTAGGCGGGGAGCATCTGCTCCAGTACGATCTCGACAGGGACGGAAGGGTCACGGAATCCGAGATCGTGGAGACCATTGAAGCGATTTTGCGCGAGGCACCCGAACCTTCAACGAAACGCCCCGACCCTGCCTCACAGCGCAGCGCCCATCTCGAGACCAAGAGAATTGCCCTGCAAGAAGCGGGCCTGCCCGAGCTTTGCCGGTATCCGCCGACATCGGCGAAAGCCGAGCTCCGGGTCCTTGGCGCCGTCCGGGGCGGCGGGCTGTCCGACGTCGCGATTGCCGGTACGCACCAGTCGACCACGGTCGCCCGGCTGCATATCGAAAAGGGCCAGGCGCCGCTCTACATCATTCTCGGCGCAGAGGTGCCGGTGATCTGGCAAATCTCCGGCGCGACGGATCGCGTTGAACGACTGGTGACACACGGGAGCAATGCGGTGACCGGCCTTCCGAAAGAGCGCGTTCACTTTGCCCGGTCTGGCATCTGCGCGCCCGGCCCTTCCGCCCTTGGAAAGCCGCGGGCACGCGAAATTCTCGGCAACGTGCTGCAGGTCGCCTTCGAAGACAGCCGCCTGAAGCCCCAGCAGCGCGAGCGGATGGACAGCCACATGTTTCCTTCATTGCAGACCAAGATCGGCAGCGCCGACCTTGTCGGTGTCGACGAACCGGTCGTCATTCGGGAAAGCTATTATCGGCGCAAGGAAAACGGAGGCCTGACCGAGATCACCAAACATGAGGCCGCCCGCATGCAGCTTGTGTATAAGCTGAGCCAGAGCTACCCGCTGGGCGTCGTTCGGATCGACCCAGAGGCACTGGTTTCCGATGGGGATGCCGAACGCTATGCTTTGTTGCCCGCCGAGGCCGGTCTATTGCAGATGATGGACCGGGGCGAATTGCGCGGTGACGACCTCAGCCGTCTCGTCATTACCCGGCCGATCGACGCACTTCCGTCCGGCCTGAGGAAATCCACGAATAACCGGATGGGCCAGGTATTCTATGTCGATCCGGGTGTGGAGCTTGACCTGTCGCGCGGCAATCTGAAGTGGTTCAACTACTGGGATGCGGTGGATAACGGCTGCGTGCAAGGTGTTCCCTGCTATATCCTGCCATCGCTGAAGTAACAAGGCGCGGGACCCCCTTGCCAAACATCCCGCATCCTCCTATACGCCAGCTTTCACCCGCGCGGCCGGCCGGTATGGCATGCCGAGTCGCGTGTAAACCGAACCAAAGAGACGGAGACGGAAATGCCAAAGATGAAGACGAAATCGAGCGCCAAGAAGCGCTTCAAGATCTCGGCGACCGGAAAGGTCATCGCGGGTCAGGCCGGCAAGCGCCACGGCATGATCAAGCGGACGAAGAAATTCATCCGCGACGCACGCGGCACGACAACCCTGTCGGAGCCCGATGCAAAGATCATCAAGGGCTTCATGCCCTACGACCGCTGATAGAGGAGAGCCGAGATGTCCCGAGTTAAAGGTGGAACAGTCACCCACGCCCGCCACAAGAAGATCGTCAAGGCCGCCAAGGGCTATTACGGTCGTCGCAAGAACGTCTTCAAGGTCGCCACGCAGGCGGTCGACAAGGCCAACCAGTACGCCACCCGCGACCGCCGTAACCGCAAGCGGAATTTCCGCGCGCTGTGGATCCAGCGGATCAACGCCGCCGTACGTGCGCATGACGAGTCGCTGACGTACTCCCGCTTTATCAACGGTCTGAACCTTGCGGGGATCGAAGTGGACCGCAAGGTGCTGGCCGATCTCGCCGTGCACGAGCCCGAGGCCTTCGGTGCCATCGTGGCAACTGCGCAGGGCGCGCTGGCGAAGTAAGCGCCGCCACATACCCATTCCAACAGCCGCTCCCTACGGGGGCGGCTTTTTTCGTTGACTTGGTTACTCGGGCTCGTTGCACAGTGCTAGAGGGGGTGTGCGGCGATGTTGGGCAATCTGATAGACTGGTTCAGGCGCCAGACGCAGATCGGTCTCGAGGGTCTGCCCGACAACGAGGTTTCGGGGCGTTACGCCTATAACGTGACCTGCTTGCTGGGAGCGGTTTTCACCGTTCCATTCGTCATCGGATATGCCCTGGCGGGTGCGCCCCTCCTTGCGGTGACGGTCTCGCCCCTGATGCTCAACTTCCTCCTGCCGCGGCTTATTCCGCTTGTCGGCCAGAGCCTGGCTCTTTTGATCGGCGGATCGGTCCTGATCTCTGTCTTTGTCGTGGCAACGTTTCTGACCGGTGCCTCCTCGGGGCTGTACCTTTTCATGTTTAACGGCATCGTGGCCGTCGCCCTGCTGCAGTCTGTCACGCGCCCGAAGGAGTCTGCGGTCTTGGTACTGGTGGTGATTGTCGCGATGGCGGCCTCCCGGCTTCTCTTCCCGGAGCCTTCCGGGCTTCTTGACGTGGGTGAGGGGTTCAACAGGACGGTTTACGTGGTCACTCTGATCGTTCTGACCAGTCAGATTGCGGCTATCCTCTTTTCGCTGACAGCACAGGTAGCCCAAGCCGAAGCGGCACTTGCCGCCGAACATGCCCGTTCTGAGGCGTTGTTGCAAAACCTGCTGCCGGACGAAATTGCGACGCGGCTCAAGGACCGGCCCGGGGAGGTGATTGCCGACGGGTTGCCCGCCGTGACGCTGCTTTTTGCCCATATCGTGGATTTCACGCCTCGGTCCGCGCGGATGTCGCCGGAGACCTTGGTCGGTTGGCTCAATCGCATTTTCTCGGCCTTCGATGTGCTGACCGCAGAACGGGGACTGGAGAAAATTAAGACTATTGGTGACGCCTACATGGTCGCCGCCGGGCTGCCCGTAGCGCGCAAGGATCATGCGGAAATCATCGCTGACATGGCGCTTGCCATGCAGGCGGAGGTCAAGCGGCTGTCGCAAGAACTGGGAGAGCCCATCGATCTGCGCATCGGCATCCATTCCGGCCCTGCTATCGCGGGCGTCATCGGCACGTCGAAGGTGTTCTACGACGTCTGGGGCGACACGGTAAACACGGCGAGCCGGATGGAAAGCCATGGGGAGCCGGGGCGGATACAGGTGACAGCGGCGACGCGGGCGCTCTTGGCGGATCGCTATGAATTCGCGCCGCGCGGGCCGGTGGAGATCAAGGGGATCGGCAGGATCGAAACCTTCTGGCTGACGGGCAAGCGTTAGCGCGGTGGCAGCTTGTCCACCGTCGGAACCCCTTCGGCAATGACGTGGAACGGCTGCTTGTCACAGCAGTAGATCGCCATTTGCGGGCCGGTGTAGACGCTCATGTCGTCGAGCGTGCCGACCTTGAGCACGATCCGCTGCCCATCGGGCAGGCGCGTGATCAGGTGCGTTCCGCAGGTGGGGCAGAAGTCGCGCGTGCGGGGGTTCTCGATGTCGTCGCGAGTGAACTGCGACGGCGTGCCTTGGGTAAAGGCGAAATCATCCGCCGCAACGATCATGAAGTAGTTCGGCCCGCCGCCCGAGATGTACTGACATTCCCGGCAATGGCATTACGCCTGCCAGAGCGGGTCGCTCGTGACCTCGTAGCGAATGTCGCCGCAATAACATCTTCCCGTGGTGCCCATCATTCTGTCTCCCTGTTTGATTGTGGTCAGCCTATCCCAGTCTCACTGATGGGTCACAGGGTTTCACCTGCCGCCCGCCCTTGCATCGGGAGGGGCGGCAGGCTAGCAGGGAGCCGCAAAACCAAGGGTCAGAGGCCGAGATGGACGATCTCAAGACAAAATACCTGAGCCAGATCGCGGACGCGGCGGACGAGGCGGCGCTGGAGGATATCCGGCTGGCCGCCGTGGGCAAGAAGGGCGAGGTCGCGCTGAAGATGCGTGAGCTGGGCAAGATGACCCCGGAAGAGCGGCAGGTCGCGGGCCCGGCGTTGAATGCGCTGAAGGACGAGATAAACTCGGCGCTGGCGGCCAAGAAAGCGGCCCTGGCCGATGCGGCGCTGGACGAACGGCTGCGGTCGGAGTGGCTTGACGTGACGCTGCCCGCGCGGGAGCGGCCGCGGGGGACGATCCATCCGGTTTCCCAAGTTACCGAAGAGCTGACGGCAATCTTTGCCGAGATGGGGTTTTCGGTTGCGGAAGGACCGCGGATCGACACCGACTGGTACAATTTCGACGCTTTGAACATCCCCGGACACCACCCCGCGCGGGCCGAGATGGACACTTTCTACATGCACCGCGCCGAGGGGGATAACCGCCCGCCGCACGTGCTGCGCACCCATACGTCGCCGGTGCAGATCAGGACGATGGAGAAGGCGGGCGCGCCGCTGCGCATCATCTGCCCCGGCGGAGTGTACCGGGCCGATTACGACCAGACCCATACGCCGATGTTCCACCAGGTCGAGGGGCTGGCGATCGACCGCGATATCTCGATGGCGAACCTCAAGTGGACGTTGGAGGAATTCTTTGCCGCCTTCTTCGAGATCGACGGGATCAAGACCCGCTTCCGCGCCTCTCACTTCCCCTTCACCGAGCCGTCGGCGGAGGTAGATATCCAGTGTTCCTGGGTCGACGGTCAGCTGCGCATCGGCGAGGGCGACGGCTGGATGGAAGTGCTGGGCTCGGGCATGGTGCATCCCAAGGTGCTGGCTGCCGGCGGGATCGATCCGGAGAAATGGCAGGGGTTCGCCTTTGGCATGGGGATCGACCGGATCGCGATGCTGAAATACGGCATTCCGGACCTGCGGGCGTTCTTCGATTCAGACCTGCGCTGGCTGCGGCACTACGGGTTCGGGGCGCTGGAGCAGCCGAATTTGCATGGTGGGTTGTCGGGGTGATTGCCGATTAGGGTGGACTGTGCGTCCACCTAACATGAGCGGAGATGTGTGCCCTTTCGCGTTTCTCGCGCCCAGGTGGTCGGGATAATCGCTTCTTATGAAGTAGCGGCCTAGGCAAGGATATGCGCCGGGTGATCGCGGACCGTGCTCGGATCGTTCGTAAGGTGGGCGTTTCGCCCACCCTCCTTCGCAGGATTGTGAGGTGACATCCGGGCGGCACACCTGCATGGCATACCCATGTCTGTCCGCGCGCTTCTCATCTGCCTCCTCCTGTTGATCCGGCCCACACCGGGCCTTGCAGAGGCCTGCGGTGCGGAAATCCCTTGCCCCCTCGGAGATCGGTCCTACCACGTCCGGCTGCCCGACGGTTGGGACGGCAAGACAGCCCTCCCGGTCCTGCTGCATTTCCATGGCTGGGGACGTCAGGGGGACCTGATCGTGAAGCATCGGCGGATCGCCGGGCATACCCGGCGGCGGGGGGTTCTGCTGGTGGCGCCGAACGGGCTTGGGCGGACCTGGGATTTCTGGCGCGCGGGCGGGCGGGATGTGACTTTTGCCCGTGCCGTGCTGGAGGATGTGGCGGCGCGGTTTCCTGTCGATCCGGAGCGCATTTACGTCTCGGGCTATTCCTACGGGGCGGCGATGGCCTGGCGCTTTGCCTGCGAGGCGGGCGCGGGGGTGGTGGCGCTTTTGGCGATCTCGGGGAAGTTGCCGCAGGACGCCGATTGTCCCGAAGCGCCGGGCGAGGTGCGGCAGGTTTACGGCTTTGCAGATGACGTGATGCGGTTTCCCTATGGCCCCGAGGGGGACGTGACGCATCCCGTGGCGCTCTGGCGTGAGGTCTACCGCTGCGGGGCAGCGGAACGGTTGGGAGATTGGCAGGCCGTCGATTGGCTGGTGCTGGAGCGGCTCCGCTGGGACTGCCCGGAGGGGCGTGTGACGCTTGATCTGCATCCGGGCGGGCATTTCATCCCGCACGGCTGGATCGGCTGGCAGCTGGATCAGCTGATGGGACGCGCGCCGGGCTATCCCTGAGGGTGCGCTTGTGGCCCTGTCGGATTTGAGTTGTAGTGGAAAGATGAAGCGCGGGACCTGTGCCTGATTGAAACCCGGCGGGATTGGCGGTACCGACACCACCGACAAGACCTGTGAGGACGATCCGATGAAGTTCACGCTTTCCTGGCTAAAAGACCATCTCGAGACCGAGGCGTCGGTCGAGGAGATTTGCGAGACGCTGACCGACCTTGGCCTTGAGGTCGAGGGGGTCGAGGATCGGGGCGCGAAGCTGCGGGATTTTACAATCGGGTATGTGAGATCGGCGGAGCAGCACCCCGATGCCGACCGGTTGCGCGTCTGCCAGGTTGAGACGGACGAAGGTGTGAAGCAGATCATCTGCGGCGCGCCCAACGCGCGCGCGGGCATCACCGTGGTCGTGGCCAAGCCGGGGGTCTACGTGCCAGGGATCGACACGACCATCGGGGTTGGCAAGATCCGGGGCATCGAGAGCTTTGGCATGATGGCCTCGGAGCGGGAGATGGAGCTCTCGGATGAACATGACGGCATCATCGAGCTGCCGTCGGGCAAGGTGGGGCAGTCTTTCGTGGATTGGCTGGCCGAGAACGATCCGGCCAAGGTCGATCCGGTGATCGAGATCGCGATTACGCCGAACCGTCCCGATGCACTGGGCGTGCGGGGCATCGCGCGGGACCTCGCGGCGCGGGGGCTGGGCAGGCTGAAGGCGCGCGATTGCGATCCGGTGCCGGGAGCGTTTCCCTGCCCGATCAGCGTGACGATTGACGCGGATACGCTGGAGCAGTGCCCGGTGTTCTACGGGCGTGTCATCCGGGGCGTGAAGAACGGGCCGTCGCCGCAGTGGTTGCAGGACGCGCTCAGGGCCATCGGGTTGCGGCCGATCTCCTTCCTTGTCGATGTGACGAACTTCTTCACCTATGACCGGAACCGTCCCTTGCATGTCTTCGACGCGGACAAGGTCGCGGGCAACAGGCTGCGGGTGCATCGCGCCAAGGGGGGCGAGACGCTCGTGGGGCTGGATGAGAAGGAATACACCTTTGATGCGGGGATGACGCTGATCTCGGATGCGGAAAACGTGGAAAGCATCGCGGGTGTGATGGGCGGGCTGGCCACGGGCTGTACCGCTGAGACAACCAATGTCTTCATTGAGGCAGCCTATTTCGACCCGATCCGCACGGCCTATACGGGCCGCGCGCTCAAGATCAATTCGGATGCCCGCTATCGCTTCGAGCGGGGGATCGACCCCGAATGGACCCCGCACGGCATCGAACATGCGACGCGCATGATCCTCGATCAAGCGGGCGGCGAGGCGTCGGAGGTTGTGGTGGCGGGGGCCATTCCGGATACGTCCCGCGCCTATCGGCTCGATACCGACCGGGTGCAGTCGCTCGTCGGCATGACGATCTCGGCGGAAACGCAGCGGGCGACGCTGGAGGCTTTGGGCTTCACGCTGGAAGGCGACATGGCCCATGTACCAAGCTGGCGGCCCGACGTGCAGGGCGAGGCGGACCTCGTGGAGGAAGTGGCGCGCATCGCCTCGCTGACGAAGCTTGAGGGCAAGCCGCTCCCGCGTCTCTCCGATGGCGTGCCGCGCCCGGTGCTGTCGCCCATGCAAAAACGGCTGACCGCGGGCCGCCGGGCGGCGGCAGCGCTGGGCTACCATGAATGCGTTACCTACAGTTTCATCGACAAGGCCACGGCGGAGCTTTTCGGTGGTGGCGACGACGCGACGATGCTGGAAAACCCGATCAGCAGCGACATGAGCCACATGCGCCCCGCGCTGCTGCCGGGACTCTTGCAGGCCGCCGCGCGGAACCAGGCGCGCGGGTTCGCCGACATGGCGCTCTTCGAGGCGGGCCCCGCCTTTCACGGCGGCGAGCCGGAGGAGCAGCACACGCTGATCACCGGCCTGCGCGTGGGCCGCACCGGGTCGAAGGACGTGCACGGGGCGGACCGCGCGGTCGATGTCTTTGACGTCAAGGCGGATGCCGAGGCTGTGCTTGCCGCCATGGGCGCGCCCGCCAAGGTGCAGATCCTGCGCGGTGCGTCCGAGTGGTGGCATCCGGGGCGGCATGGCATGATCTGTCTGGGGCCGAAGAAGGTGCTGGGCATCTACGGCGAGGTGCACCCGAAGGTGCTGAAAGCCATGGACGTGAAGGGCCCCGCCATGGCCTTCACCCTCTGGCCCGAAGAGGTGCCGCTGCCGCGCAAGTCGGGGGCGACACGGCCCGCTTTGCAGATCAGCGATTTGCAGGCGGTGGAGCGGGATTTTGCTTTTGTTGTCGATGCCGAGGTCGAGGCGCTGAACGTCGTCAACGCCGCGATGGGGGCCGACAAGGCGCTGATCGAAGATGTGCGCGTGTTCGACGAATTCATCGGCGGCGCGCTGGGCGAGGGGAAGAAGTCCCTCGCCATCACGGTGCGGTTGCAGCCGACGGACAAGACGCTGAAGGACGCGGATATCGAGGCGGTGGCGGCGAAGGTCGTGGAGAAGGTGACGAAGGCGACGGGTGGGGTATTGCGGGGGTAGGATGGGTGCTTGCACCCATCGCGGGTGATGGGTGCAAGCACCCATCCTACCGTTTCTGCCAGGCGCCCTCAGCGCTTGGTCAGGTCCTTCATGCCTATCTTGAGGTTCAGCGAAGACCGGGCCCAGGGCGACTGGGCCCCGTCCGTTTCGCTGACCACATCTGAACGCACCTGATCGAACACCTGCTGCAAGGTCAGCCCAGGGGTTCCGATCGCACGGGCAATTGCCGCCGTATAGGGGCTGTTGCTGCCAGTCCCATCGAGGGCCACTTCGCCGGGTCCCGTGGCATAGGCGATCAGATCGTTCGTCCGCGCGGTCATGCGCGCAAGCCCGTCGCCCAAATCCAACGCGCCGTCCGATTGGCTGGCAAAGGGATTGTCGCGGCAGGCGTCAAGGATCATCACGGTGACCGCCGTGGGCGTGTGGTAGCGATCCAGGATCCATTCCGCGGGAACCGCCTGTTCCGCAATGTCGGCTTCGGACCGGATGTCTACATCCAGCGGAAGAAGGTAGTTGAAATCGTTGCTGCGCACCCCGTGTCCTGCGAAATAGAACACCGCCAGCGCCTCGGACCCCGCCGCGCGCACTGTGCTGGCAAAGGTCTCGACGCCCTCCATCATTTCGGCACGGGTCACGTCTGTCAGTGTCGTGACGAAAAAGCCCGCGCCGCGCAGTTCATCGCTCATCAGGCGCGCGTCGTTCACGGGGTTGTCGAGTGCGGGGACGCTTGTGTACGCCGCGTTCCCGATTACCAGTGCGAACCGTTCATGCGCCGCTGCCGGTCCGGTGAGCAGGGCAATGACAACGTAAAGTAATGCCAAAATTCGCGTCAATTTATTCACCAAATATCTGGATGAGAGAGGCCGGCCGGCCTCTTCATATGTCTCAGTAGTCGCCCCCTGCCGCGGGGTCTTTCAATCGCAAAGACCATTAAGACAAGGCGAAATGGCCAAAGTCTACAGGAAAGAGGATGCCCGTCTTCACATCGGTGACAATTGCCCGGACACCTCCTTAAACCGACATGCGCAAAACGCGGGTCAAAGTCCGTTCGTTATCCCAACGCCTCCCCCAGCAGATCATACACCAACCGTATCCGCGGGTTGGTATGCACTTCGCGGTGCGCGACCAGCCAGAGGGGGAAGGTAACGACCAGCTCATCGGGCAGGATTTTCTCGAGCCCCGGCGTGCCCGCTGCGACGGTCTCATCCATCGGGATGATCCCGAGGCCCGTCTTGCACATCTCCCAGGCCACCAGCCCGCTTTCGGTGCGGACGCGGAAGTTGTCCTCGGTGATCGGCAGGTTCAGGCTGAACATGTACTCTAGGACGCGTTTCAGATCGCCCATTCCGATCCAGTCGTGTTCGGCCAGATCGGCAAGGGTTTCGGGCCGCCCGCGTTTGTCGAGATAGCCGGTGGTGGCATAGAAATACCCCTTCCGCTCGGCGATCAGCCGCGCGATCAGGTTGGGCTGTTCGGGGCGGACGTGGCGCAGGGCGATGTCGGCCTCGCGGGTCATCAGGTTGCGGATGTCGTCGCCCGCGACCACCTCGGCGATGATCTGGGGTGCGCGAAGGCGCAGGCTTTGCAGGATTGGCGGCAGCATATGGGCCGAGGCGACCTCGCTTGCCGTGATGCGCACCAGCCCCGCAAGGTCCGACTGCTGCCCGCTGGCCGAAAGCGACAGGCGGTTTGCGGCATCGCCCATGTCCTGCACATGCGGCAGCAGTTCGCGGCCCGCGTCGGTCAGGTGCAGGTAGCGGCCGTTGCGTTCGAAGAGCATCAGCGCCAACCTGTCCTCGAGTGCCGCGATCTGGCGGCTGAGCGTGGGCTGCGTCAGCCCGAGGCGGCGGGCGGCGGCGGAGAGCGATCCTTCCTGCGCGGTGGCCTCGAAGGCGCGCAAGAGGTTCCAGTCGGGTTGGTCCTGATCCATGCAAATACGTATATATAACCTTCAGAATTCGTCAATTCCCCGGTGATCCATACGGATGTAGGAGGGTGGAGAAAGGAGAACATTATGACAAACGCAGGAGAATTCTGGGACAACGCGGCGGGGAAATATGCCGCAAGCCCCATCAAGGACCCGGAGTCCTATGAATACACCCTCGGGCGCACGCGCAGCTATCTGCAGCCGACCGACCGGGTGCTCGAGATCGGGGCAGGCACCGGGTCGACCGCGCTGCAACTGGCGGCTGATGTTGCTGAGATCACCGGCACCGATATTTCCCGCGAAATGATGCGCATCGCCTCGGACAAGGCACTGGCCCAGAAAGCCCGTAACGTCACCTTCCAGGTCAAGACGGCACAGGGGGCAGCCGAAAAGGCCGGGCAGTTCGATGTGGTGCTGGGCTTCAACATCCTGCATCTGACCAACGACATGGAGCGGGTGCTGAGCACGCTCTACCGCGAGATGGCACCGGGCAGCATGTTGATCACCAAGACCCCTTGCATCGGCGATCCGTCCATGGGGCTCAAGCGCTTTGCGATCCGGGCGATGGTGCCGGTGATGCAGCTTTTGGGAAAGGCCCCCTTCGTACGCTACCTCACGGTGCAGGAACTTGAGGCAGCGATGCAATGGGCCGGTTTCCGCATTATCGAGACATGCTCCAAGCCCGCGATGAGCCGCTATATCGTTGCCCGCCGTCCGTAGACACCGGGGCCTCATGCGCTATGTAAGGCTCCGACAAGATGAAGGAGGGCCAAGCCGTGAAAGTCTATCTGTCCGGGGAAATCCACACCGACTGGCGGGAGCAGATCATCGAGGGGGCCAAGGGGCTGGACGTGACCTTTTCCAGCCCCGTCACCGACCACGCGGCCAGCGACGATTGCGGCGTGGCGATCCTCGGGGCGGAGGCGGACAAGTTCTGGCACGACCGCAAGGGCGCGCAGGTGAACGCGATCCGGACGCGCAAGGGGATCGCCGATGCGGATGTAGTGGTCGTGCGGTTCGGTGATCAGTACAAGCAGTGGAACGCGGCTTTCGATGCAGGCTATGCGGCGGCACTGGGCAAGTCGCTGATCATCCTGCATGGGCCGGACCATGCCCATGCGCTGAAAGAGGTCGATGCGGCGGCTTTGGGTGTGGCTTCTGAGCCTTCGCAGGTGGTGCAGATCCTGCGATATGTGCTGACGGGGAAGTTGCCGGGATAAGCCGGACGAATATCAGTCACGCAAATCTGGTCATTTCGCGTCCTTGCCGCTGTCGCAATCGGCGCGGACATCCCCCGCCTTTCTCCCTAGCCTCTGATCGTCAGGGGCTCCGGAGGAACGCGGGATGCTGGACCACACCGACCACGATCTTCTATGGGACGGACTGCTTACGGCCACGCGCGAGGCCTATGCGGCCAGTGCGGCACTTTCCGCCTTCTCTCCCTTCGCAGGGGATATCCGCCGTCAGCCGGTGACACCTTTCCACGTTGCGGCA
The DNA here is from genome assembly GCF_040811725.1 of Sulfitobacter sediminis. Classification (NCBI taxonomy): domain Bacteria; kingdom Pseudomonadati; phylum Pseudomonadota; class Alphaproteobacteria; order Rhodobacterales; family Roseobacteraceae; genus Sulfitobacter; species Sulfitobacter sediminis. The sequence continues at coordinate 343,154 of NZ_JBFNXX010000001.1, forward strand.
GCGGCGCTTTTTGCGGCGGAAGCCGGGCTTTATACCGACAGCCTCGCGGCGCTGCGCGATGCCTTCCGGTCCTGCGCTCCGCTCGCCCAGTGGCGCGAGACCTACAAGGAAACCGACATCGGGCAGGATTTCATGGACCGTTTCGGGTGTTACTGTCTGATCGGCGAGGGCGGCGCCTTTGCCAGCGACACGATGGCGGCCTGGCTCGTCTACATGCCGCCGCATCTCTACTACCCCTGGCACCAGCATCCGGCGGAAGAGATGTACCTCGTCGTCGCGGGCGAGGCGCTTTTCCTGCGGCATGGCGAGGCCCCAGAGGTGCTGCGCCCCGGCCAGACCAGCGCGCATGCCAGCAATCAGCCCCACGCGATGCAGACCTTCGATCATCCGGTAATGGCGCTTGTGGTATGGCGCAACGGGTTCGACAGCCCGCCGGTTCTTACACCCAAGGATGTGCCGACCGCCCTTTGCAAAGCGTCCCTGCAGGCGTAGCCTTCTCCCAAAAGGGGAGAACACCATGGAATTCGACTACGTCATCGTCGGCGGCGGTTCGGCGGGCAGTGTCATGGCCTCGCGGCTGAGCGAGGACCCGAATGTTTCCGTTTGCCTGATCGAGGCGGGCGGGCAGGGGCGCGATCTTGTCATCCGCGCGCCTGCGCTGGTGGCGGCGATGATTTCGGGCCGCCCCAAGATCAACAACTGGGCGTTCCACACGGTGCCGCAACCGGAACTCAACGGCCGCAAGGGCTTCCAGCCGCGCGGCAAGGCGCTGGGCGGGTCCTCGGCGATCAACGCGATGCTGTATGTGCGGGGGCATCGCGGGGATTACGACGAATGGGCGGATCTGGGCTGCGAGGGCTGGGACTGGGAGTCGGTTCTGCCCTACTTCAGAAAGGCCGAAGGGAATGTGCGCGGTGCCGATGAGCTGCATGGCGCTGACGGTCCCCTCAAAGTGTCAGAGCAGTCGGAACCGCGCGAGATCTCGAAGGCGTTCATCGACGCCGCCGGGGAACAGCAGGTGCGGCACAACCCCGATTTCAACGGAGCCGAACTGGAAGGCGCGGGCTACTATCAGGTCACGCAGTTCCACGATGGCCCCGCCAAGGGCGAGCGGTGCTCGGCGGCGGCGGCCTACCTCAATCGCGATGTGCGCCACCGGCCGAACCTGACGATCCTCACCAAGGCACAGGCGCGGCGCGTGGTGATGACGGAAGGCCGCGCGACGGGTGTCGAGGTGCGGCGCATCGGGCAGGTGCAGGTGATCGAAGCGGCGCGCGAGGTGATCCTGAGCGCCGGCGCCTTTGGCTCGCCGCAACTTCTGCTGCTTAGCGGGATCGGCCCGCGGGATGAACTTTCGGCCCACGGCATCGCCGTGCAGCACGAATTGCCGGGCGTGGGGCAGAACCTGCAAGATCACCTCGATTACGTGATGAGCTACCACTCCAAGCGGCAGGACGTGATCGGGCTGGTGCCCTCGGGGCTGTGGAAACTGTTCAAGGCCGGGATGCAGTGGCGCAGGGACGGGACCGGCATGTTTGCCACGCCCTTCGCCGAGGGCGGGGCGTTCCTGAAATCGGACCCGTCACAGGACCGGCCCGACCTGCAATTGCATTTCGTCGTGGGCATCGTGGACGACCACATGCGCAAGATACACCTGCAATACGGTTATTCCTGCCATGTCTGCGTGTTGCGCCCCCATTCGCGCGGCAGCGTGGGCCTGACCTCGGCCAAGCCCGGCGCGCCGCCGCGCATCGACCCGCGGTACCTGTCGGACAGGCGTGATCTGGAGCTTTTGATGAAGGGCGCGCGGCAGATGGAAAGCATCCTGACCGCGCTGCCGCTGGACCCGTGGCGGGGCAAGCAGCTCTATGCCCATGACGGCAGCGACAGCGCGCTGGAGGCCGATATCCGCAAGCGCGCTGACACGATCTATCACCCGGTGGGCACCTGCAAGATGGGGGTGGATGACATGGCCGTCGTCGACACGGCAGGCCGCGTGCACGGTGTCGATGGGCTCCGCGTGGTGGACGCGTCGCTGATGCCGCGCCTCGTGGGCGGGAACACCAATGCGCCGACGATCATGATCGCGGAAAAGATCGCGGACGGGATGCGGGGGTAGGCCGGATCATTCCGTCCGGCCTGAGGAGTGCATCAGTCGCGCGGCGGGGTCACCAGCCCTGTCTGAACGGCTGGCCGCTCAAGGAACCGGTCGAGATACGCCACCAGATTGCGGTGATCCTCCCAGCCCACGACCTCTTTCGCACCGTAGAAATCCAGCGCCCTCAGCCAGGGCGCAATGGCGATATCGGCGATGGAATACTCCCCGGCCACCCAGTCCTTGCCCGCCAGCTCGAGGTTCAGCACGTTCAACAGCCGCTTGGCCTCGTCGATGTAGCGCTGCTGGGGGCGCTTGTCCCCCCACTCGGACCCGGCGAACTTGTAGAAGAACCCAAGTTGTCCAAGCATCGGCCCGAGGCCACCCATCTGGAACATCAGCCACTGGGTGACCTGCGCGCGGTCTGTCGCGGTCTCGCCGATCAGCTTGCCGGTCTTGTCCGCCAGATAAAGCAGGATCGCGCCGCTTTCGAACAGGCCGACGGGTTTGCCATCCGGCCCGTCGGGATCGATGATCGCAGGGATCTTGTTGTTGGGGTTGAGCGACAGGAATTCGGGGCTTTTCACATCCGCATCCGCCAGCGTCACCTTATGCGCCTCGTAAGGCAGGCCCATTTCCTCCAGCGCGATGGAGACTTTCACGCCGTTCGGCGTCGGAAAGGAATAAAGCTGCAGCACGTCGGGGTTCTGCGCGGGCCATTTCTGGGTGATGGGAAATGCGGAAAGGTCGGCCATTTGTCGCTCCTGTCTGACGTGTGACAAGACATAGGCGAAATTCCCCGCGAGAACAGGCTCGCCAATGTGCAATGATGTGTTGACGATTGTGCGTCAGCGAACCGCACACGTTTACCTTGCGGTCATGCAAACTGGAAAAGGGACAGTATATGATTCAAGAATTCAAGGACTTCATCGCCAAAGGCAACGTGATGGACCTCGCCGTGGGTATCATCATCGGTGCCGCTTTTACCGCGATCGTGACGTCGCTGGTGGGCGACCTGATCAACCCGATCATCGGCTTGATCCTCGGCGGCGTTGACTTCACCAGCATGTATCTGGTGCTGTCGGGCGATGTGCCATCGGGCGTTGGCCTCGATGCGGCGCGCGAGACGGGTGCTGCGATCTTTGCCTACGGTGCTTTCATCACCGCCTGCATCAACTTCTTTATCATCGCTTTCGTGGTCTTCATGCTGGTCAAGTTCGTGAACCGGATCAAATCCGCAGCCCAAAAGCCCGAGGAGGTCGCTCCCGAGGTCGAGACCGGGCCGTCCGAGCTCGATGTGCTGATCGAAATCCGCGACCAGTTGTCCAAGGGGCGCTGACCGCTTCGCTACCGCAAGCGGGCCGAAATGAAAAGGGCCGCCCGACAGGGCGGCCCTTTTGTCTTGGACGGGAGTTGTCCCCGCCCCACTATTCCTTCAGCGCCAGCTTCGGCGACAGCACGTCGATCCCAAGCGCCTTGCCGACCGCGTGATAGGTCAGCTTGCCCGCGTGCACGTTCAGACCGTTGAGCAGATGCTCGTCATCCGCACAGGCCTGACGCCAGCCCTTGTTCGCGAGATCCAGCATGAAGGGCATCGTGGCGTTGCCAAGCGCGATGGTCGAGGTGCGTGCGACTGCTCCAGGCATGTTGGCCACGCAGTAGTGCATGACGCCGTCGACCTCGTAGATCGGGTCCTGGTGGGTCGTTGCCTTCGAGGTCTCAAAACAGCCACCCTGGTCGATCGCCACGTCCACCAGCGCCGCGCCGGGCTTCAGCTCGGAAAGCTGCGCTTTGGAAATTAGCTTGGGCGCCGCCGCACCGGGGATCAGCACGGCACCGATGATCATGTCGGCCTCGCGCGCCAGTTCGATGGTGTTCTGGGCCGAGGCATAGCGCGTCTTGAAAAGACCGCTGAACGCGTCGTCGAGATAGCGCATCCGGGGCAGTGAGCGGTCGAGCACGGTCACATCCGCGCCCATGCCTGCCGCGACGCGCGCGGCGTGGGTGCCCACGACACCGCCACCGATGACCATGACATTGGCAGGCCCCACACCGGGCACGCCGCCCATCAGCACGCCGCGTCCGCCGTTGGCCTTTTGCAGGGTCCAGGCACCGACCTGCGGCGCCAGCTTGCCCGCAACCTCGGACATCGGCGCGAGCAGGGGCAGGCCGCCCATGCGGTCGGTCACTGTTTCATAGGCGATGCAGGTCGCGCCCGAGTCCATTAGGTCCTTCGTCTGCTCCGGATCGGGGGCAAGGTGCAGGTAGGTGAAGAGCACCTGACCCTCGCGCAGCATCTTGCGCTCCACCGCCTGCGGCTCTTTCACCTTCACGATCATGTCGGCGGTGGCAAAGATTTCCTCGGCCGTGTCGATGATCTTGGCCCCGGCCGCGACATACTGCGCGTCGTCAAAGCCTGCGCCGACACCAGCGCCTTTCTGGATGATGACCTCATGGCCCGCGTTCACCGCTTCCAGAGCGGCGGAAGGCGTCATGCCGACGCGGAATTCCTGGGGTTTGATTTCTTTCGGGCATCCGATTTTCATGGTGCGCTCCCTGAATTGAATTTGCGCCGTTCTTAGACGATCCCTGCCGCAAAGCGGTGCGAATTCGGTTGCCCCGGCGGCAGGTAAACGGGATAGTCTTGCGTAGGACCGACATTGGACGCGAAGGAATTGCGCGAATGAGCCTTGATGAGATTGATCGGCGTATCCTGCGCGCGGTTCAGCGCAACGGACGTATGTCGAACGCGGAGCTGTCCGAGGACGTGCACCTGTCGCCCTCCGCCTGCCACCGCCGCGTGCAGCGGCTGGAGAAAGAGGGCTATATCCGCGATTATGTCGCCCTGCTGGACGCGCGCAAGCTCAAGGTGCCCACAACGGTGTTCGTCGAGATCACGCTCAGGGGGCAGGCGGATGACATTCTGGACGCTTTCGAGAAATCCGTGGCGCGGATACCGGACGTGCTGGAATGTCACCTGATGGCCGGGACGGCGGATTACCTGCTGAAGGTCGTGGCCGAGAACACCGAAGATTTCGCGCGGATCCACCGGCAGTACCTCGCCCGGCTGCCCGGCGTTCAGGGGATGCAGTCGAGCTTTGCCCTGCGGACAGTGTTTCGGACCACGGCGCTGCCGGTATGAGCGGGGACTGGGATTACATCGTCGTTGGTGCGGGCAGCGCGGGCTGCGTGGTGGCCAACCGCCTGAGCGGCGCCGGGCACCGGGTGCTGGTGCTGGAGGCGGGGGGCAAAGATAACTACCATTGGGTGCATATCCCCATGGGGTATCTCTATTGCATCGGCAATCCGCGCACGGACTGGATGTACCGCACGGCCGAGGAAAAGGGCTTGAACGGCCGCGCGCTGCTCTACCCGCGTGGCAAGGTGCTGGGGGGATGTTCCTCGATCAACGGGATGCTGTACCTTCGGGGTCAGGCAGCGGATTACGATGGCTGGCGGCAGATGGGCCTGACCGGCTGGGGCTGGGACGACGTGCTGCCCTATTTCATGCGCTCCGAGGACTACGTGGATGGCCCGTCCGACATGCACGGGGCAGGTGGCGAATGGCGGGTGGAGAACCAGCGCCTGCATTGGGAGGTGCTCGATCACTGGATGGAGGCGGCGCACGCCTGGGGGCTGCCCAAGGTCACTGACTTCAACACTGGCGACAACGAAGGTGTCGGCTATTTCCGCGTCAACCAGCGTTCGGGCTGGCGGATGAACACGGCAAAGGCTTTCCTGCGGACAGCGACGGGCAAGGGGCTGAAGGTCGAGACGCAGGCGCATACGCGGCGGCTGCTGATCGAGGATGGCCGCGCGGTCGGCGTGGAATACGAACAGGGCGGCACGGTCAAACAGGCCCGCGCGGGGGCCGAGGTGATCCTGTCGGCAGGGGCGGTGAACTCGCCCCAGATATTGCAGCTGTCGGGCATTGGGCCGGGGGCTCTCTTGCAGGAGCACGGGATCGCGGTGGTCCACGATGCCCCGCAGGTGGGTGAGAACCTTCAGGACCATCTGCAACTGCGCTGCGCCTGGCGGCTTCAGGGCGCGAAAACGCTGAACACCCTTGCCAATTCGCTCTGGGGCAAGGCGATGATCGGGCTGGAATACGCGCTCAAACGCTCAGGCCCCATGTCGATGGCCCCCAGCCAGTTGGGGGCGTTCAGCAAGTCGCGCCCCGACCTCGCGACGGCGGACCTCGAATACCACGTGCAACCTCTATCGCTTGAGGCCTTCGGCCAACCGCTCCATGATTTTCCGGCGATCACCGCAAGCGTCTGCAACCTGCGCCCCGAAAGCCGGGGCACCGTGCGCATCGCCTCGCCCGACCCCAAGGACGCGCCCGTCATCGCACCCAATTACCTTTCCACCCCCGGTGACCGCCGTGTCGCGCGGGATGCGATCCGGCAGGCGCGGGCGATCATGGCCGAAGCCCCGATGCAGCGCTATGCGCCGCAGGAGATGAAGCCGGGTGTCACGGCGGAGGATGACGCATCGCTCGACCGTGCGGCGGGGGATATCGGTACGACGATCTTTCACCCCACCTGTACCGTGCGCATGGGCGGGGAGGACGCGCCGCTCGATGCGCAGATGCGGCTCAGGGGCGTCGGCGGCCTGCGTGTGGTAGATGCAAGCGCCATGCCCAGTATTACCAGCGGCAACACTAATGCACCCACGATCATGATGGCGGAAAAGGCCAGCGACATGATCCTCGGGCGGTAAGATCGGTCCGAATTGACGCAGCACGCTTTACCGCGCGCCTTTCGCCTCTACCTCTTTGCCGAGATAGGCTTTTAGAGAGGACGTTGCCATGAACCCGACACCGGCCAGCACCGCCGCGCATCTTGACCGCCCGAGCGAGACCGCGATGCGCAACCTCTTGCAGCGCACACCCTGGGCGACCGAGGCTCAGCGCGGGGCCTATGCCCTCGACCGGGATATCTCCGAGCACCGCAAGTCCCATTCCCTGTTCGAGGACCTGATGAATTGACCAAACGTATCGTCGTCTTTGGTGCCACATCGGGCATCGGCAAACTGGCCATGGAAGAGGGGCTGAAGCGCGGCCATACCGTGCGCGCCTTCGCCCGCTCGGCGGATAAGCTCGATGCGCGCGACGGGCTGGAAATCTGCGCGGGCGATGCGCTCAAGGCCGAAGACGTGGCGCAGGCGCTCCAGGGTATCGACGCGGTGGTCTACTGTCTGGGGATTGAGGAAAGCGTGGCAATGCTCTGGAAGGAGGTCACGCTGTTTTCCCGCTCGACCGAGGTGCTGTTGCAGGAAATGCCCAAAGCAGACGTCAAACGCCTGATCGTCGTCACGGGCTTTGGCGCAGGCCGCAGCAAGCAGGCGATGAGCTTTGTCGAACGCACCGGCCACCGCGCCATCCTTGGTAAGCCCTATGCGGACAAGGACCGGCAGGAAGAGATGCTGATGCAAAGCGATCTCGACTGGACAATCGCGCGGCCGGTGATCCTGACCAACAACAGGGGCACCGGGAAATACCGCGTGCTGCGCGACACGTCGAGCTGGCGCAATGGACTTATCTCACGCGCGGACGTCGCACATTACCTGATCGACGCGGTAGAGCAGGACGCGGATATCCGTGCGGACGTTGTGCTGGCGCGCTGAAGCGCGACCATATCTCTTAACGAATTGAGAACATTCGCTGATTAAGCGTTAATTTCTCTGCGACTCGTTGGTTTCACTCAACAAAACCCCGATGTCCCCACGGGGACAGGCCAATTACAGGCTTACCCGCAACCATTGGACCGCAAAAAACAGAACCCCCGCAGAGATAGCCCTGCGGGGGTTCCAAAACTGTGCCAGTCGCGGCGGTTTGCTTAAAGCATCCCTTCGCGCTGTGCTTTTTTGCGTGCCAGCTTGCGGGCACGGCGGATCGCTTCAGCTTTCTCGCGCGCTTTTTTCTCGGACGGCTTCTCGAAATGCTGCTTGAGCTTCATTTCACGGAACACGCCTTCGCGTTGCAGCTTCTTCTTCAGGGCACGAAGCGCCTGATCGACATTGTTGTCGCGAACACTAACCTGCATGTGGTTGTCACCACCTTTCTAGATAGAGTTGCAAGGATTTGCAGGAAATGGCCCTATATCAAGGTGAAATGCTTTTGTCGAGTCTCTCGACACCCGGAGAATGGAGAATTTCATGACCGATCCCAAGGACAGACTGCTCGATGCCGCCCTGCCGCATGTGCCCTTTGACGGCTGGTCGCCTGCGACGTTCAAGGCCGCGATCAAGGACAGCGAGATGGAGCCGGTGGTGGCCCGCGCCGTCTGCCCCCGCGGGGCGGTCGACCTTGCCATTGCGTACCACCATCGCGGCGATGCGCTGATGCTTCAGGCGCTGGCAAAGGAAGACCTGAGCGATCTGCGGTTCCGCGACCGCATCGCGCGGGTGGTGCGCCTGCGGCTTGAAGTGATCGAGAACAAGGAGGCGGTGCGGCGCGGCACGACGCTCTTTGCGCTGCCGATCTATGCACCCGACGGGGCCAAGCTGGTCTGGGGGACCTGTGACAAGATCTGGAACGCGCTGGGCGACACGTCCAAGGATTACAACTGGTACACCAAGCGCGCGACGCTGGGCGGGGTCTATTCCGCGACGGTGCTGTTCTGGCTGGGCGACAACAGCGACGGCAACGCGGCGACATGGGATTTCCTCGACCGGCGCATCGACAACGTGATGCAGATCGAGAAGGTCAAGGCGCAGGTCCGCAAGAGCCCGACACTGAGCCGTCTCTTCGCCGCGCCGAACTGGGTGCTGGGTCAGATCAAAGCGCCGGCGCAGTTCCGCCGCGAGGATTTTCCGGGGTCCTGGACCGCGCCTCGGGACTAGAGCGTCAGCAGCGTGACCGCGTGCAGGGCGGCGATCCCGAGGTTGGCAAGGACGACGGGGTGCATCACCGGCAGGGCTACCGCCGTCATCAGCTTATACACGATCTGCAATGGCAGCAGCGTCAATGCAACGCCGCGCGTGATGTTCTCCTGCCCTGCGCCGAGTTGCAGCAGCGCATAAAGGCTGACCGCCCCGATGGCGAGATAGACGCAAGCTAGGATGCGCCGCGCGGGCATATCCGGCCCGTAGACGTTGTCAACAGAGAAACGGTTCTGCCAGATGACCAAGGTCACCGCGAAGGTGACCAGAACATTGGCAACAAGCGACAGGACGAGCATTGTCATGCTTCGCAGGGTAATCCCGCCTTGCGGCCGGTCAAGCGCGCCTGTAGGCCAGCAGCGTTTTTCCGAGCGAGGCAAGCCGCGTGTCCCAACCGCCCGCACCTTTGATCGACCTGCAGAACGTCACCTATGCGCCTGAGGGCAAGGCGGTGTTGTCAGGCATCACCCTGCGCGCCGACGAACGGCGGATCGGGGTGGTGGGCCGCAACGGCTCGGGCAAGACGACGCTCGCGCGGATCATGGCGGGGCTGATCGCGCCGGACAGCGGGAAGGTCAGGATCGACGGCACGGACGTGGCAAAGGATCGCAAGGCAGCGCTGCGGCGCGTCGGTATCCTGTTCCAGAACCCCGATCACCAGATCATCTTTCCCACCGTCGAAGAAGAAATCGCCTTCGGTCTCACCCAGATGGGCCAACCGGCAGAAGAAGCGGCAGAGGGCGTTGCCCGCGTGCTGGCGCGTTTCGAAAAAGAGCATTGGGCGCGCGCTGCGATCCACCAGCTGTCGCAGGGTCAGCGGCAGCTCGTCTGCCTGATGTCGGTGCTCGCCATGGCACCGACACTGATCATCCTCGACGAACCCTTCGCCGGCCTCGATATCCCCACGACGCGCCAGTTGGAGCGGGTGCTGGCGGGGCTTGACGTCACGCTCGTTCTGATCACCCACGCGCCCGAGGCGGTGCAGGGCTATGACCGCGTGCTCTGGATCGACGAGGGCAAGATCCTCCGCGACGGTGCGGCGCAACCGGTGCTGGCGGCCTTCACCCAGCGCATGGCGCAGATAGGAGACGGCGATGATCTCTCTCACCTCGCCGGTTGAGACCCGCGCCCATGACTGGCCCGCAGGCGCCAAGCTGGGCGCGCTCTGTGCCGCGACACTGGTGCTTTTCTGGGTGCGCGACCCGCTCTGGCATGCGGGGTTCCTGGCGGCGACACTGGCGCTCTATGCCCTGCCGGGACGGCGTTTCCTGCGCGCGGGACTGGCGCGTCTCAGGGTCCTCTGGCCCTTCGTGGCCCTCATCGCGGTCTGGCATCTCGTGATCGGAGACGTCTCCGGCGGCACTCTGATCATCCTGCGAATGATCACCGCAGTCGCCCTTGCAAACCTCGTCACCATGACCACGCGGCTCAGCGACATGATGGGCGTGGTGCGCTGGCTCGCAACCCCCTTGCGCGCCTTTGGCCTCTCCACCCGCGCGGTGGAACCGGCCATGGCGCTGGTGATCCGCTTCACCCCCGTGCTGGCGCAAAAGGGCGCGACCCTGACGCTGGCCTGGCGTGCGCGCAGTCCGCGCCGCGCGGGCTGGCGGATCGTCATTCCCTTCGCCGTCACGGCCCTTGACGACGCGGAACACGTGGCCGAGGCATTGCGCGCGCGCGGCGGCCTCTAGCGGGGTGCCCCAAGGTTTTGCCGCACCGCAGCGCAACAGCGGTTGCGGGCGTCGCGGGTTTGTTCTAGCGCTGCACCTGCGAACAACCACAAGGATATCCCATGGAACGCTCCCTTGCCCTCGTCGCCATCTTTGCCGCCCTGACCGCGGCCCTTGGCCTGATGCCCAACCTGATGCTGGCCAGCGGTGTGCCGATCACCGCGCAGAGCCTTGGCGTCATGCTCTGCGGTACCGTTCTGGGGGCCAAGCGGGGCGGTCTGGCCGCACTCCTGTTCGTGGCGCTGGTGGCCCTCGGGTTGCCGCTCCTTGCAGGCGGACGCGGTGGCCTTGGTGTCTTTGCAGGGCCGACCATGGGTTTTGTCGTGGGCTTCCCCATCGCCGCCTTCGCGACGGGTTTCATCATGGAGCAGACGCGTAACCTGCCTGTCGGTGTGGCCGCGGGCATCGCGGCTGCCATCGGTGGGATCGTGGTGCTCTATGCCTTCGGCATTGCGGGCTTCATGATGGTGCTGAACAAGGGGCTGATGGAAGCGCTGCCGGTCTTTGTCTGGTACATCCCCGGCGATCTGATCAAGGCGGTGCTGGCCGGGCTGATCACCGCGGGCCTTGCCCGCGCGCGTCCGGCAAGCGTACTGTCCCGCGCCTGATCGGTCGCGCGCAACGCATGCGAAATCGGGGTGCACCTGCCGCCGGGAGGCATTAGAAAGCCTTCAAACCCGGACGAAAGGAGCCCCCGATGACCCAGACGATGCGCGCAATGGAAATCACCAAGGCTGGCGGGCCGGAGGTGCTGCAACTGGCCGAACGGCCCGTGCCGACACCGAAACACGGGCAGGTCATCATCAAGGTGGCCTTCGCCGGTGTGAACCGCCCCGACGCGCTGCAGCGCGCGGGCCTTTACGCGCCGCCGCCCACGGCAAGCGACCTGCCGGGGCTGGAAGCGGCAGGCGAAGTGGTCGAGGTCGGCCCCGGCGTGGCGGATGTCGCGATCGGCGACAAGGTCTGCGCCCTCTTGCCCGGCGGCGGCTATGCCGAATACGTCGCCACCCCCGCGGCCCACTGCCTGCGCATCCCCGAGGGGATGGGTCTCAAAGAAGGGGCCTGCCTGCCCGAGACCTTCTTTACCGTCTGGTCGAACGTCTTCATGCGCGGCGGTCTGAAGGCGGGGGAACGCTTCCTCGTGCACGGCGGCTCTTCGGGCATCGGCACAACGGCGATCCAGCTCGCCCGCGCCTTCGGTGCCCGCGTCTTCGCCACCGCAGGGACGGACGCCAAATGCGCTGTCTGTGCCGATCTGGGCGCGGAGGCCGCGATCAACTACCGCGACACCGATTTCGTTGACGTGCTGCAGGCCGAGGGCGGGGCGGACCTGATCCTCGACATGGTGGGCGGCTCTTACATCCCGCGCAACCTGACGGCGCTGGCGGAGGACGGGCGGCTCGTCCAGATCGCGTTCCTGCAGGGGCCGAAGGTCGAGGTAAACTTCGCCACCCTGATGACCCGGCGGCTGACGATGACCGGCTCGACACTGCGCCCCCAAAGCGATCTGGCCAAGGCCCGCATCGCCGAGGAGCTGCGTACCCATGTCTGGCCGCTTCTGGACAGCGGGCAGGTGGCACCGGTCATGGACAGCACCTCTACCTTGGAGGAGGCGGCCAAGGCCCATGCGCGGATGGAGGGCGGCGCACATATCGGCAAGATCGTGCTTGATGTCAGCGGTTGAGCCAAAGGACGCGGGCAAGCCCGCGACACGATTCTATTGATTTGGCTCCGCCAAATCGGTTTTGCGAGGCGCTGCCTCGCGCTCCGGGACTTTATGAGGCCAGAAAGAGCAAGGTTTCGTTAACCTTGTTTTGAGATGCTGGCTCTGCGGTACAGGCTTGGACTCCGATGACCGCGCCAGGAAGAGAGCGTTTCGTTCTTTCCAAGGGGGGAGTGGTAGAGAAAACCATTCCCCTCTTTCTGGCTCAATAAAGTCCCCGCCGGAGGCTTCGGAACGCCTGCTGCAAGCGGGCGGCCGGGGTATCAGCGTAGCGGAGCGAGGACCGCGTTCTTCATCCTGCAATCGCGCACGACGTCCTGTCCGCAGGGCACCGGGTCGAGCGATTTCGACAGGCAGATGCGCGCCTCTTGTATCTGACCCTCCTTGCAGGTGATCGTCACCCCGTCGGGCTCGAGCGCCGGATTGGCCTTGAGAAAGGCCTCTTCGACAACGGACGCCGGGAGACGTACCTCGCGCTGCAACTTTCGGAAGATATTGGGACGGGTGATGCGACCGTAGGCTTCACGCGACAGCGCGTAATAGTCAGGAGCGGAAAGACCGGTGCAGGAGCCGTGTTTCTTCCATTGGTACCAGGCGAGGCCGGGGGTGCCCATGATATCGGCCATATCGGCGGTCATGCGTCGTGAGGGCGGACGTTCGGCGGTCTGGCAGAAAGAGGGGTAGCCGCGATGGTATTGCGGCCAGAGGCCATGCAGGATCCAGCCGTGGCCGGTGCCCCGGGCGCATTGCGGCGAGCCTCTCGCGTCGCCTTCGCGCAGGCACCAGTTGGGAGACCAGCTCAGGGCGGCCACGTAGTAGTCGAAATCACCGGGTCTTTCGCCTTCGGCGGTGGCGGATGTAGCGATGAGCGCGGCCAGAAGGCCGGCGAAGAGCCTGCGCATTGGGTCTTTCCTTATCGGTTCGGGCTGACTATAAGGCCTGCAAGTTCCCCGACAATGGAAACCGTTCCGGCCACCGGGACAGCCCTTTGAGGCGACGGGGAAGTTGCGTTTTCGAAGGAGAGACAACATGTCGAAACCGATCATGGCAAAGGCGACCGCTGTCTGGCTGGTCGACAACACGACCATCAGCTTCAAGCAGATTGCCGATTTCGTCGGCATGCACGAGCTTGAGGTGCAGGGTATCGCGGACGGCGACGTGGCCGCAGGCGTCAAGGGGTTCGACCCGATCGCCAACAACCAGCTGACGCAGGAGGAGATCGACGCGGCCGAGAAGAACCCGTCGCACAAGCTGAAGCTCAAGTTCAATCCGGCGGCCCAGGGCGAGGAAAAGCGGCGCGGGCCGCGTTACACGCCCCTGTCCAAGCGGCAGGACCGTCCCGCCTCGATCCTGTGGCTGGTCAAGTTTCACCCCGAACTGACGGATGGGCAGATCGGCAAGCTCGTGGGCACGACCAAACCGACCATCCAGGCGATCCGCGACCGGACGCATTGGAACATCTCGAACATTCAGCCCATCGATCCCGTCGCGCTGGGTCTGTGCAAGCAATCCGAACTAGACGCCGCCGTGCAAAAGGCCGCCGCCAAGAAGGCGCGCGAGGGCGAGGTGATGAGCGACGACGAACGACGCAAGCTGGTCAGCACCGAGCAGAGCCTGGAAATGGAAGCCGAGCCGAAGATCCCCACGGCCATCGAAGGGTTGGAAACCTTCACGCTCTCCGGCGACGATTCCGACGACGACGACAAGAGCGACAGCGATTACGCCGATGCCGATAGCTTCTTCTCGCTGCCGGGCGACAGCGATGACGACGAGGAAGAGGACGCCAAGTCCTGATCCTTGCAGGGCGATCTGTCGCCGGTAAAGAGAACATGCGGTTGCAAATTGCGGGGGGCGCGGGCGATAAGATCTGCGCCCCTCTTGCTTTTCCGGGGCGTTGTGACAGCCGGAGAGGGAGAGAGGCATGGGCACTATCGGGTCGATCCTGCTCTGGTTGCTGACCGCTTTTCTTCTGGCGGCCACGATGCTGCCAATAAGCAAGGTCGCGCGTGGCGCGATCCGGGGCCTCGATTTCCCGCGCCAGCAGTATTTTCTGCTGGCCGCCCTCTTGGCGGTCTGTGTCTTCATCTTCGTTCCCGGCTGGCTGGGCGGTCTCGGCGGTCCGTTGCTGATCCTGATCGGGGCGGTGCAGCTATTCTACATCCTGAAATTCACGCCTCTGTGGTGGCGGCAGTCGGTCGATGCGTCCGACGCGTTGCGCGGTCAGACGGACCGGCAGGTGAGCCTGCTTGCGGCCAACGTGAAGAAGTCAAACCGGGACTATGGGGCACTCATCGACCTTGTCCGGCGCAGGCAGCCCGATATCGCCATGGCCATCGAGGTCGATGCGGAATGGATTGGGGCGCTGAAAGAGGCGCTGTCGGATCATTTCGAAGATTGGGTCGAGGTGCCCAACGACAACGGCTACGGGCTCTGCGTGATGTCGCGGCTTGCGCTGTCCGAGACAGAGGTACGCGACCTGATCACCCGCGACGTACCCTCGGTGCGTACCCGGGTCACGCTGCGCGATGGCGAAGCGTTTCGCCTTTATGTCGTGCACCCCGAGCCACCGGTGATCGACCACGATACCAAGGGGCGGGACAGCGAGATCGCGATGGTGGGGCTCGAGGCTACGCGGGACGTGCTGCCCGCGATTGTCGCGGGAGACCTGAACGACGTGGCATGGTCCACGACCACACGCCGTTTCCAGCGTCTGTCGGGGCTGCTCGACCCGCGGGTGGGGCGGGGGTTTTTCAACACCTTCAGCGCCACGATGCCCTGGATGCGCTGGCCGCTCGATCATCTGTTCCACGATGCGCGGTTTCGGCTGATGAGCATGGCGCGTCTGGAGAAGATCGGGTCGGATCATTTCCCGATGTGGTTCGTGCTGGCGCTGGCGCAGAACGAGAAGGAGGAGATGTCGCCGGGTGAAAGCGACCGGCAGGAAAAACAGGAGACCAAGGAGATGATCGCGGAGGAAAAGGCCCGCGACCGCAAACCCATCGGAACTGATTGGGAGGACGAATGAGGGCCTCGTGCGCGTGCTCTGGGGCTGAGGATCGCCACCCTTTGAGGTCCCGCTGTCGGGGAACGTATGATGCCCTTGCGGCAGGGCCAGATTATTGTATGACGTCCGGGCCGATTTTTTTCCGACTCTTTTTCGCTGTCCCGTAGCGGCGAACTGGTAGAGGTCGGGACTGAATTCCGCCGCTCGATGCGATGGTCACGTAATGACCCGCGTCGCGGTGGGGCAGGCCGTCTGCTTTGGGAGGGGCAGACGGCCGTTTTGAAAGAGAGCTTGGTTTTCGCGGTTGAAAAGCCTTGCAATGCTTTTGGCAATTTCCTTGCAAGGAAATTGGCTACAGCGACTTGCGGGCCCGCATGGCGGCGCTGATGGTGCCGTCGTCGAGGTAGTCGAGCTCGCCCCCGATGGGCACGCCCTGGGCCAGCGAGGTCAGGCGTACCTGCCCTTCAAGCTGGTCGGCGATGTAATGCGCCGTGGTCTGCCCGTCTATGGTGGCATTGAGGGCGAGGATCACTTCGGAGATGTTCTCGGTCGCCACCCGGTCGATGAGCCGCGGGATCCGCAGTTCCTGCGGACCCACGGCGTCGAGGGCCGATAGGGTACCGCCCAGCACGTGGTAGCGGCCCTTGAAGACGCCGGCACGCTCCATCGCCCAGAGGTCGGCCACATCCTCGACCACGCAAAGCTCGCCGTTTGCGCGTTTCTCGGAGTTGCAGATGTCGCAGATGTCCGAGGTGCCGATATTGCCGCAGTTGAGGCATTCGCGTGCGGTGGCGGCGACGGTTTGCATGAGGTCCGCAAGCGGGGTCAGTAGGAGCGCGCGCTTGCGGATGAGGTGCAGCACCGCGCGCCGGGCCGACCGGGGGCCGAGGCCCGGCAGCTTGGCCATCATCTCGATGAGGGCGTCGATTTCGCGGGTGGAACTCAAAAGGCGGTTCTGGCTGATGGGGTGGGGTTGAGTTGTATTGGAAAGATGAAGCGAGGGGACAGCGCCGCCCCGGCACCGGCGCGCAATGCCTCGGTGGGGGTGCGGCGCAGGTTCAGAACGGCAGCTTCATGTCGGCGGGCAGGCCCATGTCTTCGGTCAGCTTGGCCATTTCCTGTTGCGCGCGTTCGCTGGCCTTGGTCTGGGCGTCCTTGATGGCCGCGAGGATCAGATCCTCGACCACTTCCTTGTCGTCGCCGTTGAAGATCGACGGGTCAATGTCGAGGCCCTTCAGCTCGCCCTTGGCGGTGCAGGTGGCCTTGACCAGGCCCGCGCCGCTTTCGCCTGTGACAATCAGGTTGGCGAGGTCTTCCTGCATCTGGGCCATCTTGCCCTGCATTTCCTGGGCCTTTTTCATCATGCCTGCCATATCGCCAAGCGCGCCTAGTCCTTTGAGCATTGCTCTCTCCTAATCTGGGGTGTCCGCATTGCGTCCATGCGGCACGGTATAGAGGATCATTGCGACACATATTGCAGCCACCGCGAGGATGAACAAGGTCGGGCTGCCGATACAGCCTTCGGAAATCGCGTGAAGGCGGGCGGCGTCCGGGGTGGAGAGGGCCACGAAGGAGACCCAGAGCGACCATGCCATGACAACCGCGAGCGCGCCCCATTGGTGGCGGAAGCGCAGGACAAGGACGGAGAGGAGAAGCAGCACCAGCGAGGGCGGGGTGATCATCAGGGCGATCAGTTCGTCCCAGGCTGTGGCGGGGGTGCCAGGGGTCCAGAGCGGGCGCATCCTGTCGCAGACCTCCGCCCAGGCGGGCAGGGGGGCCAAGAGTGCCGTGGCGATCAATCCTCCTCGAAGGGGTCCCATTCGTCCTCGACTTCCGGAAGGGCTTCTTCGACCGCCTCGGCGGCGATCTGTTCGGGGGTGCGGATCGCAGTGATCTTCGCCTGCGGAAACTTGGCAAGCACCGCCTGCATCAGCGGATGCGCCTCGGCCTCTGCCTTGAGCGCAAGCTCCTTGGCGTCGCGCACCTCGGCGATGGTTCTGCCACCTCCTTCGTTCACGACCGTCACGGCCCAGCGGTTGCCGGTCCAGCCCTGCAGCCGATGGCCGAGGCGCTGGGCAAGGTCGCGGGGGGCCTTGTCTGTCGGGACGAATTCGATGCGGCCGGGGCGGTAGGCGGCGAGGCGCAGGGTGGTCTCGACCTCGACCAGAAGCTTCACGTCGCGGTTGGCGCGGATCAGTTCGACCACGTGGTCGAAGCTGGGATAATGCGCCAGCGCTTCCTCGACATCGCGGGCGAGCGCGGTGGTCTGGCCCGATGCCGTTGGGTTCGCGGCCATGCGCGTTTGGGCCTGATGCACCGCCTGCGCGCCGCTTGAATGGCCCGCGCCGTTGCCGCCCGATGGGCCGGGGGCGGGGGGCGGTGTGCTGTTCTGCAGCTTGCGCACCAGTTCCTCGGGGCTGGGCAGGTCGGCCACGTGAGTGAGGCGGATGATCGCCATTTCGGCTGCCATCATGGCGTTGGGAGCACTCGCGACCTCGTCGAGCGCTTTCAGCAACATCTGCCACAGGCGGGTGAGCACGCGCATCGGCAAGGCCTCGGCCATTTCCTTGCCGCGGTCGCGTTCCTGGGGAGAGATGGTCGGGTCCTCGGCGGCCTCCGGCGTGATCTTGACCACGGAAGTCCAGTGGGTGATCTCGGCGAGGTCCCGCAGGACGGCCATGGGGTCCGCGCCCTCGGCGTATTGCGCGGACAGCTCGGTCAGCGCACCCGCTGCATCGCCCTTGAGGATCATGTCGAAGAGGTCGAGCACGCGGCCCCGGTCGGCGAGGCCCAGCATGGCGCGGACCTGGTCGGCGGTGGTCTCGCCCGCGCCGTGGCTGATGGCCTGATCCAGAAGCGACAGAGCATCGCGGGCCGAGCCTTCGGCGGCGCGGGTGATCAGCGCCAGGGCATCGTCGGCGATCTGGGCGTTCTCGGCGGTGGCGATCTTGCGCAGCAGGGCGATCATCACCTCCGGCTCGATCCGGCGCAGATCGAAGCGCTGGCAGCGGGAGAGGACGGTGACCGGGACCTTGCGGATTTCGGTGGTGGCGAAGATGAATTTGACGTGCTCGGGCGGTTCTTCCAGCGTCTTCAGGAGCGCGTTGAAGGCCCCGGTGGAGAGCATGTGCACCTCGTCGATGATGTAGACCTTGTAGCGGGCGGAGGCCGCGCGATAGTGCACAGAGTCGATGATTTCGCGGATGTTCGCCACACCGGTGTTGGAGGCCGCGTCCATCTCCATCACGTCGACGTGACGGCCCTCCATGATGGCGGTGCAATGTTCGCAGACACCGCAGGGTTCGGTCGTGGGGCCGCCGGTGCCGTCGGTGCCGATGCAGTTCATGCCCTTGGCGATGATCCGCGCGGTTGTCGTCTTACCCGTGCCCCGGATGCCCGTCATGATGAAGGCCTGCGCGATGCGGTCGGCCTCGAAGGCGTTTTTCAGCGTCCGCACCATGGCGTCCTGCCCCACCAGATCGGCGAAGGTTTCGGGCCGGTACTTGCGGGCCAGAACGCGATAGGCGGGGGTATCGGACATGCGGGCCTCTTGGCGCGGGATTCGGATCAGATGCGCAGGGTAGGACGGGCGGCTGGGTGCCGCAACCGGTTCAGAGCGCCCAGAGGATCGCGCCCACCGCCACGGCACCGGCGGCGAAGGCCACCGAAAGGATTCGCATGCGGTTCCTAGGTTGGGCATGGGCCTCGTTGTCGTTGAGCCGGGCGAGCGTCTTGCAGGCGGCTTCCTGCGCGGCCCAGAAGATGTAGACGGCCAGCACGATGAACACGGTGGCAATGGCCTTGGCAGCCCATGTCGGCTCAAACGCGCCGAAAACAGCGCGCAGACCGACGGCAAGCGCGACCGAGGCCATGCCGGTACGCATCCAGCCCGCGAAGGTACGTTCGTTAGCCATGATCGTCCGGTCTTCGGCCCAGTCGGTACGGTCTTCGGCCAATTTGTTGCTGTCGGTCATTGTGCCCTTGTCTGTGCTGCCGCTTCGATTGAAAGTAGCGGGGCAACAGGGGGGATCAACCATGCGGCTCAGAGGGATCAGGCGCAGCAAGAACGTGGAAGTGCGCCGGGGCGGGCGCGGCGGCCGGGCCGGGGGGATCGGGATCGTCGGGCTGATCGTGGTGCTGGCGGTGGGCTATTTCACCGGGATCGACGTGAGCCCGCTGTTGCAGCAGACTGCGTCCCAGAGCCAGCAAAGCGCGCCGGTCAGCGAGGCGGACAGCCGGGCGACGCAATTCTCCGCACAGGTTCTGGCCACGACGGAGGATGTCTGGACGAATGTGTTCCGTGAGCAGTTGGGGCGTGAGTATGTGCCGCCGAAGCTGGTGGTGTTCTCGGGCGTGACGCAAAGCCCCTGTGGCGGGGCCTCCGGGGCGACAGGGCCGTTCTACTGTCCGGCGGACAGCAAGGCCTATCTCGACACCGCCTTCTTCAACCTGCTGGACGAGCGGATGGGCGCGGGGGGCGATTTCGCCGCTGCTTACGTGATCGCGCACGAGGTCGCGCATCACGTCCAGAACGAACTGGGCATCCTGCCCAAGGTCAACGCCGCGCGCCAGCAGTCAAGCGAGGTCGAAGCCAATGCGCTGACCGTGCGGCTTGAGCTGATGGCGGACTGCCTGTCGGGTGTCTGGGCGCGCAACGTCGAGGGCCTGCTGGAGCGGGGCGATCTGCAGGAGGCGCTGAACGCGGCGCGCAAGATCGGCGACGATTACCTGCAGCGGCAGGCGGGCCGGGTGCCGCAGCCGCATACCTTTACACACGGCACATCGGACCAACGCGAACGCTGGTTCGCGCGAGGGTTCGAGACGGGCGCGGTGGGGCAGTGCGATACCTTTGCCGCTAACCGGCTTTGACCGGCTCGAACAAGAGGGGCAATTCGCGCAGCACGTCGGAGGAACGGCGCGCACGGGCGAGGGTCCAGCCGCCCTGGATCAGGATGAACATCCGTTCCGACTTTTCCCGCGCGACCTCGGGCGTCTCTCCGAGCCGTTCGGCCTGTTCCGCCCCTTCGGTGATCCAGCCGTCGTAGAGCCGCTGGGCATCGGCGCGGAATTCTTCGTTTTCCGGTCCCTCGAAGAGGATTGCCGCAATGGGGCATCCGTCCCAATTGCCGGAAAGATCGAATAGTTTCGCAAGCTTGTGGCAGAGGGTCGTCACGCCTTCCTCGAAGGTGGTCGCGTTCTCGAAACTCTCGGCGATGAGGTTGAGCATCCGGTCCGACGCCCAGATGGCCGCGGCGCGGGCAAGGTCCGGTTTTCCCTTGGGGAAGTGATGGTAGAGCGACCCTTTCGGCGCCTTCGCCTCGGCCAGCAGGTCGTTGAGGCCGACGCCGTGGTAGCCGTGCACGCGAAAGAGGTTCGCGGCGGCGCGGATCAGCCGATCCTTGGTCGAGAGGGTGCGGTTGTTCATGAAACAGACCTTGACAGGAATAGACCGATTGGTCCAGTCATGAAGATGACTAGACTGATCGGTCTAGGAATCGCCTGAGAAAGGGTTGGCCATGAAAGAACTCAGATCCTGTCGGTTGAAGAAGGCGGAGGTCTTCAAGACCCAAGACGGCGCGACGCTGGTCGGGCAGCTCTATCTTCCGCGGGGGCAGGCACGGGCCGCCATGGTGCTGAATGGCGCGACCGGGGTGCCGCAGGAGTATTACAGGCATTTCGCCGAGCACGCCGCGCAGGCGCACGGCCTGGCGGTGCTGACGTTCGATTACCGCGACATGGAACGCTCCGCCATGGAGCCGGTCCGCAGGTCGCAGGCGAGGATGAGCGACTGGGGCATCGCCGATCAGGAGGCCGCGCGGGCGAAGATGCGCGGTCTGTTTCCCGACCTGCCGCTTTGGGTGATGGGGCATTCGCTGGGTGGCATGACGCTGCCATTGCAGGCGGGGACCGAGGAGATCGCGCGGGTGATCACGGTGGCATCCGGGAATGTGCATCACGCGGATCATCCCTGGCCCTACCGGGCGCTGGCGCTGATGTTCTGGTTCGGCGCCGGTCCGCTGGCCGCCACCGTCCTTGGATATGTGCCCGGCAGGGCGCTGGGGCTTGGGTCCGACCTGCCCGCGCCGGTCTACTGGCAGTGGCGGCGGTGGTGCACCTCGCGGGATACCTTTGGCGGAGAGGCAGGCAAGAGCCTGCCCGCCGTCGACTGGCGCGGCACGCGGGAGAATGTGCGGATGATCGCCTTTGCCGACGATGATCTCATTCCACCGCAATGTGTCCAGCGCCACGCGGCGAACTTCGGGAAGTCAGCCGAGGAGGTCGAGGTTATCGACCCGGAACAATTCGGGCTTGCAGGGATCGGACATATCGGCGCCTTCGCCCGGCGATCTGGGACACGATGCTGGGGTGAGGGTAGACGCCAACTTTGCGGCGTAAAGGTGAGAGATTGATAACGACCCAAGCGGGACTCGTTACGGCTGCTTCCTTCCGGACCTGACCGGGTTGGCGAGGCGCCTGCCCGCACCAACCTCTCACCGTCCATATAGGCGGACCAGCAGCCGAGCGCAAGCGTCAGAGGGTCAGGCGGATGCGGGTGAAGCCTTCGGCATCCGTGCCAAGCGGCTGCGGCGAGAGATGGTTGATCTCGCGCAGGTATTTGAGGCTGTCGGGCGCGCTGCGGATCACCGCCTTGACCGTTTGAGCGCAGCTAAAGCGCCAAGGTTTTGCGGAGAGGGCAAATGGAAAGCCATTGCCGGCCAGCAGTCCGGTGAGCGCGGTCTCGAGCCCCGTGTTGCTGCGCAAGACAACATCGCCTTCTGCATACCGCCATCCGCCGCCGCCGCCCGCCGCCCGGAAGACATTGGTCGCCAGAATAAATTTGTCGCGGTCCGCAACCGGGACGCCCTTGTAACGTATTGAACCGATCCGCTGGCCGCGCCGCTGTGTCGGGTCGATGGTGTAGTCGATCCCAAAAATCGTGTCGAAGTCAAAGGCGGGCCTTTGCGGCTGCAGCAGCGGCTGATCGTTGTCCCCTGGCTGGAGCTGCTGAAAAACGCTTGCGCTGTTCTCAAGCCAGTGGCGCAAGTCTGCGCCGCTGACAGCCAGCGCGCAGATCACGTTGGCGTAGGGGCTGAGTGCGGCAAGATGCCTGCGAAAAATCGGACCGGGTGGCAGGTGCAGGAAATGCCCGGGCCCGCCGCGCCCCCCTGCTGTATGGGCGGCGGCAGTGGCGAGCAGGGGCAACGCCGCCTCCGGCCGTCCCTCGAGGCCCCGCGAGATCAACCGGTGCTTGGCACAGGCGACCAGCGCGCAGGTCGTGGTCGGCACGGCGAGCGAAAAGAAGTTGTGGATCGTCTGGCCATTGTGGCCGCAGGGCTGCGCAAGTGCCGCGCGGGTCTGAAGGTGCGCCGTTTCGCAGAACCGCAGGATCGCCGGGTCGGGCAAGGTATTGTTCCAGTTTCGGCGCAGGGCGGTTTCGTGCTCTGTCACCCGCCAGCCCCCGTCCCGCTGCCAGCTCAGGCTGAGGTCGATAACCGCAAGATCGGAGGCGTTGAAGCCGGGCATGACGGCGGGGCGTGTCCCCAGCATGCCGCGCACGGTATCGACATCGCGATAGCCGGTGTGATCGTCGCCGGGCAGCCTCCGATGGGTGTGGCCCGAAATCACCGCGTCGATGCCGGGGACGGAAAGAAGGCTGCGGGCATCGTCCGTGTAGCTTTCGGCGCTTTCCGGCCCTTCGATGCCCATGTGGGCCAGCAGCACCACGATATCGGCGCCATCTGTGCGCAGGGCGGCGATCTCCCTTTCGAGGCTTTCCTTGGCGGGCAGAACGGTGGCCTTGCCACGCAGGTGTTCCTGGTTCCAGATCGCGGTGGCTTCCGGCAGGACAGACAGGATGCCGATGCGCGGTGCGCGGGCCGTGTCTTTCGCGCTCCCGAGGCGCGGTACTTCGAGAAGGGCGCGGCTGCGGATCGCGCCGCCGTTCCTGATGGAGAGGTTGGTCGCAACGACAGGCATGGGCAGGGTCGCCGCGACGGCACCCAGATAGTCCAGACCGTGATCCAGATCGTGGTTCCCAAGGCCGATCGTATCATAGCCGAGGTGCGAAAGACAGGCGACGATGGGATGCGATGCGCTCACCGGATGTTCGGTCAAGGCTGTATCAAGCTCCGATCCCTGCAGCAAATCGCCGTTGTCGATCAGGATGCAGGCCATCTGGGCTGCTGCCGCCTCTTTCCGTGCATTGCCGATCAGTGTCGCCAGACCTGCGAGCCCGGGCGAGGCAGAGGGCCGGTCGAGAACGTAGTTGAAGCCCAGAAGCTGCATGTGAATGTCGGTGGTGGCGAGCACCCGCAAGCCCATCGCCGCTGCCCCATGAACGGCCTAGACTGGCTGGTCGGGGCCACCGAGGAGTCCTTCGGGGTCTGCCAGGTGTCGCGCATATCGGGACTGCAACCTTAGAGGTTTTACTTTTTAAAATCTGCAACCATTGATCGTACTCTTAGCCCATAGCGGTGGATTGTGCAACGGGGCGGGGCGGCATATGCAGAGACCGGGAAGAGTTTCGGAGGGGCAGGTTCATGCGTCATGCAGAAAAGGTGACATTCGGCGGCTCCGCATTGGACCGCGTGGGGGAAATCCGGGACAACCCTTCGGTCGTGGAATTCGCGCGGCGGGCCGCGGACACCCGGGCCATCGTGTTCTGGCGCGGCAAACCGCTGATCGACCGGGAGCGCCCGGCGTCGCTGGTGCGTTTGCCGATGGATCATCCCGTTCTGGCCGAGGCCAGAGAAGAACCCATCCTTTTAGGGCGCGAGGACGGTGCGGCGCGCTTTGCCTTCGACATCTCGGGCTGGACGCCGGATGACCTCGACGACAGCACGCTCGGTGGCTTCCTCGACCCAAGCGAGCAGCGGCATCCGGCGCTGGACGGGGAGATGGTCTTCGCCGAATTGCGGCGGGTGATGACATGGCTGAACGCGCGGGACGCGGAGCTGGCGGCGACCGGGAAGGCGATCCTCGGCTGGCATCAGAGCCACGGCTTTTGTGCCTGCTGCGGGGCACCGACGGAAATCGTGCAGGCGGGCTGGCAGCGCAAATGCCCGGCCTGCAAGGCAGGGCATTTCCCGCGCACCGACCCGGTGGTGATCATGCTGATCACACATGGCAATTCGGTCCTGATGGGGCGGTCGCCAGGGTGGCCGCGGGGAATGTATTCGCTGCTGGCCGGTTTCATCGAGCCCGGGGAAACGCTGGAGGCTGCCGTGCGCCGCGAGGTCTTTGAGGAAGCGGGGGTGCGCGTGGGGGCTGTGGATTACCTGGCCAGCCAGCCCTGGCCCTTCCCCGCATCCCTGATGTTCGGCTGCCGGGGTGAAGCGCTGAGCAAAGACATCGACATTGATCCGGTGGAGATCGAGGACGCGGTCTGGGTCAGCCGAGAAGAGATGATGGAGGTCTTTGCGGGCAATCACCCTTCCATGTTGCCCGCACGTAAGGGGGCCATCGCACACTTTTTGCTAGAAAATTGGCTTGCAGACACTTTGGATTGACGCGAGGATCCGTTAACAAAGGTTAACGGCCAATTGGACGTGCGGGTCTGGCGGGTGGGGGGATGAAGTTTTCCACAAACGAGGACATCGAGGCACCGATAGAAAAGGTGTTCGAGATGTTCTGCGATTTCGAGACATTCGAACGCTCTGCCATGCGGCGCGGGGCCGACGTCCGCCGTGTCGATGCGATGACGGAGCCCGGCGTTGGCATGACCTGGCGCGCGGCTTTCGAAATGCGGGGCAAGCCAAGGCAGCTTGAGCTGGAGATGGTCATCTTCGACCGTCCGAACGAGATCGTCCTCGAAAGCACCTCGCCAGGGATGCTGGGCACCACGCGGTTCGAGCTGATTGCGCTGTCGCGCAACCGCACGCGGGTCAGAGTGGAGCTTGAGGTCAAGCCGCTCAACCTGTCGGCGCGGCTGCTGGTTCAGTCGCTGAAACTCGCGAAGAATTCGCTGACGAAGAAGTTCAAGCTGCGCGTGGCGGAACATGCGCGGAACATGGAAGAGCGCCATGCCCGACGGGTTTGTCCGGCGGGACGGATGAAAAACGCGGATTTCTAGGCGCGCGTTTTAGCCCCGGTCGGGATGCGCGGGGTAGACCCCAAGGATATCCAGCTCATGCGTGAAATAGCGCAGCTCTTCCAGCGCGCGGCGGACGGGCGGGTCGTCGGGGTGGCCTTCAATATCGGCGTAGAACTGCGTGGCGGTGAAAGAGCCGCCGACCATGTAGCTTTCCAGCTTGGTCATGTTCACGCCGTTGGTCGCGAAACCGCCCATCGCCTTGTAGAGCGCCGCGGGGATGTTGCGGACCTCGAATACGAAGGTGGTGATCATCTTCTCCGCCCGGCGGCTGTCGTCGAGATCGGGCGCCATCAGCAGAAAGCGGGTTGTGTTGTGGTCGAGATCCTCGACATCGCGGGCAAGGACGTTCAGGCCGTGGATGTCGGCGGCGACCTCGCTGGCCAGCACGCCTTCGGCAGAACCTTCGGTGGATGCAAGTTCCTCGGCGGCACCGGCGCTGTCGGCGGCGGCCTCGAAGCTGATGCCGTGTTCATCGAGGAACCGGCGCGCCTGCGGCAGAAGCACCATGTGCGCGCGCACGTGCTTGACGTCTTCCAGTTTCACACCGGGGCGCGCCATCAGCGCGATGCGCACGCGCACGAAAGCCTCGGCGATGATGTGCAGCCCGCTTTCGGGCAGCAGGCGGTGGATGTCGGCGACGCGGCCGTAGGTCGTGTTCTCGACCGGGAGCATGGCCAGGTCGGCACGGCCTTCCTTCACGGCACGGATGGTACCTTCGAAGGTGGTGCAGGGGACGGGAATCATCTCCGGATCGACCTGAAGGCAGGCTTCGTGGCTGTAGGCCCCAAGCGCGCCCTGAAAGGCGATACGGGGCGTTGATTTGTCGGACATCGCTGCGTTTCCTGGAAATAATGTCCCCATCGGGCGTTTGGTCGCGGTAACTACACCTTGCTTGCAATAAGGGAAAGCAATAGATACCCGCTTGAAAAAGCCTCAGAGACTACAGACGGACCCAATCAATGTTCGACACCATGTTCATCACCAAAGTCGCGGGCGGCCTGTTTGGCGCCTGGCTGATCCTTTTGCTCGGCAAATGGGGAGCGGAAGAGATCTACCACGCCGAAATGCACGGTGAGCAGTCCTACGTGATCGAAGTGGCCGGGGCAGAAGAAGAGGCACCCGCCGAGGAAGTCGACGTGCTGGCGCTGGTCGCCGCAGGTGATCCCGGCAAGGGCGAAGGCGTGTTCCGCAAGTGCTCTGCCTGCCACAAGGTCGATGGTACCGATGGCGTTGGCCCTCACCTGAACGGTGTGGTGGGTCGCCAGATCGCTTCGGTCGGCGGGTTCGGCTATTCCGGCGCGCTGTCCGGCATCGAGGGTGACTGGACGCCTGAGAACCTCTGGGGTTTCCTGAACAACCCCAAGGGCTGGGCACCTGGCACATCCATGGGTTTTGCCGGTCTGAACAAGGCAAGCGACAAGGCGGATGTGATCGCCTATTTGCAGACCACGCAGTAAGCTGCACGGATAACGGACAAAGGCCGCCCTCGTTGGCGGCCTTTTTCGTTGGGTGGTCCGCGCAAGATAACATATTCGCAACTTGTATCTTGGCAGGGCGGGCCTTTAGCTTACATGAAATCGAAACCTGATTTGCGATGCAAAGGATGTGCCCGATGAGAAAAGCCACCCCGCGTGCGGCAAGCGAAACCCTTCCCGTCAAAGCCTGGGCCAGTTGGCTGGCGCTGATCGTGCTGGCGGCGGCGGTGATGCTGGCCGGGACCGCGCGGGCGCAGGAAGAGACGATCAAGAGCCACGGGTACTCCTTCTATGGCGATTTGACATACGGGCCTGACTACCCCCATTTCGACTACGTGAACCCCGACGCGCCGAAGGGGGGCGAGATTTCGCTGTCGACGCTGGGCACCTTCGATTCAATGAACCCCTACACCCGCAAGGGGCGCGGCGGGGCGCTGTCGACGGTGATGTTCGAAAGCCTGCTGGGCGAGGGCGTGAACGCAGCCGCGCCTGCTGACGTTTATGCGGAGTACTACTGCCTGCTGTGCGAGAGCCTGGAATACCCGCCGGGCAAGGAATGGGTGATCTTCTACATGCGGCCCGAAGCGCGGTTTTCGACCGGCGACCCGGTGACGGCACATGACATCGCGTTTTCGCACAACCTGCTTCTGGACCAGGGCCTGCAGTCCTACGCGCAGGCGGTGCGGCGGCTGATCCCGAAAGTCGAGGTGATCGACGATCACACCATCAAGTTCTACTTTGCCGAAGGCGTGTCGCGGCGCAGCCTGATCGAACAGGTGGGTGGCGTTCCTGCATGGTCCAAGAAGTGGTACGAGGAAAGCGGTGCGCGGCTGGACGAAAGCCGGCTCGAGACTTCGCCGGGTTCAGCCCCCTACATGATCGAGGAAATCGACGTCAACCGGCGCATCGTCTACAAGCGCAACCCCGATTACTGGGGCAATGACCTGCCGTTCAACAAGGGGCGCAACAATTTCGATCGCATCCGGATTGAGTATTTCGGCGATGAAAACTCGGCGTTCGAGGCGTTCAAGGCGGGGGAATACACCTTCCGCAACGAGGGCAATTCCAAGCAGTGGGCCACGGCCTATGACTTTCCCAAGGTCGAGAACGGTTACGTCGTGAAAAAGGAACTGCCCGACGGGGCACCGCCGACGCCCAACGGGATCGTTTTCAACCTGGGCCGCGACGTGCTGAAAGACAAGCGGGTGCGGAAGGCGGTGGCGCTGGCGTTCAACTTTGAATGGACCAACGAGTCGCTGCAGTATGGGCTGTTCAAGCAGCGCGCCTCCTTTACGCAGGACACCGAACTGATGGCGGTGGGCGTGCCGGAAGGGGCGGAACTTGAATTCCTGCAATCCCTGGGAGACCTCGTGCCGCCAGAGGTTCTGACCGAAGAAGCACTGATGCCGCATACCTCCAGCGCGGATCGTCTGCTGGACCGCCGCAATGCGCGGCAGGCGATGCGCCTGCTGGACGAGGCGGGCTGGGCTGTTGGCGACGATGGCATGCGGCGCAATGCCGCTGGCGAGCCGCTGAAGCTGACGTTCCTGCTGAACTCGGCCGGGTCTGCGACGCTGGCGGCTGTCGTCGAAAGCTTCATGTCGAACCTGACCGCGCTGGGGATCGAAGCGGTGCTGGAGAAGGTGGATGCGAGCCAGTACACGCTGCGGGAGCGGGATCGGGATTACGATCTGGTGTTCGACCAGTACGCGTCTTTCCTTGGAACCGGCACGGGGCTGATTCAGCGCTTTGGCTCGGAGGATGCGGCGTATTCGCTGTTCAACCCCGCAGGGCTGGCAAGCCCGCTGGTCGATGCGATCATCGACGCCTCGCTCAACGCGGAGACCTCGGAGCAGGAGACGGCGACGCTGCGGGCGCTGGACCGGGCGTTGCGCTATGAGTTCTTCATGATACCCGTCTGGTACAACGACAGCCATTGGGTTGCCTATTACGACCAGTACGAGCACCCGGATACGATCCCGCCCTTTGCTTTGGGTTACCTCGATTTCTGGTGGTACAACGACGAAAAGGCGCAGGCACTGCGGGCTGCCGGGGCTCTGAGGTAAGAACCAGCCATGGGCGCCTACATCCTTCGACGGCTTTTGCTGATCATTCCGACATTGCTCGGGATCATGCTGATCAACTTCGCGCTGGTGCAATTCGTGCCCGGTGGCCCGGTTGAACAGGCGATTGCCCGTATCCAGGGGGGCGGCGACGTCTTTGGCGGTTTTGCCGGGACCGGGAATGATGCGGCAGATACCGAGGTGACCACCGGCGGGAACGAGACCTACGTGGGCGCGCGCGGCCTGCCGCCGGAGTTCATCGAAGAGCTGGAGCGCGAGTTCGGCTTTGACAAGCCGCCGGTGGAGCGGTTCCTCAACATGATGTGGAACTACATGCGCTTTGACTTCGGTGAGAGCTATTTCCGGTCGATCGGGGTGATCGAGCTGATCAAGGAAAAGCTGCCGGTGTCGATCACGCTGGGGCTTTGGTCGACGCTGATCGCCTACGCGGTGTCGATTCCGCTGGGCATCCGCAAGGCGGTGAAGGATGGCTCCAGCTTTGACACCTGGACCTCCGGCGCGATCATCGCGGCCTATGCGATCCCCGGCTTTCTGTTCGCGATCCTGCTGCTGGTGCTGTTCGCGGGGGGGTCGTACTACCAGATTTTCCCGCTGCGCGGCCTCACGTCGGACAATTTCGAAGAGCTGAGCCTGCTGGGCAAGATCGGCGACTACTTCTGGCACATTACGCTGCCGGTGCTGGCCTCGACCATCAGCGCCTTTGCCACGCTGACGCTGCTGACCAAGAACAGCTTTCTCGACGAGATCAAGAAGCACTACGTGATGACCGCCCGCGCCAAGGGGCTGTCGGAGCGCAAGGTGCTTTACGGCCACGTGTTCCGCAACGCGATGCTGATCGTGATTGCGGGCTTTCCGGCGGTGTTCATCGGCGTGTTCTTTGGCGGTTCGCTGATCATCGAGACGATCTTTTCGCTCGACGGTCTGGGGCGGCTGGGTTTCGAAGCTGCGGTGGCGCGGGACTACCCGATTGTCTTCGGCACGCTGTTTATCTTCGGCCTCATTGGCCTTGTCGTCGGAATCCTGTCGGACCTGATGTACGTGCTGGTCGACCCGCGCATCGACTTTGAGCGGAGGGAGGGATGAGCAGCGTGGCCGAGACCGATCCGCTGCCGCAGAAGTCGCCCGGTATGGATGCGCCGCCCCCGGTGCCGGAGCGGCCCGGGCGCTTTGCGCTGTCGCCGCTGAACCAGCGCCGCTGGCGCAACTTCAAGCGCAACAAGCGGGCCTATTGGTCGCTGTGGATTTTCGCGGTTCTGTTCGGGATTTCGCTGTTCGCCGAGTTCGTGGCGAACGACAAGCCGATCCTCGTTCAGTATCGCGGCGACTATTACATGCCGATCTTCAACTTCTATCCCGAGACGCAGTTCGGCGGGGATTTCCAGACCGAGGCCGTTTATCGCGACCCGGAAGTGAAATGCCTGATTGCGACGGGTGGGCTGGACCTCTGTTTCGACGATCCCGAAGGATACCTCGAGGATGCCCAGGACGGTGTGATCGAGGGCGAAGAGATCGAGAAGGGCTGGGCGGTTTGGCCGATTATCCCGTATTCCTACAACACCGCCGTGGACCGCCCCGGTGCCGCACCCCTGCCACCGAACGAGCAGAACTGGCTGGGGACCGACGGCACCAAGCGGGACGTGCTGGCGCGGGTGATCCATGGCTTCCGGCTGTCGATCCTGTTCACGCTGATCGTGACGGGGCTGGCGTCGCTGATCGGGATTATCGCGGGGGCGGTGCAGGGGTTCTTTGGGGGATGGCTCGACCTGATATTCCAGCGGATCATCGAGATATGGTCATCGACCCCGTCGCTTTACGTGATCATCATCATGTTCGCGATCCTGGGGCGCAGTTTCTGGCTGCTTGTGATTCTGCTGGTTCTCTTCAGTTGGACATCTCTCGTGGGCGTAGTGCGCGCGGAATTTCTGCGGGCGCGGAACCTTGAATACGTGCGCGCGGCGCGGGCGCTGGGCGTCAGCAACGTGACGATCATGTTCCGCCACATGCTGCCCAATGCCATGGTGGCGACGCTGACGATGCTGCCCTTCATCATCACCGGCACGATCTCGACGCTGGCGATCCTCGACTTTCTGGGTTTCGGCCTGCCGTCCTCGGCGCCGTCGCTGGGCGAGCTGACCTTGCAGGCCAAGCAGAACCTGCAGGCACCGTGGCTCGCGTTCACCGCCTTCTTCACCTTCGCGATCATGCTGTCGCTTCTGGTCTTCATCTTCGAAGGTATCCGCGACGCGTTTGATCCGAGAAAGACGTTCTCATGAGAAGCGCGCGGAAATTTCGAAATTTCCGGCCCGATTTCTTTGAAGAAATCGGCACAGGTGGCAGGGCGGTGTCTCAATGACGGCATTATTGGAGGTCAAAGACCTGTCGGTATCCTTCCGGCAGGACGGCAAGGTCACCCATGCGGTGCGCAACGTGAGCTTCTCCGTCGAGCGGGGCGAGACGGTCGCGCTGGTGGGTGAATCCGGTTCGGGCAAGTCGGTCTTGGCACTGTCGACCGTGTCCTTGCTGGGCGATAGCGCGACGGTCACGGGGTCCGTCACCTACGACGGGCAGCAGATGATCGGCGCGGACGAGAACATGCTGCGGAAGGTGCGGGGCAACGACATCAGCTTTATCTTTCAGGAGCCGATGACGTCGCTCAACCCGCTGCACACCATCGAGAAGCAGTTGGCAGAGAGTCTGGCCCTGCATCAGGGATTGGCGGGCGAGGCCGCGCGGGCGCGTATCCTCGAGTTGCTCGACAAGGTCGGCATCAAGGATGCGGAGAGCCGCCTGGGTGCCTATCCGCACCAGTTGTCGGGCGGGCAGCGGCAGCGCGTGATGATCGCCATGGCGCTGGCGAACAAGCCCGACGTGCTGATCGCGGATGAGCCGACGACGGCGCTGGACGTGACGATACAGGCGCAGATCCTCGACCTTTTGAAAGAGCTGAAGGACAGCGAAGGCATGGGGCTTCTGTTCATCACCCATGACCTTGGCATCGTGCGGCGCATCGCGGATCGCGTTTGCGTCATGCAGCGGGGCGAGATTGTCGAGCAGGGTCCGACGAAGGAAATCTTCGACAATCCCCAACATGCTTACACCAAGAAATTGCTGAGTGCGGAGCCCAAGGGCGAACCCGATCCGATTCCGGCGGATGCGCGCGAGATTGTCAGCACCGAGCATCTCAAGGTCTGGTTCCCGATCCAGAAGGGGCTGCTGCGGCGCACGGTGGGTTACGTTAAGGCGGTGAACGATGCGACCCTTGCGGTGCGTTCCGGTGAGACGCTGGGGATCGTCGGCGAATCGGGGTCTGGCAAGACCACGCTGGCGCTGGGGATCATGCGGCTGATTGCCTCCGAGGGCGGGATCACCTTCATGGATCAGAACGTGCGCAAATGGTCCACGCGCGAGCTCCGCCGCCTGCGCGCGGAAATGCAGATCGTGTTTCAGGACCCGTTCGGATCGCTCTCGCCGCGCATGACCTGTTTCCAGATCATCGCCGAAGGGCTGGGCGTGCATGGCATCGACCGGGGGCAGGACCAGCGCGCGCTGGTGCATGAGGTGATGGTCGAAGTCGGCCTCGACCCCGCGACGATGGACCGCTATCCGCATGAATTCTCGGGCGGTCAGCGTCAGCGCATCGCGATTGCGCGCGCCATGGTGCTGCGGCCCAAGCTGCTGGTGCTGGACGAGCCCACGAGCGCGCTCGATATGACGGTGCAGGTACAGATCGTGGACCTGCTGCGGGACCTGCAAAAGAAATATGGTCTGGCGTATCTGTTCATCAGCCACGATCTCAAGGTGGTCCGGGCGATGTCGCACAAGGTGCTGGTGATGAAGGCCGGCGATATCATTGAATACGGCGATGCCGACGAACTTTATGAGCGGCCGAAGTCAGACTACACCCGCACGCTGCTGCAGGCGGCGACCTGATCGGAGTTGATCGAAATCAATTGGGCGCGCGGCGCTTTTGCGCAATATGGTTTCCATGAAGGAAAGACCCCATGGCGCGCCCGCCATCCGGCGCCCGACGAAAAGCGATTTCACAGCGTCCCTGTCCGAGGGATGGGGGAATTTTGTCGCCAATCCGGTGCCTGACCTGATCTTTGCCAGCTTCTTTGTGATCGCGGGGCTGGTGATGAGCTGGATCACCTATGCGACCGGCCACACTTTCTGGCTGATCCTTGCCGTCATGGGCTTTCCGCTGGTGGGTACCCTGGGGGCCGTGGGGTTCTACGAGTTGAGCCGCCGCAAGACCGAGGGCGGCGAGACCGGCTTTGGTGCGGTTTTCTCGGAGGTCTGGTCGCAGCGGGGTGGCCAGCTCCCCTGGCTCTCGGCAATCATCATTGTAACCTTCATGTTCTGGTTCTTTCTCGGCCACATGATCTTTGCCCTCTTTCTCGGGCTCGCACCGATGACGAATGTCTCGTCCTCGCTCGAGGTGTTCCTGACCACCGAAGGGCTTTCGATGCTGGCCTTCGGCAGTGCGGTGGGGGCGGTTTTTGCCACTTTCGTTTTCGCGATCAGCGTGCTGGGGATGCCGATGCTGCTGGACCGGGACGTGGATTTCATCACCGCGATGCTGAAATCCATCGGTGCGGTGACCGCAGCCTTCGTACCCTACATCATCTGGGGGATTGTCATTGCGGTGATCACGCTGGCGGCGATGGTCCCTGCCTTTCTGGGGCTGTTTGTTGCCATGCCGGTGCTGGGGCACGCGACATGGCACCTCTACAAGCGGGTGACCAGCGGCGGGCACTAACCGCTGGCCAGCCCCGCAACCATCGCGCCAAGAGCCACGACATGGATCAGCATGATTGCCCGGTCTCGCCAGAAGATGCCGACCATGAACCATCCGACCAATCCAAAGAGGAACAGGTAGATGTTGAGCGGACTGTGGCCGAGGGCTGTCGCGCTATAACCCATGATCTGTGCGGCGGAGGCGATCCATTTGACGGCGGATACCATCCGGTCCCGATCAAGTTGGGGCCGGTCTGTGACCTCGGGCTGTATCATCGCGGGCGTTTCTCAAAGCTTGTCGAGGTCGACCAGCACCTTGCGGCGGCCCAAGCGCCAGCGGCGGCGGTTGCCCGCGGTTTTGGCTGGCGGGACCTCGTAGAGCTCTCTGCTGTTGGTAAAGGTCGCGGTGCGAAAGACGTCTGCATATATTCCTAACATTTCGATTTCCTTCACGATTGGGTTCATGCAATCATTTTTGAGAAAATGGCGAAAAGTAGCGAGTCATCGAAATTCAGGAAATGTAAGTCAGGATTTAATATGAACTGGCGCAGCCTACCGCCTCTCTCAGCCCTCCGGGCCTTTGCTGCCTTTGCGCAGACGCGCAACGTCGTTGCGGCGGGGGAGGCGCTTGGCGTTTCCCACGCGGCGATCAGCCAGCAATTACGGACACTCGAGCAACACCTCGATGTGGCCTTGCTGGATCGCTCGGGGCGCAAAATGGTCCTGACGCCGGAGGGTGAGCGGCTGGGGAAGGCGCTGCAATCGGGCTTTGCCGGGATGATCGCGGTGGTCGAGGAAATCACCGGCCTACAGGAGACGCGACCGCTGCATGTCTCTGTGACACCGACCTTTGCGGCGTCATGGCTGATGCCGCGCCTGTCGACGTTCCGTGCCGCCTATCCGGACGTCGACCTGATGATTGACCCGTCGGCCAATATTGTCTCGCTCGACGCCGACGGGATCGACCTCGCGATCCGGTACGGGACAGGCCCCTGGCCAGGGGTCGAGGCCGAGATGCTGTTGCAGTCGCCCATGGTCGTAGTCGCGGCGCCTTCGCTGGTGGGCGATGCACCCATCTCGGATCTCAACGAACTGGGCAAATACCCCTGGCTGGAGGAATTCGGGACATCGGAAAGCACGCGCTGGCTGCGGCGCTTCGGGGTCGAGGGGATGTCCAAGGGAATGATGCAGGTGCCCGGCAACCTGATGCTGGACGGCGCGCGCGACGGTCAGGGCGTAGCGGTAACGGTGCGCGAATTCGTGGCGCGCGACATTGCCGCCGGACGGCTCCGCGTTCTGCATACCGAGGAAACGCCTCTCTCGGGCTATCACATCGTCACGCGACCGGGCGTCTTGCGCAAACCGGTGAAGGCCTTTGTCGCCTGGCTGCGGCGGCAGGCGCGCGAGGCGGAGAAACTGCGGGAAGGCGAAGGGCTCAGCCGGGGCCGATCATGAAGCAGGAGATGTTGCGCGCGGCCAGCCTGCGGCAGGCCAGATCGGCGCTTTCGCGGGTCATGCCGAGGAAGTTTGCGTCGTACCCTTGGGGGCGATGCACGACCTTGCGCAGGGTGCCGTCAAGCGTGGCCATTTCCGCAAGCGCGGTTTGCAAAAGCACCTTCTCGGCGGCGTAGCGGCTTGGGTAGCGGCCGACGTTCACGCCCCAGTGGCGTCCGCCCGAGGTAGAGACGCGTGTAACGATCTCCTGCTCGACGACGCGCTTGGGCTTCGGCTTGGTGATCTGCGCCGCCTTTGGACGTGGCTCTGGCCGAACGGAAGTGCGTGCGGCGACCAACGTCGTCTCTGGCTTGGGTGCGGGGGCGGGTGTGGTGACGGCCTCGGTAAGCGCTGCGGTGATATCCGCCTTGGTCACAGGAAGCTCGGGCGCGGCGGCCACAAGTACCGGTGCCTCGGTGCCCGGGCGCAGGACGGGGCGCTTGGAGGTCTTGACCGCACCGACCAGCCTGATCGTCTTGCCCGCGCCGCCTGCAGTCGAGCCGGGAGCGACGCTTGGCGCGGTTTCGACATCGGCATAGACGGGTGCGTCCGGCTTGCGCAGCGGCGCGCTTGATGGCGCGCGGCGGAAGCCCAGGTCCATCAGTTCTGCCACCTTGGCGTTGCGCGACGAAGTGGATTTGCCACCGAAGACGGTCACGATGACCCTCTCGCTTCCGCGCTCCGCCGAGGCGGTCAGGTTGAAGCCCGCCGCGCGGGTGTAGCCCGTCTTGATGCCATCGGCCCCTTTGTAGTCGCTCAGGAAGCGGCGGTTGGTGTGGTTCACACGGCGCACGCCTGCATCCGCCGTCATGCGCGAGAAGAGGTTATAGTATTGCGGATAGTCGTAGATCAGGTGACGGCCCAGGATCGTCATGTCACGGGCGGTCGACAGGTGTCCGGCCTCGGTCAGGCCATGCATGTTCTTGAAGGTCGTGCGGGTCATCCCCATCGCCTTGGCAGTACGGTTCATCCGTCGGGCAAAGCGCGCCTCCGAGCCCGAGATCGCCTCGCCGATCGCGGTGGCGGCGTCGTTGGCGGATTTCACTGCCGCCGCCCGGATCAGGTAGCGAAGCTTGATCCGCTGACCGGCCCGCAGGCCCAGTTTGGAGGGTGGTTCGGCGGCCGCCTTGCTAGAGACGGTCACCAGGCTGTCGAGGGATATCTCGCCGTTCTTCACCGCCTCGAAGGCGATGTAGAGGGTCATCATCTTGGTCAGCGAGGCGGGGTGCAGCCGGGTCTCGGCGTTGGAGGAGTGCAGGACCTTGCCAGTGCGGGCGTCCATCACGTAGGCGGCATAGGGGGCGGACATCGCGCTCAGCGGCACGAGGACCAACAGCCAGATTGCCGTGATGAGAAATACCCCGAAACGGGCCGACGATACGCGTCGCGCCTTCATGATAACCTGCCTTTTTCTGCCTCGGGCCGCCGATTTTTCGACTGGCCATTTTATTATGGCTCAAAGGCTAACACAGGTTGGATTTTCGATAAACCCTTTGAATCAAGGGAAATAGGCGAAACTCATACGTCGTTTCTTCAACATGTAGCGGCGGGCTCAGGGTGCCACACCATAGGGGCCAATGTGGCAGGAATGTGGCGCGATTGGGGCACCGGTGCAGCGATTCACTTGGCTAGAAGACCGGTCAACTCGCGCAAGTGATCGGGCAAGGCACCAAGATGCGGCAGTTCGGCAAAGCGATGCGATGCCTCCGGTTTCTGGGCATGCTCAAGCGCCCACGTCAGGTCATGCGGGATGTGAACACCCCAACCGCCCGCGTCGATCATCGGCAGCACATCCGACGCAATGGAATTGCCTGCCATCAGCCCCTGGTCGGCGCCAGTACCGTGGCGGTGGAAGATGTCCGCGTAGACCGCAGCCGTTTTGTCCGAGACGATCTCGATCGCGTCAAAATGATCGCGTAGGCCGGATTGCGCCAGCTTACGTTCCTGATCGAGCAGATCGCCCTTGGTAATCAGGATCAATTTGTAGTTTTTTCTGAGGGTCTCGATACACGCCTCGACATAGGGCAAAAGCTCGATGGGGTGCGAAAGCATGTCCCGGCCCGCGTCGAGGATTTCCGCGATCACCCCGGCGGGGACCTTTCCGTCCGTCACCTCGATGGCGGTTTCGATCATCGAAAGGGTGAAGCCCTTGATTCCAAATCCATAATGGGGAAGGTTGCGCCGCTCTGCGGCAAGCAGCCGCTCCATCAGGTGATCCTTGTGGGAATGATCGCGCAAAAGATCGGCGAAATGGTCCTGCGTCATGGCGAAAAAGCGTTCGTTGTGCCACAGGGTGTCGTCGGCATCGAGGCCGATGGTGGTCAGTGTCACGCTCATTTGCCGCATCCCTCTTTTCTAACGGGCGCACGGGGTTATATAACGCCTCTCAAGACTCGCAATCGAACATGAAATTCCTCGGAGCAGCAATGCGCCTTGATGACCTGATGATGGCAGACCGGAAAGACGGTGACGGCGAAACCGGCCTGCTGACGAAAACCAAGCCCAAGACCAAGCGGCCGCCGCTATACAAGGTGTTGCTGCTGAATGACGATTTCACGCCGATGGAATTCGTCGTTCATGTGCTTGAGCGGTTCTTCGGGCTGTCCCATGCGCAGGCCTTCGAGATCATGCTGACCGTGCACAAGAAGGGGTTGGCGGTGGTCGGTGTCTTCAGCCACGAGATCGCCGAGACCAAGGTCGCGCAGGTGATGGATTTCTCGCGGCGGCATCAGCATCCGCTGCAGTGCACCATGGAAAAAGAAGAATAGCGTGTGATTGACGCGCGATTGCAGGTGGCCTTGAGCGGCGGGGGACTGGACCTGCCGGAAGAGGGGCGGATTGCGGTGTACCGCCCGCCGATCGAGGCGGACCTGAGGGAACTGGTCCCCGATCAATGTGACATCATCCACGACTACAAGCCCTTCTACGACATCTGGGAGGGGCGGGGATACGATGTGCGGCAGACGGCACAGGAGCGCTATGCGGCAGCGATCGTCTGCCTGCCCCGCGCCAAGGCCGAAGCCCGTGTGCTGATCGCGGATGCCTGCGCGCGGAGCGATGGGGTGGTCGTGATCGACGGGCAAAAGACCGACGGCGTGGATTCGATCCTGAAAGAGATGAAGGCGCGGGTGACAGTCCATGGCCCGGTGTCCAAGGCCCACGGCAAGATGTTCTGGATCGACGCCTCGGCGGCGGAGTTCTTTGCCGACTGGGCGGAGGGACCTTCACAGACAGAGGGCGGGTTCTGGACCGCCCCCGGTGTCTTCTCGGCCGATGAGGTCGATCTCGCCTCCGCGCTGCTGGTGGATGCGCTACCCGACAAGCTGACCGGCAATGTCGCCGATCTGG
This sequence comes from Sulfitobacter sediminis, assembly GCF_040811725.1. Classification (NCBI taxonomy): domain Bacteria; kingdom Pseudomonadati; phylum Pseudomonadota; class Alphaproteobacteria; order Rhodobacterales; family Roseobacteraceae; genus Sulfitobacter; species Sulfitobacter sediminis. The sequence continues at coordinate 381,822 of NZ_JBFNXX010000001.1, forward strand.
GTGCCGGTTGGGGATTTCTCGCGGCTCATGTGCTGACCCGACCTGACGTGACCTCGGTCCACCTGGTGGAGGCGGGGTACATGGCGCTTGAATGTGCGCGCCGCAACGTCACCGACAAGCGCGCTGTGTTTCACTGGGCCGATGTGGCCCACTGGGAGCCGCCCCACAAGATGGACGTGGTCGTGATGAACCCGCCATTCCACACAGGAAGGGCTGCGGAGCCGCAGATCGGGCAGGCTTTTGTTGCATCGGCGGCGCGTATCCTGTCTGCTCACGGCGATCTCTGGATGGTGGCCAACCGCCATCTGCCTTACGAGGCCGAGCTGAAAAAGCGTTTCGCGCAGGTTGAGGAAATCGGCGGCGATGCGCGGTTCAAACTGTTTCACGCGACGCGGCCCGCGCGGCGGCGGCGCTAGGCCCGGCGGCGGGCAAGGACAAGGAAGAGAGCCATGTCATTCTCTGTTCAGGGCAAGACGGCCATTGTGACCGGTGCCGCCAACGGCATCGGGTTGGCCATCGCGCGCCATCTGGCCGACAAGGGCGCAAACGTGATGTGCGCCGACGTGGACGAAAAGAAACTGGCCGAGGAATTGGGCGATGAGCACGAGGACGGCAACATCCGGACCTTCGCGGGCGATCTGCGCCAGCGGCTGACCATTGCCAACCTCGTTTCGGCCACCATCGACGCGTTCGACCAGGTGGATATCCTCGTGAATGCCTCGCGCCAGTTGCTGCTGACCGATGCGATGGACGTGGAGGACAATTCTGTCCAGACGCTTCTGGATCAGAACCTGATGACCGCCTTGCACCTGACGCAGTACGTGTCCAAGCGTATGATCAAGCAGGCCGAGGATCAGGAGGAGGGGCAGGTCGGGTCCATCATAAACCTCAGCTCGATCGCGGCGACGCATATCCAGCCCGAGCTGATGGGCTATTCCATCGCGGCTGCGGCGGTACAGCAGATGACCCGTACGATGGCATTGGTGCTTGCGCCGCACCGGATCAGGGTGAATGCGATTTCCTTCGGTTCGGTGATGAGCGGCTCCTTGCGGGACTCGGTGGCCGAAAACAGGGAATGGCGCGATGATATCCGCGATCACACGCCCCTTGGCAGGATCGCCGCGCCGACGGAGTTGTGCGAGACGGTGCAATACTTGGCCGCCGACAGTTCGGGCTTTATGACCGGTGAGGTACTGGTGGTCGACGGTGGCCGCAGCCTGCTTGACGCTGTGCGTGCCCCTGCGCACTAGCCGTTATGGGTCGAGCGGTGCGAGGTTATCGTTTGCTGGCATCGGTATCTTGAGCACCCGGTTCTTGACGACTTTCTGTGCCGCACCCTTGAAAGATACAACGTTTGCGGGTATTGCAACCCGCATCCAATCGGGTTGAAAGCCGTCCAGAATGACTCGTGTCTGGCCGCCCAGATAGATCGACTGGCCGGTAAACGAATGCCGGATCCGCAAATTGGTGGCTTTGGCGCGTCCCGCTCCCATGTCAGGTCCCCTCGACCGCAGAAGCCTGCCGAAGTACCCAATTTGACGCCGCCCAACAGAAAACAACAGAAACGGCCAGACCGAATGAAACAACGGTCCAGCTGTGTCCGCTGGATGTTAAGATGGAAGGCAGCATTTCCAAGTTAAGCAGCAGCAGAGGCTCGCCCAAAGCTTTAGCATAGAGAAGGCCAATCGCCAAATAGGCGATGCCGAAAACGTGTAGTGGATGGCGCAATTCTGACACCCTTTCCCGGCATGCGGGAATGCTGGCGACGTTTCTATATCGCGAGGTCGGAAGGGTCTCAATTGGCGAGAGCGCAGGGCGCCCGCCTGCTACCTTAAGCAGAGTAAGGCCCGGTCTCGCCGACGACGCGGCCACCTGACTCGATCGAGACAGACATGAGTTGTCGACAGATATCGTTCGTTCTCGCATTACCATCCCCTTTGCCCGCTGCATGCCCGGCGTTTCGGGCGACAATGGGGCGGACGCTGGGCATTACGGTGCGGTCAGGCATCTTCGGTTCGATAGGGGAATTTCGCGGCGGGCACGTCACAGCCTGTTTTGGACTTGACGATGACGCAGTGCTATCTTAGTTCACCCGCCGATGGCGTTATAGCTCAGTTGGTTAGAGCGAACGACTCATAATCGTTAGGTCGGTGGTTCAAGTCCACCTAACGCCACCACTCCCCTTCTTCCGGCAATTGCGCTGCGACAGGTGTGCAGGATACTGCATGATCTGCCCTGCCGATATGTCAGCCAGCACGTATTGCGGGACGAATATCCATAATAACCATCTGAATAATATCGCGTTCAACTGTCGCGGGACTATTTCCGGACGCGGCCAATTCAGCCGTGACAAGATGCAATGCATCGCTTAGCGTGAGCAAAATACAAGCGGCCCAAGCCGCGATAGGGAGAAGAATACCGAATCTCACAAGAGAAGACTGCGGCGACCGGTGCCCGGCCCGTCGCGGACACAATCAAGACCGCGCGTGTCAGCGCGGCCAAGGACTTAACAAGGGAGATGATGATGATTTCACGCAGAACACTGATGGGCATGGCTGGTGCGGCTGTTGCCGCGACGCTGATGGCGTCGACGGCCATGGCGCAGGAGGTCACGCTGCGTCTGCACCAGTTCCTGCCGCCCCAGGCCAACGTGCCGAAGCTGGTGCTGGACGTCTGGGCAGACAGTGTCGAAGAGGACAGCGGCGGCCGTATCAAGGTCGAGCGCTATCCGTCCATGCAGCTGGGCGGCGTGCCGCCGGAGCTGATGGACCAGGCCATCGAGGGGGTGGCCGATATCGTGTGGACCGTGGTCGGTTACACGCCGGGCCGCTACCCCCGGACAGAAGTTTTCGAGCTGCCCTTCATGATGACGAACGCGCGCGCGATGTCCTCGGCCTATTGGCAGATGTTCGAAAAGCACATGAAGGACACTGAGTTTCAGGACGTGCATATCCTCGGCACCTGGGTGCATGGCCCCGGCATGATCCACGCCAACAAGGAAGTGCGCACGCCCTCAGATATGGAAGGTCTCAAGATCCGCGGTGGTTCGCGCCTCGTGAACTCGCTTCTGGAAAAGGTCGGCGCGACCCCGGTCGGCATGCCGGTTCCGGCAGTGCCCGAGGGTCTGTCCAAAGGCGTGATCGACGGCACGACCATTCCGTGGGAAGTGACGGCGGCGCTGAAGGTGCCGGAGCTGGTCAGCAACCATACCGAGTTCGAGGGCAATGCGCTTTATGTGCTGACCTTCGTTCTGGCGATGAACAAGGACCGTTACGAAAGCCTGCCGGATGACCTCAAAAAGGTGATCGACGACAATTCGGGTCTTGAGTTCTCGATCTTTGCCGGTGGCACGCAGGCGGATTCCGATGGTCCCGCACGTCAGCTGGCGGTGGATCGCGGCAACAACATCGTGACCGTCTCGGGCGACGATGTGCAGGCATGGCGCGACGCGGCGCAGCCGATCTACGACGAATGGGTCGCGGACATGAACAGCAAGGGAATCGACGGCCAGGCGCTGATCGACGAGGCCCGGGCGCTGATGGAAGCCTACGACAAGTAATCCTTTTCACAAGTTGATCTGCGGCGGCCCTTTGTGCCGCCGCAGGTTTTTCTTTCGACCCGCGAGACGATCCCATGCACCGGCTGATCCAGTTTCTTGTTCGCCTGACCGCGCTGCTCGGGGGCGTCGTGCTCCTTGGGCTGATCGTGCTGACCACCGCTTCGATCGTGGGCCGCTCCATCAACAAGTTCTTTCATACGGAATTCTTCGACAGCAACTTCACGGGGCTTTCGCAATGGGTGCTCGATCTCGGCGTGGGCGAGATCAACGGCAGCTACGAGCTGCTCGAGGCGGGCGTGGCCTTTGCCATCTTCTCGTTCCTGCCGATCTGCCAGTTCTACGGGGCGCATGCGACGGTCGACATCTTTACCTCGTTTCTGGGGCGCAGGTCGAACCGCTGGATCGCCGCCTTCTGGGAAGTCGTGCTGGCTGCCGTGATCATACTCATCGTTGCCCAACTCTATGGCGGGATGGAACGCTACATCCGCAACGGGCAGACAACGCTGTTCCTGCAGTTCCCGATCTGGTGGTCCTATGCGGCCAGCTTTGCCGCGGGCGCGGTGGCCTCGGTCACGGCAGTCTATTGCGCTGTCATACGGATCATCGAAGCGACGTGCGACACCCCGATCCTGCCTTCCGAGCACGGAGAGCATTGAGATGAGCAGTCTCGAGCTTGGCTTCTGGTCCTTTCCTGTCCTGTTGCTCATGGTCTTTCTGCGCGCGCCCATCGGGCTTGCGATGATGCTCTGCGGTTTCGCGGGATGGTACATCGCCATGGGAGGCAATCCCACGCCGCTTCTGGCCAAGATGCGGTCCGAGACCTACACGACCTTCTCCAACTATTCGCTGACGATCATTCCGCTCTTCCTGCTGATGGGGCAGTTCGCGACGCTTTCGGGGATGAGCCAGGCGCTTTTCCGTGCGGCGGAGAGCTTCCTCGGGCACCGGCGTGGCGGGGTCGCGATGTCCGCGGTCGGTGCCTGCGCGGGGTTTGGCGCGATCTGCGGATCGTCGCTTGCCACGGCAGCGACGATGTCCAAGGTCGCGCTTCCTGAGCTGAAGCGCTACGGCTATTCGGGCGGTTTTTCCACCGCGACGCTCGCCGCGGGGGGAACTCTGGGCATCCTGATCCCGCCTTCGGTGATCCTGGTGATCTACGCGATCCTGACCGAGCAGAACATCGCCAAGCTTTTCCTTGCGGCGTTCATCCCCGGCATCCTTGCCGCGATCGGTTACATGCTGACCATCTCGCTCTATGTGCGGCTGCACCCGGATGCGGCGGGCACCAGAGAACCTGTGCCCATGGGCGAGCGGTTTCGTGCGCTGGCAGAGTGCTGGCCGGTGCTGACGATCTTCCTTGTGGTGGTGGGCGGTATCTATGCGGGCTGGTTCACGCCCACCGAAGGTGCGGCCATCGGGGCGGCGGGCACGGGACTTGTGGCGCTCTTGTCGGGCAGCCTGAATTGGAAAGTGCTGGCCGAGAGCCTGCTGGGTACTGCGCGCACGACGGCGATGATCTTTTTCATCGTGCTGGGGGCGGGGTTTTACAACGGCTTTCTTGCACTTTCGGGTGTGCCGCAGTTCATGGCGGAATGGGTGGTTAATCAGGGCTTCAGCCCGATCTTCGTGCTTTGCGTGATCCTGACCTTCTACCTGATTTTCGGCTGCCTGATGGACAGCCTGTCGATGATCCTGCTGACCGTCCCGATCTTTTTCCCGGTGATCACCGCGATGGATTTCGGCATGTCGCCCGAGCATCTGGCGATCTGGTTCGGTATCCTTGTCCTGATCGTGGTCGAGGTCGGGCTGATCACGCCGCCCGTGGGGATGAACCTTTTCATCATCAACTCGATGGATCGGGAGACGCCGATCACCCAGACCTACCGGGCGGTGATGTATTTCGTCGGTTCCGATATCGTGCGGGTGATCATTCTTGTGGCCTTCCCGGCGATTACGCTTTTCCTGCTGCCTGACTGAGGCAAATGACATGACCGACCGTCTGAACCTGAAAGCCCACCGCGTCCGCCGGGAGGACCGGGCGGACGGGAGCGTTCTGCTGCGTTCCGCCTATGAGGTTGGGCCCGTGGCGCGGTGCAGCGGCGATTGGTTGGATCACTGGGCGGAACGAACGCCGGATGCGGTGTTCTTGGCCGAACGTGCGGGCGAGGGCTGGCGTGAGGTGACCTATGCCGAGGCGCAACGTGCGGCGCATGGGATTGCCGGCCATCTTCTGGAACGCGATCTGGGGCCGGAGAGGCCGATCCTCGTACTGTCGGGCAACTCTGTCGATCACGGGCTGTTGACGCTGGCGGCGCAATACGTGGGCATTCCGACGGTGCCGCTGGCCGAGCAATATTCCCTGATCCCCGCCGCACATCCGCGCCTGATCCACGCGGTGAACTTGGTCAAGCCGGGGCTGGTCTATGCCTCGGACGCTGCGCAATACGCCAGTGCCTTGGCGCTCGACGCGCTTGCCGGGATCGAGGCGCTCAGTTCCACGCCGACGGATGGTGTCACCGATTTCGCGGACCTTCTGAAGCCGGGCGGTGCTGACATGACCGAAGCGGCGGCGGCGGTCGGTCCCAACACGCTCGCCAAGATCCTGATGACCTCCGGCTCGACCTCGGACCCCAAGGGGGTGCTCACGACGCAGGGCATGATGACCACCAACCAGGCGCAGGTCGCCGCCTGCCTGCCCTTCGTCGCCAAGCGCCCGCCGCGCATCGTGGACTGGCTGCCGTGGAACCATGTCTTTGGCGGCTCCTACAACTTCAACCTGATGCTGGTCAACGGCGGCGCGCTTTACATCGACGAGGGCAAACCCGCGCCGGGGTTTTTCGACCGGACGCTCGACAATCTGTCCCGTGTCTCGGGCACGCTCAGCTTCAACGTGCCCGTCGGCTTTGCCCAGCTTGTCGCGGCGCTTGAGCGTGACGCGGCCCTGCGCGAGACTTATTTCGCCGATCTGGACATGATCTTCTACGCGGGTGCCTCGCTGCCGCAGGAAACGTGGGCGGCGCTGGAGCGGCTGGCGCAGGAGGCGGGCAAGCCCTTGCCGCTGATCACCACCTCATGGGGGCTGACCGAAACGGCGCCGGGGGTGTTGATCTGCCATGAACCCGTCAAGGGGGCCGGGATCGTAGGTGTGCCGATGCCGGGGATCACGGTCAAGCTGGTGCCGGACGGCATGGGGCGTTTCGATGCGCGGGTGAAGGGCGACAACGTCACGCCGGGTTACCTGAACGATCCGCGCAAGACCGAAGAGGCCTTCGACGACGAGGTTTTTTTCATCACCGGCGACGCCATGCGCTTTGTCGACCCCGAAGACCCCTCGGCGGGCCTGCGGTTCGACGGACGCATGTCTGAGGATTTCAAGCTTGGCACCGGCACCTGGGTACAGGCGGCGAACCTGCGGCTTGACGTGCTGGCCGCCCTTGCCCCCTTCGCGCAGGACGTTGTGATCACCGGCGCGGGCCGCGACGAGGTCGGCGCGCTGATTCTGCCCAACCGGGGGGCGATTGCCGCTCAGGGCTGGGAGCTGTCCGACGAGGATGGTGTTCTCATCTGTCCGCAACTGGCTCAAGCGCTGACCGAAAGGCTTGAGGGGCTTGCGGCAAAGGCCACCGGCAGCGCCACGCGCGTGACCTGTGCGCTGGTTCTGTCCGAACCGCCGTCGATGGCCGAGGGCGAGGCGACGGCGAAGGGCAACATCAACTTCCCCCGCTTGCTGCAGCGCCGCGCTGCGCTGGTCGACCGTCTGTATGAGCCCGATGGCAAGGGGCGGCTGGGTATCTTGCACTAAACTGCAAGGGAGCGTCTCGAATCTTGCCTGTTTGGCCATGGGCTGCACAATGTTGCGTAACGAGGAGGAGCCACAATGTTATCGACCGACGCGAATGCGGCGTATTATTTCGTCGACCGCCACCTTGAGGAGGGGCGCGGAGACAAGATCGCCTACACCGAGGCCGAAAGTGGCCGCACGCTGAGCTATGCGGAAATGGCCGACGGTTCCGCCCGGGTCGCGTGCGCGCTCAGGCGCGCGGGCATCCGCCCCGAGGAACGCGCGGCGGTGCTGGTGCTGGACCAGATCGAGTTTCCGCAAATCTTCTTCGGGGCGATGAAAGCCGGGGTCGTGCCGATCCCGATGAACACACTTCTGGCAACGCCGGTCTATTCCAGCATCCTTCGTGACAGCCGGGCGGCAATCCTCATCGTCTCTGCGCCGCTCTGGGAAACCGTCGCGCCCGCGGTCAAGGACAGCCCCTACATCCGCGAGGTCGTGGTCATCGGCGAGACCGCGGAAGGCACAACATCGTTTGCGGATTTCATCGCCGATGCCCCCGCCGAAAAAACCGCACCTGTCAGCCCCGACGAGGTTGCCTTCTGGCTCTATTCCTCGGGGTCCACCGGGCAGCCCAAGGGGGTGGCCCATATCCATTCGGCGATGCGCGCGACCGCCGACACCTACGGCGCGCAGGTGCTGGGCATCCGCGAGGATGACGTGGTGCTCTCGGCGGCCAAGTTCTTTTTCGCCTACGGCCTTGGCAACGAGATGACCTTTCCCCTGTCAGTGGGGGCATCGAGCGTGCTTTTCACGGGGCGACCGACCCCGCCGGGGATGATCGATACGATCGCCGCACACAAGCCGACTGTTTTCTGCGGGGTGCCAACGCTCTATGCCGCCATGGTCGCGCAGATGGACAAGACCGGCGCGCCCGACGTATCGCTCCGCGTCTGTATCTCGGCAGGTGAGGCGCTGCCGGAGGACGTGGGCAAGCGCTGGGAAAAGTATACCGGTGTGGGCATTCTGGATGGCGTCGGCTCGACCGAGATGCTGCACATTTTCCTCAGTAACCGTCCCGGCGATATCGTCTACGGCACCTCGGGCGTTGCCGTACCGGGCTACAATCTGCGGCTGGTGGACGAAAACGGGCAGGACGTCGCCGAAGGCGAGGTTGGTGAGTTGCTGGTCAGCGGTGCCTCTGCCGCCAACTGCTACTGGAACCAGCGCGACAAGAGCCGCAGCACCTTCGAAGGCATCTGGACGCGAACCGGTGACAAGTACGAAAGGCGCAGCGATGGGCGGCTGGTCTATTGCGGGCGCACCGACGACATGTTCAAGGTCTCTGGCATCTGGCTGTCGCCCTTCGAAGTCGAAGGCGCGCTGGTCAGCCACCCGCAAGTCTTGGAAGCGGCGGTGGTTGCGCACCGGGACGACGAAGGGCTTGAGAAGCCCAAGGCCTATGTCGTGCTCCAGTCGGGCGAGGGCGACGATGCGCTCAAGGAAGAACTGAAGGCGCATGTGAAGGCCAAGATCGGGCTTTGGAAATATCCCCGCTGGATCGAGGTGGTCGATGAACTGCCCAAGACCGCGACGGGCAAGATCCAGCGCTTCAAGCTGCGGGAGGACGCCTGATGCCTGCCGAATGGTCAGCCGCGCCAGCGCAACCCATCACCGTTGATGGCAAGGCGCTGGAATACGCCTGCTGGGGTCCGCCGCCGGGCGATGATCTGACCATCGTCTTGTTGCACGAGGGGCTGGGCTCTGTCGCGCAGTGGAAGGATTTTCCCGAGAAGCTGACGGCCGAAACCGGGTTGGGTGTGGTCGCCTACTCGCGCGCGGGCTACGGTGGCTCTGATCCTGTAGCGCTGCCGCGGCCGCTTGACTACATGACGCGGGAGGCAGAGGAGGTGTTGGGCGGTGTGCTTGACGCCTTGGGCATCGGACACTGCATCCTGCTGGGCCATTCGGACGGGGCAACCATCGCGGCCATATATGCCGGGTCTGTGTCGGACCTGCGGGTGCGGGGCCTCGTGCTGATAGCACCGCATTTCTTTACCGAGCCGGGGGGGCTCGAGACGATCCGCGGGGCAGGTCGGGCCTTTGACGAAGGCCGGTTGAAAGATAAGCTGGCAAAATATCACACCAATGTGGACGTGGCCTTTCACGGCTGGCACGGGGCGTGGACCGACCCAGAGTTCGAGGACTGGAACGTGGCCGATGTGATCGACCACTGGCGCATTCCCGTGCTGGCGATCCAGGGGCGGGACGATCCTTATGGAACGCTCGCGCAGATCGCCGAGATCGAGGACCGTATTTATTCACCGGTGGAAACCCTTATTCTCGATGACTGCGGGCATGCGCCCCATCTTGAACATCCCGAAGAAACGCGCGCCGCGATTGCGGAGTTCTGCGCCCGTCTGGACCGGCTGGAACGCGAGCCGGTGGCAATCGCATAGATGACGCACGGCATACTCATGCCGCCCCACGCCTATGTTCCGGGTCAGACCGCACGACACGCCGAAGACTGGTTCGACGCAATCAAGGCGAGCGTGACCGAAAAGACCCCGGTTGACGCCCTGGCCGACACAAGCGCCTTTCGCGCCGGGCTTGCGTATCTCGAGGCCGGGTATTTCTGGGAATGCCACGAGGTGCTTGAGGCGGTCTGGATGCGAACCCCGCCGGGCACGGAGGAACGCGAAATGGTACAGGCGCTGATCCAGCTGGCGAACGCGCGGCTGAAGTTGCGGATGGACCGCCCCAAGGCCGCGATGCGCCTCTGTGATATGGTTGAAGAGCATGTCCGGCGGTTGCCGCGCGACAAAGCGATTCTGGGGCAGCATGCGGCGGCACTTGCCAAAGCCGTTGAAGGGGTGCGGGGCGGGATTAAGCGATAATGGTGCAATATATTGCAAATTTTGCTGCGAAATACTGACCTAATTGGTCTGGTGCTGGCAAAACTATGAATTATAGTACCGCAACGTCAGCGCCCGTGTGAAGGAGCCACATATGTCCAAGATGATCGACTTTCAGACCGACCCCGCGAAATACCGTCACTGGAAGGTCGACTACGATGGCCCCATTGCTTGGCTGTCGATGGACGTGGATGAAAAGGGCGGGCTGTTCGAAGGCTACGAGCTGAAGCTGAACAGCTATGATCTGGGCGTTGATATCGAGCTTGCGGACATCGTGCAGCGCATGCGGTTCGAGCACCCCGAGGTCAAGGTCGTCGTCATGCAATCGGCCAAGGACAAGGTGTTTTGTGCGGGGGCCAACATCCGCATGCTTGGCGGGGCCGCGCATAGCCACAAGGTGAACTTCTGCAAGTTCACCAACGAAACCCGCAATACCTTCGAGGCCGCACTGGCCGACAGCGGGCAGAACTACATCTGCGCCGTCAAAGGAGCCTGCGCGGGCGGCGGCTACGAGCTGGCGCTGGCCTGTAACCACATCATGCTGACCGATGATTCCACCTCTTCGGTGGCGCTGCCCGAAGTGCCGCTTCTTGCGGTGCTCCCCGGCACCGGGGGCCTGACCCGCGTGACCGACAAGCGCAAGGTGCGCCGCGATCTGGCGGATGTCTTCTGTTCAATCGAGGAAGGCGTGCGCGGTAAGCGTGCGGTGGAATGGCGACTGGTCGACGAGGTCTTTCCAAACTCGACCTTCGACGAACAGGTTGCGGCGCGGGCAAAGGAACTGGCCGAGACATCTGACAAGGCCGATGTGGAGAAGGGGATCGAGTTGACACCGCTTTCGCGGAGCTTCTCGGACTATGGCGTGACATATTCCACCGTCGAAGTCGCGCTGCACCGGGACGAGAAGCGCGCGACGGTCACGATCAAGGGGCCGGACGAGGACGCGCCCGCGGACATGGACGCATTCACCGCTCAAGGCGCCGAGGCCTGGCTGCTGCGCTGCGCGCGCGAGCTGGACGACGCGATCCTGCACCTGCGCAACAACGAAAAGGAGCTTGGGCTGATCGAGTTCCAGACGCAGGGCGATCCCGAGAAGGTTACAGCCCACGAGGCGCTGCTGCTGGAGAACCGCGACCACTGGCTCGCCAATGAGGTGCTGCAGTACTGGAAGCGGGTGCTGAAGCGGATCGACATGACCTCGCGCTCGCTGGTCGCGATTGTCGAACATGGGTCCTGCTTTGCCGGACCGCTGGCCGAACTGCTCTGGGCGGTGGACCGCAGCTACATGATGCTCGAGGAATTCGACGGCGATAACCGTCCTTTGGCCACCGTCACCATGACCGACGGGAATTTCGGGACATACCCGATGAGCAACGATCTGACGCGGCTCGAGACGCGCTTCCTCGGCAGCCCGGAGCATGTCGAAAAGCTGAAATCCTCCGTCGGCGAGGCGCTCGAGGCCGAAGAGGCCGAAGAGCTGGGCCTTGTAACCTACGCCTATGACGATATCGATTGGGAAGACGAAGTGCGGCTCTTCATGGAAGAGCGCGCCAGCTTCAGCCCCGATGCGATGACGGGTATGGAGGCGAACCTGCGCTTTGCGGGCCCCGAGACGATGGAGACGCGCATTTTTGGCCGTCTCACCGCCTGGCAGAACTGGATTTTCAACCGGCCCAACGCGGTGGGTCCGGAAGGTGCCCTGCAACGCTACGGCACGGGCGTGCGCGGCAAATACAACATGGAACGTGTGTGAACGGTGGGTGGGCGACACGCCCACCTTACGAAATGTCATTGGTAAGGTGGAGGTCTCCTCCACCCTTGTGGGAGAAATGAAATGCTCGATCTGATCAACGTAAGCTACGACACCCAAATCCCGAACAACGTCGGCCTGAGCCAGGACAAGAAGGTGCTGAAAGCGCTGGAGAAATGGCACCCTGGCTATATCAACTGGTGGAACCACCTGATCCCGCAGAACTTCCAGGAAAGCATGGTCTACTTGCGCACCGCCGTCAGCGTGGACCCCAAGGGCTGGGCCAAGTTCGACTACGTGAAGATGCCGGAATACCGCTGGGGCGTGTTGCTGGCCCCCGCCGTGGAAGATCGCCGCATCCCCATGGGCGAGCACAAGGGCGAGCTTGCCTGGCAGGAAGTGCCGGGCGAATACCGCAACATGCTCAAGCGCCTGATCGTGATTCAGGGTGATACAGAGCCGGGCTCGGTCGAGCAGCAGAAGTTCCTCGGCCTCACCGCACCCTCGCTTTATGACATGCGCAACCTCTTCCAGGTGAACGTGGAAGAAGGCCGCCACCTCTGGGCGATGGTCTACCTGCTGCAAAAGTACTTCGGGCGTGACGGCCGGGAAGAGGCGAACGAATTGCTGGTCCGGTCCTCAGGGTCGGAAGATGCACCTCGGATGCTGGGCGCCTTCAACGAGGAAACGCCGGATTGGCTGTCCTTCTTCATGTTCACCTATTTCACCGACCGCGACGGCAAGATGCAGCTTGAATCGCTCGCCCAGTCCGGCTTTGACCCGCTGTCGCGCACCTGCCGCTTCATGCTGACCGAGGAAGCGCACCACATGTTCGTGGGCGAAACCGGCGTCGGCCGCACCATCCAGGCGACCTGCGAGGCGATGAACAAGGCGGGTATCACCGACCCTTACGATGTGGGCAAGGTCCGCGATCTGGGTGTCATCGACCTGCCCACGATCCAGAAAAAGCTGAACCTGCACTACACGCTCTCGCTCGACCTCTTCGGGCAGGAGGTGTCGACGAACGCCGCCAACGCCTTCAACGCGGGTATCAAGGGCCGCTACATGGAGCAGCGGATCGACGACGACCACAAACTGCAGAACGACACCTACCCGGTGACCACCATCAAGGACGGCAAGATCCTGACCGAGGATGTGCCTGCTCTGACCGCGATCAACATGCGCCTGCGCGACGACTACGTGCGCGATGCCGCCGGGGGCGTGGGCCGCTGGAACAAGCAGATCGCCAAGGAGGGGATCGAATTCGAGCTGAAGCTGCCGCACGAGGGCTTCCACCGCCAGATCGGCGTGTTCTCGACCGTGGCCGTAGACCCCGATGGCAACATCATTTCGGCCGACGAATGGAACAAGCGCAAGGACGAATGGCTGCCCACCAAGGCGGACGGCGATTTCATCCAGTCGCTGATGGTCCCTTGCTACGAGCCCGGCAAATACGCGTCCTGGATCGCGGCACCCAAGGTCGGCATCGACAACAAGCCGGGCGATTTTGAGTACGTGAAACTGCACATGGCGTGATACAGTCGCCCTGCCGCGTGCCGCGCGGCAGGGCGTTTTGCGTCAATACCATCTGAACTTAGGAGCATTCCATGCAACTGAACCGCAAGATCGCCCATGCCCCCCGCAGTCGCGCGCTGGCCGAGGACCTGTCGAAGATGAACAGCACCTGTGTTGAATGCGAAGGCTGCCAGGGGCTTTGTGCGGCGCTGGTCGACGCGATGCTGCTGCCCGAGATCATCCTGCGGGACCGTGCCGCATGAACAAGCCTGTCAAGCAGCACCTGATCGACCCCGAGATATGCATCCGCTGCTACACCTGCGAGATGACCTGCCCGATAGGCGCGATCGAGCATGATGACAACAACGTCGTGGTGAATGCCGACATCTGCAATTTCTGCATGGATTGCATTCCCGTCTGCCCCACGGGTTCCATCGACGAATGGCGGGTGGTCGAGACGCCCTACACGCTGGAACAGCAGTACGCTTTCACTGAACTCCCCGAGCAGGGCGAAATCGTCCAGGCCGACGCCGCGACTGCGGGAACCGAAGCAACGGCAGAGGTCGATCCCATTGGCGCGCTTCTGGCCGAGGCGCACAGCGGGGCGGGCGGCAAATCCCGCGCGCCGGCAAGTGCCAACAAGGCGACGGTCAATCTCTATAACCTTGGTAACCCGGTCGAGGCTGTGGTGCAGGGTAACTACCGCCTGACCACGGCAGAGTCGGACAGCGACGTCCGTCACATCATCCTCGATTTCCAGGGCAAGCCCTTTCCGGTTCTGGAAGGCCAGTCGCTGGGCATCATCGCGCCGGGCACCGACGCGGATGGCAAGGCGCATCTGCCCCGGCTCTATTCCGTGTCCTCGCCCCGTGACGGCGAGCGACCGGGATACCACAACGTCTCGCTCACCGTGAAGCGCGAAGAGGGCGGGCTGTGTTCGAACTACGTCTGCGACCTGAAAAAGGGAGACAAGGTCAAGGTCACCGGTCCCTTTGGTGCCACCTTCCTGCTGCCCTCGGACCCCGATGCGCGGCTGTTGATGATCTGCACGGGCACCGGTTCCGCGCCGATGCGCTCTTTCACCATGGCGCGGCAACGCACGGTGGGGAAAAAGAACGGCGGCATGGTGATGTTCTTCGGCGCACGTTCCCCGGATACGCTGCCCTATTTCGGGCCCCTCAACAAAGTCCCGTCCAGCCTGCTGCAGAAACACCTCGTGTTCAGCCGCATGCCCGGACAGGACAAGGAATACGTCCAGGACCGGATGCGCGTGGAAGAAGACATCGTGGCCGAGATGCTCGAAGACCCCAAGACGCATATCTACATCTGCGGTCTGAAGGAGATGGAGGAGGGTGTCGAACGTGCTTTCACCAACATCGCGGAATCCATCGGCCAGCAGTGGCGCAACCTGCGCGACGTGATGCGCGAAGAAGGCCGCTACCACGTCGAGACCTACTGATGAGCGATCCCTACCAGCACGAGATCAACGTCACCTGGGGGGACTGCGACCCGGCAAAAATCGCCTATACCGCGCGGCTGCCCTATTTCGCGCTCGACGCGATCAACGGCTGGTGGGAGGCGCATCTCGACGGCGACGGCTGGTTTCAGCTGGAACTGGACCGCAACGTCGGCACGCCTTTCGTGCGGATGGAGATGGACTTCCGCAGCCCCGTCACACCCCGCCACAAGCTGATCTGCGAGACCTTTCCGGTCAAGCTGGGGACGAAGTCGATCACCTTCGCGGTGCGCGGGTACCAGGACGGCACGCTCTGTTTCGACGGGCTGTTCACCTGTGTCTTCACCATCGCGGACCAGTTCAAGAGCCAGGTGGTCCCCGACGACCTGCGCCGAATTGTCGAACCCCGTATCCGTGCGGCGTGATGGGACACTTGCGGTGCAAGGCAGGACGGTTTCGGAGGCTCGCGAAGGATGAACACATTGCTGGATAGTCCAAAAGCCACTGAAGGCGGTACGGAGCTGATCGCGCGACTTGCCAGCCGGGTCGCCGAGACACGCAAAAAACGCGGCCTGTCACGCCGCGTGCTTTCCGAGATGTCAGGCGTATCTCCGCGGTATCTTGCTCAACTCGAAGCGGGGGAGGGCAATATCTCTGTGCTGCTGCTGCAGCGGGTCGCCGAGGCGCTTGAGACGCGGGTCGAGGCGCTGCTGGCCGAGGATATCCCGCTTGAGCATGAAGTGCAGCGCATCGGAATGCTGTTCCGGCAGGCCCCGCTGGAGGTTCAGTACAAGGTGCGCGGGTTGCTTGCCCCCCAGAACCCGGCAATGCTGCGCGCCGGGCGGATTTGCCTGATCGGCCTGCGCGGCGCGGGAAAGTCCACTCTGGGCAAGATGGCTGGTGAGGCGCTTGGCATTCCCTTTGTCGAGTTGAACCGCGATATCGAAACCCATGCCGACATGCCTCTGGCTGAGGTCATGGCCTTCTACGGCGACAGCGGTTTCCGGGAACTGGAGGCTGAGGCGATCGAGAGGATCGGCGCAAGACACGACCGGGTCATCCTCGCCGTCGCGGGCGGGATCGTTGCCGAGGAAGACACCTACGCACGGCTGCTCGAGCGTTTCCACACCGTCTGGATAAGGACCAGTGCGCCCGAACACATGCAGCGGGTGCGCGCCCAGGGGGATCACCGCCCGATGCAGGGCAACCCTGCTGCCATGGCGCACCTGCGCGCCCTTCTTGAGGCGCGCACGCCGCTCTATGCAAAGGCCGAGGCGGAGGTGAACACCTCGAACAAGACCGTTCGCTCGTCGCTGAATGACCTGCTGGCGGTGATTGCAAAGCACCGCTTCCTCGCCCCGGCGGCATGACGGAAGCGGAGGCGGTCACCGCCTTGCAGGATGCCTTCTGGCTTGCGGGTGAAGAGCTGATGTTCCGCCACACAAACCCATGGGAGCTTGATGAGGCGCTGGTCGCTGCCGGGTTCACGATGGGGCCCTGCGAGGCGCAGGATTTGCTGGGACTGGAAAAAGTGTTGGCCCGTCAGTCTGGACGGCCTATTCCCATACTTCCGCGTATGGTTGCGGAGGGGCGGCTTGGCAAGATCGGCGGCGTAGGCTTCTACCGCTATCCCGGCGGCGGTGGCGCGGTGATCGACCCGCTGATCGAGGACCTGATCCTGGAGGAAGCATGGTTCGCCAGGATCTCCCGGTCCGAAATCAGCGATAACGAATTGGTTTTGCGGATGCATGCGGCCCTGAAGCCAATCTGCAAGAAACTGTTGGGGAGCGGTTGGGATAAAGACGCCTTGATTGGGCTTTTGCAGAAAGCTGTGCATTTCCCACCTGACGCCAGCCTGCGGAGGTTGGGACTGATTTAGGTTGATGCCAGTTGGGCAGACCCGTGGGACGGATGCTCTGACTTTTTTCGAACTGCAAGAGAAAGGGGCCACGCAATGCGTGGCCCCTTTCATTTTCTCAAGTAGGTCTCTTATGCGTCGCCGGTCCAGGCCATGCGGGCGGGATGGTATTCGAAGCTGATATGGTGCTCGGCACCTGCCAGCCCTTCCTTGGTGTGGTTGTAAAGAGACCGCCAGTAAGGCTGGATCGTCACACCGTCTTCCTGAAGGATCTTCTCACCTTCGGCCATCAGTGCGCGGCGCTTTTCAACATCCGCCGTGGCCAGCGCCTGCGTCAGCAGGTTGTCAAAGGCCTCGTTGGCATAGCCGAACTCGTTCCAGGCTTCGCCGGAACGATAGGCCAGCGCCCAGATCTGGACACCCAGCGGGCGGTGGTTCCAGTTGGTCGAGCTGAAGGAATACTTCGTCCAGTCGTTCCAGAAGGTCGAGCCGGGCAGGATCGTCCGCTTGACCTTGAACCCCGCATCGCGCAACTGGGCGGCCACCGCGTCGGTGGTGTCCTTGCGCCAGGCGTCGTCGATGGAGAAGAGCTCATGCTCGAAGTCGAGCATGCCGGCTTCTTCCATCAGCGCCTTGGCCGCTGCCGGGTCCACCGTGCGCGGCGGCAGCTCGGCATACTCGGGGTGCATCGGGCCGACGTGGTGGTTTTCCGCCGGGATGCCGCGGCCGGCATAACCCAGTTCAAGAAGCACCTCGTTGTCCACGGCCATGGTGATCGCCTGACGCACACGCTTGTCCGCATAGGGCTTCATCCCGTCGACTTCGGCCAGCTGGTTGGGGCGGATCACGATGGTTGCCGCGGTCGCGATGGAGTTCTCGACCCAGCCGTCCAGCGTCGACATGATGTCGATATACTCGCCTTCCATGGAATAGAAGGCATCGACCTCTTCGGCTTCGGCCGCCGCGATCCACGCAGAGGGGTCCGTGCCGTAGTCAATGTACTCCAGACGGTCGATGTAGGGTCCGCCAAAGACGTCCGTGCCCCACCAGGTGTGATTTGCGTTCTTGACCAGCACGCCCTTGACGCCGACCTCAAGAGATTCAGGCAGGTAGGGGCCGGTGCCGACGGGGTTCTCGAGCATGGTATCGGCGCTGAAACCCGCAGGCGTGATCGCCGCCGGATAGTCCGCCATGCCAGCGATCAGCGTGATGTCGGAAGCCGGCAGGTTCAGTTTGACCGTATGGCTGTCCACGACCTCGATCGCGCCTTCGATGGCCTTGCCGGTATTCGCGTCGATCAGCGTCGCGAAACGGCCGGCCATGGAGTTGCCCTCAACGTCCTTCTCGCACCAGCCCGCGATGTTGCGCGCGACGTCCTCGGCGGTGAAGTCGGAACCGTCGTTCCACTTCACGCCCTGGCGGACATTCAGGGTGTATTCGGTTGCGTCGTCGTTGATTTCCCAGCTTTCCAGCAGCGCGGGAGAGAAGGTGCCGTCGTTCTCGTAGATGGCCAGATACTCAAGCCAGCCGCGCGAGAAGTTCGCGATCTGCGACCAGTCGTAGGTGCGCGGGTCCTTGAGCGCGCGGACCTCCTGCTGCATGCGGACAGTGCCGCCCATCTTCTTGTTGGCATGCGCGGCCGCATGCGCGGGCGGTGCCATACCGATCATCGAATAGGCCGTGGCGGTCGTCGCGCCGAAGGCGCTGGCCAGCGCCAGGAACTCGCGGCGGTTGACGGGGTCTTTCTTGGCCGCCTCGGCCGAATCCAGAATGGACTGCGGCAAAGGCTTTCCGGTACGTGTCAGAAATGTCATTGTTCTTCCTCTCTGTTGTCCTCAGCTGCAATCGGTTGCAGCCCTAAGGTGACGCGGCTTTGCCGCTGTTATTTTTGTGCTTCGGGCGAAGCATCGCCGACAGTCAAACATAGTGAGACGACAGGTCAAGGGTGTCTCGCAAAAGTGACAACATCAGGACGGCCGTGGGAATGCTGCTAGAGAACCCGCCGCGGGTTGCCGCGACAGTGCTTCGCGCCCGTTCCGAACCGCCGCACAGGAAGAGGCTGCAGATTTTTTTCGGATCGCGCCGTTTGGCCGGTCTTGCGCGTCGCTTACGGACAACCTTGCCCTTTCGGATGGCCCCCGACTTATCGAAGCCGTTCCCGTATCGGGGCACTGCAAGGTCCTAGACATGAACGAGAAAAAATTGACGGATGGCGTCGGAATTTCTGGGCAGGTGCTCCGTTGCCTGCCGCAGATTTCCTGAACAGGCGGTGATTCTGTTTCGCGCGCGCGGCTCAGCTATCGGTTTTTGTCGCCGCGCGGGCTGTTTCGAGCAAGGCGCGGAGTGTGTCGATCTCGCCGATCTGGTTTGCCAGGATCAGTACCAGCCGTGCGTTCAACGCATGGCTGTCCGCCTCGCTCAGACCCTCGTGAGCGTCCATAAGGGCGTTGTAGAAGGCGTCGCCATCGGCGCCAAGATTGTCCTCGAGGATCATGTCTCCCTCCCCATCGCGCGGGCCAGTGCGGCGCGGATCGCATCCGCATCCACCGTGTCGAAGGCCGCGCACACGTGGGCGTCGGGTCTGATCAGATAGACATGCCGGGTGCCGTAGCGCGCCGCTGCAAGCCCCTCGGTATCTTCGAAGCACGGATACTCTGCCGTGCCGCCGATCCGCAGGCGCGCCACGCCCTCTATCTCGGGCAGGTCATGGCCTTGGAAACCCATCAGCGTAAAACGGCCCTTTACCTCGGAGATCAGCCAGGTCGGCCCGTCGGGACCTGTCAGGGGCGCGTCGATCAGCGGTGTGCCCGGCGGTTGCGGTGCGTCACCTGGGGTCTGCAGGCGGAACCCTGCCAGCGAACAGGGCCGCGACAGCCGACCCGAGTTGATCAGTTTGCGGGCAAAAGGGTGCTCGCCGGCGAGGTTCAGCACCTCGTCGCGGAAGAGCGCCTCGATGGGGGATTTCGGGGTCATGAAATTGGTGGCACGAGACGAGTTCAGGATGTTCTCGGCCGATCCGTGAGTGCGTTCTTCGCTGTAGGTTTCCAGAAGGCTCTCGGGCGCATCGCCCTGCAGCACAGCGGCAAGCTTCCAGCCAAGGTTATCGACATCCTGGATACCGCCGTTTCCGCCGCGCGCGCCGAAGGGGCTTACTACATGGGCGCTGTCCCCGACAAAGAGCACGCGGTTGTGTACAAAGCGCTCAAGCTTGGCGCAGCGGAATTTGTAGACGCTCATCCAGTCCAGCCGGAAAGGCCGGTCGCCGACGATGGCCTTGATCCGTGGGATCACCTTTTCCTCGGTCGCCTCTTCCTTGGGGTCGGTCTCGGGCCCCAGTTGAAGGTCGATGCGGTAGATGTTGTCTGGCTGCTTGTGCAGCAGCGCCGATTGCCCCTTGTGAAAGGGCGGTGCGAACCAGAACCAGCGCTCGGGCGTGTCGTCATTGCCGAACGGCGATTGTTCCATCTCCACATCGACGATGAGGAAGTGCTCCTCGAAGGTCTGACCCTCAAAGGTAAGGCCCATACGCTGCCTTGTGGGCGATCCCGCTCCCTCGCAAGCGATGTAGTATTCCGTTTCGAGCGTATAGGTGCCGTCCGGTGTCTCGACCGTCAATTCGACGTAGCTGCCGTGATCGATATGGTCCGCGACCTTGTTCAAGAATCGCAGGTCGATGAGGTCGGGAAACTCCTGCGCCTGTTCGATAAGATACTGTTCGACGTAATATTGCTGCAGGTTGATGAAGGCGGGATACTTGTGCCCCGGCTCGGGCAACAGGTCGAAGCTGTAGACCTCCTTGTCGCCGTGGAACTGCCGACCGACCTTCCAGGTCACGCCCTTCCTCAGCATGCGCTCGCCCACGCCCAGACGGTCGAAGATTTCCAGCGTGCGCTTTGCCCAGCAAATCGCGCGTGAGCCGACGGAGACCACGTTGTTGTCGTCGAGCACCACGGATTTCACGCCGTGTTGTGCAAGGTCGATGGCCATGGCAAGGCCGATAGGGCCTGCGCCTACGATGACGACCGGATGGCGCGCTTCCGGTGCGGTCAGGCCGGGCGGGGCAACGTAGGGGAAAGTGGCATAATCGTAGGGCATGGAAACCTCCTTACGTCTTGGCCGATAGGTTGATGCTTACAAGCACGCTCAGCGCGATTATCGCGGCCATCATGAACAAAAGCTGTCGCCGTTCGCTGCGGTAAGCCGGATCGCGCAGCCAGATGCCCCATTCGGTCAGTGTGTCGATGGGGCCTGGCAGTGCTTTGCCGGTCCGTTCCGACGCACGGCGGCGCATCGCGAAAAGCGTACGGAACATCGAGAACGCCCACATCGCGAAGACGATTGCGCTCAGCACGTAAGATAGGATGCCCATCGGTGTCATCTTCGGCTCTCGTTCTATCCCTGCAACTGCTCCCACATCTCCAGATCGCGCTTATCCGTCCAGATGCGCGGATGCAGGATGCCCCGCGCCTCGTCGTAGGCCCGCGAGACGTTGAAAGGCAGACAGTGCTCGTAAATGGCGTAATCCGCGAACTTCGGATCGCAGGCGGCGCGCACCGCGTCCCAGGCTTCCTTCAGATCGCCGCCCCGCGCCGCCACGCGGGCCGCAGGCGCATAGGTGGAGTTGACGAAATCCCGCGTGCTCTCGATGGCACGCTCCACCGCGTCCTTGCCCACCAGCGCCGCCCCGCGTCCCGGTGCGATGGCATCGACGTCATAGGCCCTGATGGCGTCGAGCGTATTGCCCCAGTCACCGAAATAGCCGTCGCCGCAGTAGCAGGCGGAATGATCCTCGACGATGTCGCCGGTGAACATCACGTTTTCGTCCGGCACATGGATCACCGCGTCGCCAGCCGTATGGGCGCGGCCAAGGTGCTTGATGTCCACCCGCCGGTTGCCAAGGTAGACCGTCATGCTGTCGCTGAACGTCGTGGTGGGCCAGGTCAGCCCCGGAATGCTCTCATGCCCTTCGAAAAGGCGGGGGAAACGCTGGAATTCGCTGTCCCAGTCCTCCTGCCCGCGCTCGGCCACCATCCCGCGCGCCATGTCGGACATGATGATCTGATCGGCGTTATACGCCGAGGCCCCAAGCACCCGCACCGCATGGTAGTGCGTCAGCACCAGATGGGTGATCGGCTTGTCCGTGACCTCGCGCACCTTTTCGATCACCTTGTTCGCCAGACGCGGCGTCGCCTGCGCCTCGACGATCATCACCGAGTCGTCGCCGATGATCACGCCGGAGTTAGGATCGCCCTCGGCGGTGAAGGCCCAGAGGTCGCGGCCCACCTCGTCGAAGGTGATCTTCTTTTCTGTGAGGTCGCCTTGGGATGCGAAAGCTTTGGCCATCTTACGTTCTTTCAATCGGTTGCGCGGGTGGATGGGGAGGAATGAGTTGTATTGGAAAGATGAAGCGGGGGCGTGTCACGGGAATTCCACGGCGGGCGTGATCTTGCCCGCGCAGGCACCAAAGCCGATGCGGAAACCATCGCCCTGCGCGTGACCGGTCAGGATCATCGTATCGCCGTCTTCGAGGAAGCTGCGGTGCGATCCGTCATTCAGCGTGAGGGGTTCCTTGCCCGCCCATGTGAGTTCCAGTAGGCAGCCGCGCTGGTTCTTCCCGGGGCCAGAGATGGTGCCGGACCCCAGCAGGTCGCCCGCGTTCATCGCGCAGCCCGAGGAGGAATGATGCGCAAGCTGCTGGGCGGAGGAATAATACATCTCCCTGTAGTTCGTCCGCGCGATGAGCTCCTGCTCGCCGCCTTCGGGCTCCATGATCACGCTGAGGTCGATGTCGTAGAGCATCGGGCCGGGTTCCTGCAGGTACGGCAGCAGTTCGAAGTCGCGTTCGGGCGTTGCGGTGCGGAAGGGTTCAAGCGCGTATTTCGTGACGATCCATGGGCTGATCGTGGTTGCGAAGGCTTTAGACTGGAAAGGACCGAGCGGCTGGTATTCCCAGGCCTGAATATCGCGGGCGGACCAGTCGTTCAGCAAGACATAGCCGAAGATCATCTCATCCGCTTGCGCAGCGGTGACAGGCTGTCCCATCTCGGTCGAGGTGCCGACGATGGCCCCCATCTCAAGTTCGATATCGAGACGCTGGCTTGGGCCGAAGTGCGGCACATCGGCGTCGGGGGCTTTGAGCTGCCCGTTCGGCCGGGCGATATCGGTCCCCGAAACCACGACGGTCGAAGCGCGGCCATTGTAGCCGATGGGGATGTGCAGCCAGTTGGGCGGCAGGGCGTTCTCGGCACCCCGGAACATGGTGCCGACATTGGTGGCGTGATGGCGGCCGGCATAGAAGTCGGTGTATTCCGAGACCACGAAGGGCATGTGCAACCGGGCGTCTGCCAACGGCACCAGATGCGGCGCGACCTGCGCCTGTTCGGGCGCATCTGCCGCCAGCAGTTCGATAAGCCGCTTGCGTAGCGCGTCCCACGTCTCCGGCCCCAGTTCCATCACATCGTTCCAGTAGGGCACGTCAAAGACCGGGTCTTCGGCCAGCACGACGATGCCCGCTTCCTCGAGGGCTGCCATGTCGAGGATCTGATCCCCGATGGCGACCCCGCAGCGCGCTTCGAGACTGTTGGTCGAAAACACGCCGTAAGGCAGGTTGTTCAGCGGGAAATCGGTAGAGGCCGAGTTGGCGCTTTCCACCCAAGAGGTCAGCAATGTCATCCGTGTTCCTTGTATGAGGGGTGGGCGATGCGCCCACCTTACGTAAGGTGGAGGTGTCCTCCACCCGGCTTGCCACGTGAAGGGCTCGTCTATTTCTCGCCCGGTGTCCCGTCGAACTTCTTCTCAAGGCTCTCCCAGCAGTCGATATAATCGTCTTGCAACGGGGCTTCCTTAGCCGCGAATTCCGTCAGGTGCTGCGGGAAGCGGGTTTCGAACATGAAGGACATGGTGTTGTCGAGCTTCTCGGCCTTCAGATCGGCGTTCGACGCGCCCTCGAAAGCGTTCTTGTCCGGCCCGTGCGGCAGCATCATGTTGTGCAGGCTCATGCCTCCGGGAACGAAGCCCTGCGGCTTGGCGTCGTACTGACCGTAGATGTTGCCCATCAATTCGGACATGACGTTCTTGTGGTACCACGGCGGGCGGAAGGTGTTCTCGGCCACCATCCAGCGCTCGCGGAAAAGGACAAAGTCGATGTTCGCCGTGCCGGGCGTGCCGGATGGCGCGGTGAGCACGGTAAAGATAGACGGGTCGGGGTGGTCGAAGAGGATCGCGCCCACGGGACAATAGGTGCGCAGGTCGTATTTGCAGGGGGCATAGTTGCCGTGCCACGCGACCACGTCGAGCGGTGAATGGCCGATGTGCGTCTCATGGAATTGCCCGCACCATTTGATCGTGACGGTCGAGGGCACCTCCTTGTCTTCAAACGCCGCGATGGGCGTCTTGAAATCGCGCCGATTGGCCATGCAGTTGGCCCCGATGGGACCACGTCCCGGCAGCTCGAACTTCTGGCCGTAATTCTCGCAGACAAAGCCGCGCGCGGGGCCTTCCAGCACCTCGACGCGGTAGAGCAAGCCGCGCGGCAGGATGGCGATCTCCTTTGGTTCAAGGTCGATGATCCCAAGCTCGGTGCAAAACCGCAGGCGCCCCTCCTGCGGGACCACCAGCAACTCGCTGTCGGCCGAGTAGAAATAGCTGTCCACCATGCTTTGCGTGACAAGGTAGATGTGGCTCGCCATGCCCACCTGCGTGTTCACATCCCCTGCCGTGGTCATCGTGCGCATGCCGGTGAGCCACGTCAGGTCGTCCTCGGAATGCGGCACCGGGTCCCAGCGGTACTGGCCGAGCGAGGTGACATCCTGCGGAATATGCGGCGCGGACTTCCAGTAGGGCAGATCGATCCGCTCATAGCGGCTTGAATGCTTCACCGAGGGCCGGATGCGATAGCACCATGTCCGTTCGTTCTGGTGGCTGGGAGCCGTGAACGCCGTGCCCGACAATTGCTCACCATAAAGACCGTAGTTGCACTTCTGCGGCGAATTCATGCCCTGTGGCAGCGCATCCGGCAGGGCCTCCGTCTCAAAGTCATTGCCGAAACCGGGCATGTAGCCCTCATGCGTGCCCATGGGTGTTGAGGCGCTGACCATGTCGGACAGGTTCAACTGACGGTTCATCGGACATCCCCTTTTGGCTCTGTTCAGAATCTGTTGCATCTGTAATAGTTGATTTTGTAACTAACAACAAACGATCCCATGGCCGAGACAGATTTCGACCTCGAAACCTTCCTTCCCTACATGCTCAACCAGGCCGCCGAGGTGTCCTCGCTTGCCTTCCAGAAGATCTACAAGGAACGCTACGGCTTGCTGCGCACGGAATGGCGCGTGCTGTTCCATCTGGGCCTATACGGCCAGTTGACCGCAAGCGAGATCGGCGCGCGGGCGCGAATGCACAAGACCAAGATCAGCCGTGCGGTGCAGCGGCTGGCCGAGCGGCGCTTCGTTACCCGCAAGCGGGACGCGGGGGATCGTCGGGTCGAACATCTGACGCTGACGGTTCAGGGTCGCGCCGCCTATCATGAGCTGCGCGCCGTGGCGGAACGATACGAAAGGGACCTGCTTGCCCAGCTTGAACCGGACGAGGTTGCAGCCCTGCGCCGGGCGCTGGGCAAACTGACCTCTGCCGCACCGGACGGCTTTACTTGAGCACAATTTCACGCCACCGATAGCCCATGAACGATCAAGCCAAGGGCCTTCTGATCACCTTGTTCGGCGTCCTCTTCGTGGTGCCGGATTCTCTCTTTGTGCGCCTGATCGACGCCGATGCGCTGACCATCGCCTTCTGGCGGCTGCTGCTGGCGGGCGGGCTGTCGGGCCTCTGGATACTCGCCACCTCCGGGCCCGGCCCGTTTCGCGCGGTGCTGCGCACCGGACGCCATGGGCTGATCTACATGGCGGGGGTCGGGGGCAGCGGTGTGCTCTTCGTTGTCGCCGTCAGCCTCACGTCGATTGCCAATGTTGTCTTCATCATCGCCTCGCTGCCGGTTTTCGCGGCGATCTTCAGCCGCATCTTCCTCTCGGAACCCTTCAGCACCCGGACGCTGCTCACGATTGCTGCCGTGGTGCCGGGTCTGGCAATCATCGCCTATGGCTCGGGCGAGACCGAGAATGCAAGCCTTGCGGGCGATCTCTTGGCGCTTGCGGTTTCCGCTCTGTTTGCGGCGGCGCTGACAGCGGCGCGGCATGCGCGGGCGACGTCGATGGTCCCGGGTGTCGCCATGGCCTACGTGATCGCCGCTGCCGTCCTCTGGCCTTTCGCGGCCCCCCTTTCCGTCCCCTCCGGGCAGGCTCCGCTTGTCCTCGCCCATGGCGGCTTCATTCTCTTCAGCTCGGTCCTTCTGGCCATCGGACCCCGCTTTATCACGTCCGCCGAGGTGGGCTTGCTGGTCCTGCTTGAGTCCGTGCTGGCGCCGGTGCTGGCCTGGCTCGTAGTCCGGGAACACCCGGGCAGCTACACGCTGATCGGTGGCGCCATCGTCGTGGGCGCGCTCTTCGTGTCGAACCTCGTGTTGCTTCGCAGGCAAAGATGGGTGGCGCAACGCACCACCTTACGCCCCTAGCGATGCGGGGACCGAGGGTCAGAAATCGACCGTCACACCGGGCAGATTCAGCGCCTTGACGAGATCGCGCAGTTCCTGGCGCGCGGCCACGTTCGAGATATTGAGTTGCTTGACCCCGATATCCTTGAGGTCCAGCAGGGTCAGACCGCGGGGAAACAGTTCGCGAAAGATGACCCGCTCGTTGAACCCCGGTGCGATGCGAAACCCGATCCGCTTGGCGAGGTTCTTGATCGCGCGTTCCATCTTTTCCTTGTTCACCATGCGCTGCGCGCCCATCCGGTTGCGCACAACCACCCAGTCGATGGGGGCGAGCCCCGCCTGCGCGCGCAGCTGCCGCGCGCTCCAGACCATCTCGGAATAGACCGAGGGGCCGGTGATCTTTTCGCCCGTGGAATCGGTATGCGCGAGAAGATCGAAGTCGATGAAACTGTCGTTCAGGGGCGTGATCAGCGTATCGGCAAGCGAATGCGCGACCTGGCTTAGCCGGGTGTGCGAGCCGGGGCAGTCAATGAGAATGAAGTCATTGACCGGTTCCATCGCAGCGACGGCGGCGCTGAGCCGGTGGTCATAGACGTTCTCACCCGGTTTCAGGCTGGCGGCCTCGACCTCCGGCAGATCGAAGAGCGCCGGGCTTTGCAAATCGAGACCGCTTTCCTTGAGAAAACCGCGCCGATTCTCGATGTAGCGCCCCAGCGTGCGCTGCCGCAGGTCGAGATCGAGACAGCCGACCCGGTGGCCCATCCGCGCCAGTGCGGTCGCCACATGCATGGAAACGGTGGATTTGCCCGCGCCGCCCTTTTCGTTGCCGACGACGATAATATGCGCCATTGCCTGTCCCTTCGCCCCACCTGCTTTTGGTGCAGGATGTTATTGGCGCCACTATATGTTGGGATTGCGTGTTTGGAAAGACTGCCAATGCCTGCGAACAATCGGCAATTCGTCCGAAAGGGACGAATTGCCCTAGTGTTGGACCCGGAAAAAGCGCCCAGAATTTGCCACAAATTGCCGTGAAATCAGCCCATTCGCCGCAAACGCCCGCCACAGTCAACAATTAATCTCGAATTGGAAACAATGGAACGGGTGCATGGCCTTCGGGTTAGATGCCTGCCGCAGAAGTGGCTGTAACGATGGACGTCAAAATCTACCAATTCGACCCTTTGGGGGTCATCAACAACACCATCGGCGGGTTTACCACCTATAGCGGTCCCGCCGTTCCCCAAGGGACGGCGACGATCACCGACAACGCCACGGGCACCAATGGTCTCTTCCTCGATGACGTCGCCAATGAAACGGCGACGGCCACGACGACGCTTAATGGCGTCACCGACACAACGCCCCGACAGGTCTACGCCGAGGAGGTCTGGACGCTTGTTGACCAGGTCACCGGCCAGACCTTCCAGCTTGTCACTTTCAGGGTCAATGCGGGACCGAACACCGGTTATTACACGCTGTCGGAAGTCCCGCTCGTTCCGGGTCGCAGCTACCAGACCACGGGCTACGACACGGTCCCCAACGCCAGCGCGGGCGATGCGGCGTTCAGCTATGCCGACTACGTGGAATCCGACGGGATCGTCGAGGGGACCGGCGGCGACGACGTCATCGACGATACCTACACCGGCGATCCGGGCAACGATATGGTCGACAGCTCTTTCGTGTCGCCCACGCCTCTGGACTTCAACTGGTCCGCCTACGCCGACGAGCAAGACCTGCGCGCGGGTGTCACTCAGAACACCGGAGGCATCCAGGTCGACGTCTCCTATTCGGATGTCCAGACCAACGAGCAATTCTCGGCAGAACGCAGCGGCGGTGCCGATGCAATCTATTCGGCACCCGGCGAGAACTTCGCAACAAATTCGGCGGCATACCTCTTTGCCAACGGCAGCGCCGACGACAGCATCGTCACTTTCGACTTTTCTGCCAACACCGGTTCCGGCTTTGAAAACTCGGTCGAGAATGTCCGTTTCCGGATCAGCGATATCGACGGACTAAACGACGGGACCAACAATTTCCGCGACGTCGTCACGATTCGCGCCTACGACGAGAACGGAAACGAAGTTCCGGTCACGATTACCGGCGGCAGCAATCATACCGTCAGCGGCAACACGATCACCGCGGGACTGACCAACTACACCCCGGCAAGCGTGGAGGCCTCCGCCCTGATCCAGATCGCGGGACCCGTCTCTCAGATCGTGATCACCTACGACAACGGCGGCACGACGCAGCAGGCCGTTTACATTTCCGACATCAAGTTCGACGCAGTCCCCTTGGGCAGCAACGACGATACGGTACAGGCGGGCGGCGGGAACGACTTTGTCGACAGCGGCGCGGGCGACGACAGCGTCAGCGGCGGCACCGGGAATGACACGATCTACGGCGGGCAGGGCGCGGATACGCTTTCCGGCGATTCCGGCAACGACACGATCTATGCAGGTGTCGGAGATACGGCGACCGGCGGAGACGGCGACGATACCTTCCTCATCGACACCAGCCAGCTGGGCGGTGGCACGATCACCATCACCGGCGGCGAAGGCGCCGAGACGGTAGGCGACACGCTCGACTTCAACGGCCAGCTTCAGGTGGGCTCGGTCGTCATCACCAATGCCGATGACGACGCGGGCGGCAAGTCAGGTACGGCGACGCTTCTGGATGGGACGACCGTCACCTTCTCGGAGATCGAGAGCATCATCTGCTTCGCCAACGGCACCGCGATCGAAACACCCTACGGGCCTCGGCCTGTCGAAAGCCTGATGCCAGGCGATCTGGTGTTGACCCGCGATCATGGCCCCCAACCATCTTCGATGGAAGGGCGCACGGACGGTGGTCGGGCAGGACGCCTTTGCCCCGATTGAATTTGCCCCGGGCAGCATCGGGAACGACAAAAACCTTCTCGTTTCACCCCAACACCGGATGCTGATCGACGACTATCGCGCCGCTATGTATTTTGGTGAAGACGAGGTGATCACCGCGGCGGATTTCCTGGTCAATCACGATTCCATCGTCAAGCGCGAGATGGACAGTGTCACCTACTATCACCTGCTTTTTGACACCCACGAACTGGTGATGTCCTGCGGCACATGGTCCGAAAGCTATCAGCCGGGAAGCTACAGCCTGCCGGGTCTCGACGATCGCGCGCGGTGGGAGCTGTTCGAACTCTTCCCCGGGTTACGTACCGATCCCGGCACCTACGGCCCCGCCGTCCGGGCCAGCATTAAACGCCAGCAAGCGGCCTTGCTTGCGGCTTGAGCTGTTGCCGCAACCGACTGAGGTGAGCTACCAGAAAAAAAGAAAGGCGCAGTCCGACGACTGCGCCTTTCTTTTTCGGGTTGCTTTCGCTGATTACAGCGACAGACCCGCGTACTTGTTCTTGAACTTCGACACGCGGCCGCCGGTGTCCATCAGGCGGCTGGAGCCGCCGGTCCAGGCGGGGTGTACCGAAGGGTCGATGTCAAGCGACAGCTGGTCGCCTTCCTTGCCCCAGGTGGATTTCATCTGCACCACGGTGCCATCGGTCATCTTGACGTCGATGATGTGATAATCGGGATGGGTATCGGCTTTCATCTCGTCTCTCCTCAGGCCTGCTTGGGCTTGTAGTTGGCGTTCTCGACGATACGGGCGGATTTGCCGCGACGCGAGCGCAGGTAGTACAGCTTGGCGCGGCGCACGCGGCCACGGCGCACGACGGTGATGCTGTCGATGTTGGTGGAATGCAGGGGGAACACGCGCTCGACCCCTTCACCAAAGCTGATCTTGCGCACGGTGAACGACCCGGCGATGCCGGACCCGTTGTTGCGCGCGATGCACACGCCTTCGTAGTTCTGCACGCGGGTGCGTGTGCCTTCGGTCACTTTGTATCCGACGCGGATGGTGTCGCCCGCGCGGAAATCGGGAATTTCCTTGCCCAGCTCGGCAATCTGTTCCGCTTCCAGTTCTGCGATCAGGTTCATCTGACCTCTCTCCTATGATGCTCGTGGTACGCCACGAAGTTTTTTGCGCGATCAGAGCTTCGGTCTGTCTGTCGGGCCGGTCGCGCCGCCCACCGAAGGGTTCACCGTCATTGCTTGGAACTTTGCGTCAAACGCAAAGCACCGGAGCCACCGAGAGGCGATTCCGGATGGGCGGGGTATAGGCAGTGCGGCGGCCGGGATCAAGGGCGGATTTTCCCTGGTCTGCCGGGCACGCTTGATCCACGTCAATGACGCGCGGGCGCACTCTTTTTACGCTTATGGCGCTTATAGGGGACGAAGGAAAAGGGAACCGCATGGCCACTCAAGCGAAAAGCGCAACCGTCGAGATTGAACCCGTAAAGACATCTACGATCCTCGGCTTCGAACAGGGCGAATACCCCTATGCCGAAAAGCTTGACCGCAAGACCTACGAGGCCGAGAAATCGGCGCTTCAGGTGGAATTGCTGAAGGTGCAGCACTGGGTGCAGGAAACCGGGCAGAAATTCGTTCTGCTTTTCGAAGGACGCGATGCGGCAGGCAAGGGCGGCACGATCAAGCGCTTTACCGAACACCTGAATCCCCGTGGCGCCCGCGTCGTGGCGCTCAACAAACCCACCGAGGAAGAGCGCGGCCAATGGTATTTCCAGCGCTACGTCAAACACCTGCCCACGGCGGGCGAAATCGTTCTCTATGACCGATCCTGGTACAACCGCGCGGGCGTGGAACGGGTGATGAATTTCTGCCAGCCCACCGAATACCTCGAATTCATGCGCCAGACGCCCGAATTCGAACGGATGCTTGTGCGCTCGGGCATCAAGCTTTTCAAATACTGGTTCTCGGTCACGCAGGACGAACAGAAGGCCCGCTTCGCCAGCCGCGAAACCGATCCGCTCAAGCGCTGGAAGCTGTCGCCCATCGACCGCGCATCCTTGGACAAATGGGACGACTACACCGAGGCGAAAGAGGCGATGTTCTTCTACACTGACACCGCCGACGCCCCCTGGACGGTGATCCGGTCGAACGACAAGAAACGCGCGCGCCTCACTTGCATGCGGCACTTCTTGTCGCAACTCGACTACCCCGACAAGGACCCAAAAGTCGCTACGCCGCCCGACCCGCTGATCTATCACCAGGCCGAGGCGGTGCTGAACAATTCCGACCACATCCTTGCGTCCTCCCTGCATCCGCAGGCGCGCAAGAGCTGACTTTATCTACAACCAAGAAGGAAACACTACATGTCTCACGTCCCGCACGAACTGGCCGAGGAATTCCCCGATATGGTCGAACAGATGTCCGCCCTGCGCCAGTCCGACGCGCATTTTGCCAAGCTTGCCGACAGCTATCACGAACTTAACCGTGCGGTGCACCGGGCCGAAACCGATGTGGAGCCCACCAGCGACGACCACATGACCGAGATGCGAAAGCAGCGCATGGCGCTCAAGGACGAGATTTACGGTTATCTCAAGGCCCATGCCTGACAGCTAGGCGATCCGCCCCGGACCTGAGCCGGGGCCTTCCCCTTCATTCGTCGTCGTCCAACAGATCGGGCCGCCGCGCGCGCGTAATCTCCAAAGATTGCGCGCGCCGCCATTTCTCGATCTCGCCGTGATTGCCCGACATCAGGACGGGGGGTATCTCACGCCCCTCCCATACGGCGGGGCGTGTGTACTGCGGATGCTCCAGCAGCCCGTTCGCATGGCTTTCCTCGACCGTGCTCTCCGCGTTGCCCAGAACTCCCGGCAAAAGCCGCACCGTGGCGTCGATCATCGCCTGGGCGGCAATCTCGCCCCCGGTCATCACGAAATCTCCCAGCGATACCTCGGTCACGCCGTAGTGTTCGATGACGCGCTCATCCACGCCTTCGAAGCGCCCGCAAAGCATGGTCACCCCCTGACAAGCCGCAAGGTCACGCGCCATCGCCTGTTCGAACCGCCGTCCGCGCGGCGACATGTAAAGGATCGGCCAGCGCCCCCGGGCATGTGCCTGCGCCGCCTCGATGGCGGGCCCCACCACATCGGCACGCATGACCATCCCCGCACCGCCCCCTGCAGGGGTGTCATCGACATTGCGATTCTTGCCGATGCCAAACTGGCGCAGGTCATGGGTGTGCAATTGCCACAGCCCTTCCTGCAAGGCGCGGCCCGTCAGGCTGGCCCCCAGCACACCGGGAAACAATTCGGGAAAAAGCGTGATTACCCGCGCCTGCCAGACATCGCTGTAATCCGGCTGCGCCTGCATCAGCTCGCGCGGCTTGAGGCTGGCCTTGACCGACTGGCGGCCATGGGAACGGGGCGGTTTCATGCGCGACGGGCCTTTTTCAGGATGTCCGCCTTGGCCGCGTTGCGGGCCTCGGGGGTCTTGTGATTGCGGTTCGCCTCGATCATCGCGGTCAGAACATCGGCATCGAGACGGCTGTTCTTCGGCGGGCAGGGTGTCAGCGCCGCCATGTCCTCGGCAGGAATGTCGCACAGATCGAGAAGCGGCTGCGCCGGCCCCAGCGGCAGATCGCGGCAGTCCTCCAGTGCATGGGCATGCACCGGTGCTGGCACGCGCGCGGCAACTTCGGATACCATGCCTGACAGATCGGCAGCCCCCGCGTAGCGGGCGCAGAACGCATCGAAATCAAGCGTCATGTTCGACGACTTCACATGCTCCCAATGGGCCGACGCGAGCCAGGCACCGGGGCTGCGTGTTGAGAGGTAAATCAGGATATCCGCTTCGGGAAAGCGCGTCTTGACGATCTCCCAATAGGCATAAAGCAGCACAGGCGCCGCCGCATAGCTCTCCAGCTTGCCCCGTCCCGGCAGATGACCGCACAGTTCTTCGGACGAGATGATCAGTGTCCGGCGCGGCATGCCCGGCAGTTCGTTGATCATCCGGCCAAAGCGGGCCTGCACCTTGATCAGCGTCAGCGGGTCCTGATCTGTGGAATAGCCCCGGCTGGCCGCCACGATCTCGCGCATATGCCAGCGCAGGCGCAGGGCCACGTGCTTCTTCAACGCCGCGCGATTCTCGCGCAGCGTGGCCTGAAGGGTCGAAGTGCCCGTCTTGTGAAATCCGGCGTGAATGATGATGCGCCGGGGCATCAGGCGCTGTCCTGCTCCGGCAGGGTGCCCAGCGGCGGATCGGCGACGATACGTCCCGCAGAAAGATCGACCGTGGGCACGGCGGCCTTGGTAAAGGGCAGAAATACCGTCACTGAACTCCCGGCCAGTTGCACCTCAAGCAGGTCGTCGGCCCCGTGGTTCTGCACCGATTTCACCCGACCCAGATGCGCGCCGCCGGTGTCATAGACCTCAAGCCCGATCAGGTCCGCGTGGTAGAACTCGTCATCGGGCAAGGACGGCAACTGACTGCGCTCGGCATAGAGCGTGGTGCCGCGCAGCGCGTCGGCCTCTTCCTTGGTCGCCACCTCTGGGATGCGCGCGGCGAACCCGTTCTTGATGGGACGCAGAATGGCGACGACGAACTTGCGGCTGCGATCCTCGGACCAGAGCGGGCTGTAGCGCTCGATATCCTCGGGCACCGCGCAATAGCTCTTGATCCGCAGCTCGCCCCGGACACCATAGGCCCCGGCAATTGCCCCGACCGGAATGAGATCGCTCATTTCGAGGCCCCCGCGACGGTGCAGAAACTGCCTGACCAATTGCCCTCGGCCGTCATGCATTCAGCCTGCATCTTAGACAGGCTGGAGGACGAACCCGCAAGAAACCCCGCCGCGAAAACCGCCGAAAGCACAACAAGTGAAAGCAAGACCTGCCGTCCCAGAGAGCGCAACATCTTCATTGCAAAAGCTCCGAATCCACGCAGATCGTCCCCGTCCATTCCCCTTCGCCATTGGCGCATTCAATCGCCATCTGGTGACGATCGTACCAGATGCCAAGGCCGAAGCCCAAGAGGAGGGTAACAAGCGGGATGACCAGTCGCAGCATGGGCGAAGCCTGTCGGAAGCAGAGTTGCCCCCCCGGCGCGCCACAATGACTTATGGGTGATGCGCCGGGGGATTTGACGCTTATTCGGAAGCGGCTTCTTCTGCTGCGGCTTCCTCGGCAGGTGCTTCCTCTGCCGGTGCGTTGGCGGCCTCGGCTGCGGCGGCTGCCTTGGCGGCCTTCTCTTCGGCGCGGTCCTGGGCCTTCTTGCCCGGGGTGCCCTTCTTGGGGTTGTTCCGCTCGGTCTTGGGCAGGGCACCTGCGGCTTCCAGCATGCGGCGCACGCGGTCGGTCGGCTGCGCGCCCTTCGCGATCCACTCCTGCACCTTTTCGACGTCCATCTTCACGCGGTCTTCGCTGTCCTTCGGCAGGAGCGGGTTGTACGTGCCGAGCTTGTCGATGAAGCGGCCGTCGCGGGGCATGCGGCTGTCGGCGGCGACGATGCGGTAGAACGGGCGCTTCTTGGAGCCGCCGCGGGCGAGACGAATTTTCATTGCCATGGTGTGTAGTCCTTTTGGTTGGGTAGGGTGGGTTTCAAACCCACCTTACGATTGGTGCTGTTTGTGGTGCTGAATGACTTCAGCGATGATGAAGTTGAGAAACTTCTTGGCGAATTCGGGATCGAGATCCGCTTCCTTCGCCAAATCTTCGAGTCGTGCGATCTGGGCCGCTTCGCGGGCCGGATCGGACGGGGGAAGGTCGTGCGTGGCCTTGAGTTTCCCTACGGCCTGCGTGTGCTTGAACCGCTCGCCCAGCGTATAGACGAGAATGGCGTCCAGCCGGTCGATGCTGGCGCGGTGCTCTTTCAGCACCTCGGCGGCGAGGGTGACGGGATCGGTCATGCGGCCTCCTTTGGGTGTCGCCAGACGTGGCAGGGGGTGCCCATCACCGCGCCGTCGCGCTCGATCCGTGCGCCAAGCTTTTCGGCGAGCGCGCGGGAGCGCGCGTTGTCAGGGCGGATATAGCTGATCATGCCGTCCAGCTTGAATTCCTGCGCGGCGAAGGCGCGCGCGGCGCGGGCGGCCTCATAGGCGTACCCCTTGCCCTCGGCATGGGCAAAAAGCGTCCAGGCCAGCTCCGGCTCGTCCCAGCTTGGCGGGTTCAGCACGCCGACCCAGCCCAGGAAATCGCCGCTATTGCGGTCGTCGACATGCCACAGGCCATGGCCGTGCAGCGCCCAATGCCCGATCCGCGACGCCAGCGCATTGAAGCTGCCATCCGCGTCGCGAGGACCGCCCACCATTTGGCTGCGCTCGGTCGCATAGAAAGCGGTCAGCGTCGGCAGATCGCTCTTCTTCGGCGCGCGCAGGGTCAGGCGCTGGGTGTCGAGCACCGGGATAGGGTCGAGCATGGGGCTCACGCGGCGACCTCCGGTTCGGGATGGCGGAACACCAGCTCCGTTCCGTGGCTCACGTTTTCATAAGTCTTTTCGTGGAACGCGCCCATGCGCTCGGCAAGCGCGATCGAACGTTCGTTGCCGGGAAAGATATTGCTGCTCAGCGTCCGGAAGCCCAAGGTTTCATAGGCGTACCGCCGCGCTTCGACGGCAGCCTCGAAGGCGTATCCCTTGCCTTCGCCGGCCGCGAACATCACCCACCCAAGCTCTGGTTCCGGCCAGCCGTCAGGATACCACAATCCGACCATCCCGACGGTTTCACCATCTTTCGTATCCACGATCCAGAAGCCATAGCCCCGCAGGGCCCAATGACCGATCATGCTGGCATACCAGCGCCAGGCTTCGTTGCGATCGAGAGGCCCCGCAAACCCCGTGGACCGCACCTCATCGGCGAAGAACGCCGCGACATGCTCGAAATCCGCCGCCTCAGGGGCGCGCAGGACAAGCCGTTCGGTCCGAAGGGTCGGTATGGACAGCGACAGAGGCATTACTTTTTCTTTCCAAACCCGCTCAGACCCGGGGGCAGTTGCATGCCGCCGCCCAGACCCGGCAGCTTGCCGCCCATCTGCTTGGCCGCCGCCTCCAGCGCCTTGGGATCCATGCCCTGCGCCATGGCGGCAGGATCCATGCCGCCCTTGCCGAACATGCCCTTCATGGCCTGTTTCAGCATGCCGCCTTTGCCCATCTTGCCCATCTTCTTCATCATGTCCGACATCTGCCGGTGCATCTTCATGAGCTTGTTGAGATCGGAGACCTCCATGCCCGCGCCTGCCGCGATGCGTTTCTTGCGGCTGGCCTGCAGAAGCGCGGGATTGGCACGTTCCTTCTTGGTCATCGACTGAATGAGCGCGATCTGCTGTTTGAGGATCTTGTCGTCCAGCCCCGCGTCCTCGACCTGCTTGGCCATCTTGCCCATGCCGGGCATCATGCCCATCATGCCCTGCATGCCGCCCATCTTGAGCATCTGTTCAAGCTGCATCTTGAGGTCGTTCATGTTGAACTGACCCTTCACCATGCGCTTCATCATCTTCTCGGCCTGTTCGGCCTCGATGGTTTCCTGCGCCTTCTCGACCAGCGCGACGATGTCGCCCATGCCGAGGATGCGGCCCGCGATACGCTCCGGCTCGAAGGTTTCGAGCGCATCCATCTTTTCGCCCAGGCCCACAAACTTGATCGGCTTGCCGGTCACAGCCCGCATCGACAGCGCAGCACCGCCGCGCCCGTCGCCGTCCATCCGGGTGAGAACCACGCCGGTGATGCCGATGCGTTCGTCGAAATTCTCGGCCGTGTGCACCGCGTCCTGACCGGTCAGACCATCGACGACCAGCAGCGTCTCGCGCGGGTTCACGACATCGCGCACCGCCTCGACCTGGGCCATCAGCTCTTCGTCGATGGAAAGACGGCCTGCTGTATCCAGCATGTAGACGTCATAGCCGCCCAGACCCGCCTGCGTCTTGGCGCGCAGGGTGATTGCCACCGGGTCCTCGCCCTTGACGATGGGCAGGGTGTCAACGCCGATCTGCTGGCCGAGGATCGCCAGCTGCTCCATCGCCGCCGGACGGTTCACGTCGAGCGAGGCCATGAGCACGCGCTTGCCCTCTTTCTCCTTCAGGCGCTTGGCAAGCTTGGCGGTGGTCGTCGTCTTGCCGCCGCCCTGCAGGCCCACCATCAGGATCGGGGCAGGCGGGTTGTCGATCTTGAGCGCACCGGGCTCGCCCTCGCCCTTGAGCACGTCGATCAGCGCGTCGTGCACGATCTTGACGACCTGCTGGCCCGGCGTGACCGACTTGGTCACCGCCTGGCCGGTCGCCTTGTCCTGCACGGCCTTCACGAAGTCGCGCGCCACGGGGAGCGAGACGTCAGCCTCCAAGAGCGCCACGCGCACCTCGCGCAGGGCGGTCTTGACGTCGTCCTCGGACAGCGCGCCCTGCTTGGTCAGGCGGTCAAAGACACCGGACAGGCGTTCGCTCAGGTTTTCAAACATGGGGCATGCCCCTCTCTCGTTTCGGTTGCGGGATGCTTCCTAGATAAGAAGACCCGCTCAAATAGACAAACGCTCACCCCTTGACTGAACGGGGCCAAACGCGATTTGCCCCCGTGGGCGCAACGCGCTGACGGGGGGCGATCCCTGCCTCATGGCAATGGGACCGGAAGACATGGCTTCCGGGGTTTCGCGCGGCTTAGGCGATCATCGGTGCGGTGTCAATGCCGCCGTGCCTAAAGCCTTGCGCGCTGGAAATGCATGGCGTCCTTGCCCCAAAGCCTGATGGCCGGCAACCATTCATGGCTTTCCATGATATCAAGGAAGGGTTTGTACTCCGCACTACAAAAAAGCGCTTGCGGGCATTTCACGCGCAATCCGTTCGGTTCGGCATAGAAATCTATCGCACAGCCATAGGCATGCATTGACCAGTTGTTGCTTCCCCGCATCTTGCGGTGGTTATACGCTCCGGCATAGCGGTCAATCCCCAGCCGGTTCATATCGTCTTCGCCGTAGTGCTTGCGGACCTCTATCAGCGCTGCTTCGAGCTGTTGGGCACAGTCACGGTGCACCCTGATCTTGTTGACGCTGGCCCGCAGGTTCCAGTCGATCTTCAGCTTGAAGGGGAGCTCGATGGTGGTCAGCCTGGCTTCGATTTCCGCACCCGGACGCCCGTAGACCTGCGCCACATCGCGCTGGCGCGGGATGTTTGCCGGTGGCGTGAACCCCTGTTCCCGCTCGCGGTCGATCACTTCATCCTTGCCGTTCGTCACCCTGAAAAGAAATGCGTTAAGTGCCTCGGTCGTATTGTTGCCAATCCAACCGTCGACAAGTCCGGCGTCGTGTCCAAGCTGGTTGAGACAGGCTTGGGCACAGGCTGTTCGGCGGCGGTGATCGGTGGTTGTGGTGGGGTCGAAGGTATAGGCCGCGTCGTGGCGGGCCTCGACCTTGTGCATGGCGGCTGTAGACACCGGACCGAATGCGCCGTCTATGCCCCCCGCATAATCACCTGTTGCGGCCATGAGCATCTGAATATGTCGTTCCAGCACGGGAAAATCCTCTCAAAAAAATCTGAAAAAACTCTGGCAAAGCCGACTTCAACTATAACGTGAAAATCGGAAATTTGCAAATTTCCGGCGCGGGCTGGATCGTCAGTTCGCCGCCTCAAGCCAGCCGTTGACGGCCTCCGCCGCCCGCCGTGCCCCGCGCCCGCTGGAATAGACCAGCGTCACCGGATGCGTGCCCGCATCCATCCCGCCCGAGATCACCAGCGCCGCACGATGCGTATCGTTGTCGCCCGAGCGGGAGGTCTGTACCACGGCGCGCTCCAGATACCGCAGCTGCCAGGTCATGAGGCTGTATCCCGACCACGACCGCCGACGCAGCTCAACCAGGTCGCGGGAACGGTCGAGGATGAGCTGCGTGCGCCTCACGAAGATCATGTTGAACCCCACCGCGATGCCCAGACCGCAGGCCACGAAAAGCGCACCCATGCCGGGATCACTTCCAAGGTTCGCCATGCCGATTCCGAAGAACGTGAGCCCAAAAAGCGAGATGAAGATCGCCAGCCACAGCGGATTGTTCTCGACGATCAATTGCTCGGGCGTATTCCGGGTGACCTTCATGGGCCATCCCCCGGATCAACAGAAACCGACTGTGAAAGCAAAACGCGCAGCCCCGAAGGGCCGCGCGTCGTTATCTTGTGTGAAACCGGACCAGCCATCGCCCGAAGTCTAAGACCATGGCCGCGCGTGCGGCCAGAAAAATCAGGCGGCGAGCTTCAGTTCGTCGATCTGGCGGTGCGCCTCTTTCATCGTCGCCTCGGGGTCAAGCGCCAGCTTGTCCGCCGCCACGATGGACACATCGGTGATCCCGATAAAGCCCAGCACATGCCGCATGTAGGTGGTCGCATAGTCGAAATCCGACCCGACCGGCGTGCCGCCCGAGGCAACCGCGAGGATCGCGCGCTTGCCCTTCAGCAGGCCTTCGGGACCGGCCTCGGTATAGCGGAAGGTCTCGCCAGCCCGCGCGACAAGGTCGATCCAGGCCTTGAGCGATGCGGGCACCGAGAAGTTATAGACCGGCAGACCGATCACCAGCGTGTCGGCGGCGCGGATCTCGTCGATCAGCGCATCGGATTGGGCCAGCGCCGCGCGCTGCTCGTCGGTACGCTCATCCGCGGGGACGGCGCGGGCAACAGCCCAGGTGTGGGTGATCTGGGGCAGGGGGCTGCGGGCGAGGTCACGGGTGACCACGGTCTCGGCGTCAAGGGACGCGATGATCTTGTCGGTCAGGTCGCGGGTGACGGAGGTTTCGGTATTGGCGGAACTGTCGATGCGCAGGACTTTCATGGGGTGCTCCATTACGAAAGATTTCAAAAACTCTGCGCCCCGACTTGGTTATTGCATTTGCGAACGCAACGCTCAAAATGGCGCAATTGATGTTCGCTGATGCACAGGAGGCCGTCATCGAGAACTGGGACGAAATCAGGACCGCCTATCAGGTCGCGCGCCTTGGCACGGTCAGCGGTGCAGCCGAGGTTCTGGGTGTGCACCATGCCACGGTCATCCGCCATATCGACGCCCTCGAAGGGCGTCTTGGCGTCAAGCTCTTTCAACGCCACGCGCGCGGCTATACCGCGACCGAGGCGGGCGAGGACCTGCTGCGCGTGGCACAGGCCACCGACGACCAGTTCAGCCAGCTGGCCGGGCGCATCAAGGGCCGTGGCTCCGAGGTTTCGGGCGAACTCGTCGTGACCTCGCTCTCGACGCTGGCCGCCCAGATCACCCCGGTACTTGCCGCCTTCCAGCGCGCGCACAAGGACGTCACTGTCCGCTATCTCACAGGCGACCGCCTGTTCCGGCTCGAATACGCCGAGGCCCATGTGGCGATCCGCGCAGGCGGCCCGCCGGATCAGCCGGACAATGTCGTCCAGCCATTCTGGGAAATGCCCATCGCCGCCTATGCCAGCCGTGACTACGTCGATGAGTACGGTTCGCCGCAAGGTCCGCAGGACTATCCCAAACACCGGTTCATCGGACCCGAGCGCGACGACAGCCGCGCCCCTTTCTACATCTGGCTGCGCGAGAACGTACCCTCGACCTC
Source organism: Sulfitobacter sediminis (assembly GCF_040811725.1). Taxonomy (NCBI): domain Bacteria; kingdom Pseudomonadati; phylum Pseudomonadota; class Alphaproteobacteria; order Rhodobacterales; family Roseobacteraceae; genus Sulfitobacter; species Sulfitobacter sediminis. The sequence goes on from NZ_JBFNXX010000001.1 coordinate 422,576, forward strand.
CGTCACTTTTCGCAGCTCTGACCCCATCGCCCAGACCTCGGCTGTCATATCGGGGGCAGGCATCGGCTTTCTGCCCGAAACCGAAGGCAACCGGCACCCCGATCTTGTGCAGGTCCACCCGCCGCGCCCGGAATGGATGTCGCCCCTCTGGCTGGTCACCCATGTCGACCTGCACCGCACGACCAAGGTGCAAACCCTGCTGAAATTCTTCAAGGATCACGCCAAAGAGGGATTCTTGTGAGCCCCGGCGCATTGGGCCACCTTGCCATGCTCGCCTTTTCCGCCCTTGTGGCGGGATCATTCTCGCTTGGCTCGATCATGGCCAATGACATCGACCCGGCCGCCTTCACCGCGCTGCGCTTCCTGCTTGCGGCGGTCTTTGTAGGCGCTCTCGCCCGCATGCGTGGCGGCTTCGGCAAGGGCAGTTTCACCGCCCCCTGGCGCTACGCCATCCTCGGCGGGCTCTTTGGCATCTATTTCGTCCTGATGTTCGAGGGCCTCAAAACCGCCCCGCCGGTGAGTGCGGCGGCGGTCTTTACCCTTGTCCCCCTCATGGCTGCGGGCTTCGCTTTTGTCCTGCTGCGCCAGATCCTCACCGCCCGCATGGCCGCGGCGCTGATCATCGGTGCCATCGGTGCCCTCTGGGTCATTTTCCGCGCCGATCTCTCCGCGCTGCTGGCCTTCGACATCGGACGGGGCGAGGCGATCTATTTCCTCGGCTGTGTCAGCCACGCGATCTACACGCCCATGGTGCGCCGTCTGAACCGGGGCGAAACCGCCGTGACATTCACCTTCGGCACCGTGGTGGCGGGCGGCATCCTTCTGGTGATCTACACCTGGCCGGAGCTTGCCCGTATCGACTGGGTCGCCTTGCCCGCCCGCGTCTGGGTCGCGCTGTTCTACACAGCCTTCTTTGCCACCGCTTGCACCGTGGTCCTGCTGCAATTCGCCACCCTGCGCCTGCCTTCGGCCAAGGTGATGGCCTATACCTACCTCGTGCCCACATGGGTCATCGTCTGGGAGATCGTACTGGGCAACGGCGTGCCCCGCGCGCTGGTCCTCGGCGGCGTGGCGCTGACCGTTCTCGCCCTGCTGATGCTCTTGCGCGATGACGAGGCAAAGCGCGTCTGACACTTAACCGGGAACCACCTGCGACATTTTGACGTTACCTCTCCAACATTGGAAAGGAACCATCATGAATCGCATCATCTACCTCGTCGGCCTCGTGGTCATCGTTCTGGCCATCGTGCAATTCGTTCTGTGACGAAACCGTCGGCGGGGAGGCCTTTCAGGAGCCCTCTTCGGCTGCCGAAGGCAACTCCGCCGCCAGAAACCGCTCGAAAGCATCGAGATTGACAGGTTCGAACTGTCCGAACCCCTGCATCCAGACCGACGCCTCCCTCAGCGCGTCGGGCTCCAGCTTGCACCATTTCACGCGCCCCCGCTTTTCCTGAGAGATCAGGCCAGCGGAGGTCAGCACATTGAGATGCTTTGATATCGCGGCGAGCGACATCTCGAAGGGCTCGGCCACGTCGGTGACGGCCATGTCGTCCTCCAGCAACATCGCAAGGATGTGGCGCCGCGTGGGGTCGGAAAGGGCGGCGAAAACCTGATCGAGACTGCGTGACATGGATCAAGGGTATCGCGTGTCACCGGGCAGGGGAAGCGTGTCAGAGCCTTGGGTGTCTGGCCTCTTCGGACGGCCAGCGATGGTTCAGCAGTTCCAGTTCGTGTGGCGTGAGGCCGATATCGCGGGCGATATGGGCGCTGAAACGAGGTCTGCCGATTGTGCCGGACGGTTTCAGCGCCTTGAAGAGATGCTTGAGGGTCACCCCAATCTGTCTGATTTTTGCAAATACTATCCCGGCGCGCCACGGCGCGTTATGCTCGATATGAGCCATTTCTGTATCCTTTCTGATGCTTTTTCAGTAAGATGGCATCTCTGGCCTCAACCCACAAAGACAATTACTTGACGCTTTGTGTGCAGAAAACGCACAAATACTGTATGTATCGAAACCTGCCCCCGCTCAACGCTCTGCGCGCCTTTGAGGCTGCAGGCCGACATCAGAGCTTTTCTAAGGCCGCCGAAGAACTTGGTGTCAGCCATTCCTCGATCAGCCGTCATGTGCGCGGGCTGGAGGATCGTCTTGGCGTGCAGTTGTTCCGCGAGCTGTCGCGCGGGGTGGCGCTGTCCCCCGATGGGGCGGTCTATCTGGCGGAGGTCTCACCGGCGCTTGACGCAATCGCTACGGCCACAGACGGGCTGGCGGAGACGCCGCAGGGCACCGTGACGGTCAATGCCGAGCCGCTATTCGCGACCAAGTGGGTCATGCCGCGCCTTGGGGCGTTTACGGCGGCGCACCCCGATATCGAGGTGCGGCTTGAGGCATCTCGGCATCTGGCGGACGTGGCGCGTTATGAGGCGGACCTTGCGATCCGGTTCGTGCATCCCGGCGGGGCCTATCCGGGGTCTGAGCTGCTGAGCGATGCGCCGCTGCATCCATATGCAGCACCGGGTTTGGGCGATACGCCGACGCTCACGCCAGAACAGATCCTGCGCTATCCGCTGCTGCGCGACCGGCGGAATGACACGTGGCGTCGCTGGTTCGCTCTGGCAGGGTGGGAGGACATGGACGCTGTGCCGGTTGCGGGCTGGCGGTTGCGGACAACGCTTGCGATAGAGGCAGCATTAGCGGGGCAGGGGATTTTGCTGGTCTCTGAAGAATTGGTCGCTTCCGACGTTGCGGCAGGACGGTTGCGCAGGGTGTCGGACGTGGGCTTCAGCGAGGGAGGCTATTACCTCGTGCGGGGGGACGGGGCGCTGCGGCGCAAACCGGTGCGGGCCTTTAGGGACTGGTTGCTGGAAGAAAGCCGCCCGTGGCGGAGTGCCGAAGTTAATAGTCAACCGGAAAGTTGAATATTGAAAATAGCGCTAACGGCGGGCATGGGCACGTTGTTGATCGGAATGTCGAGCAAGAAATGTCAATTAGATCAATTTATTATGCACCCTCCGGCCGCAGTTGACTCTGAGCAGACCACCAAGTAGCAAACGCCCTGAAATTCCTGAAAGGGATGGGCCGTGACCGAACCGTCTGAGCAAGAGCGCCTGCGCCAGCTTGAGGAACGGATCAACGCTGCGAAACAGCGCAAGGAACCCAAGCCCCATCAGGAAGAACATTATTCACAGGCGCAACTGGCCTGGCGGATGGTGATCGAACTCGTGGCCGGTCTCGGGATCGGTTTCGGCATGGGGTACGGACTGGATGTGCTGTTTGGCACGCTGCCGATCTTCATGGTGCTGTTTACGATGCTGGGCCTTGCGGCCGGGGTAAAGACGATGCTCCGCTCCGCGCAAGAGATCCAGGACAAGAAATTGGCCCAAGAGGCCGGGAACAAGACGCTCCAAACCAGGGGCACAGACGAAGGAGCCTGAGATGGCGACACCACAGGATGCAGGGGAAGGCGGCGGTCTGGTCTTCCACCCAATGGATCAGTTCATCGTCAAGCCGTTCTTCGGCGACGGGTCCGAGGTGGCGTGGTACACGGTGACCAACGCGACCGTCTGGATGTTCCTCGCGGTGATCGCGGTCTTCCTGCTTCTGGTGCTGGGCAGCTCGGGCCGGGCGACCGTTCCGACACGGATGCAATCCATCGCGGAACTGGCTTACGGCTTCATCTACAAGATGGTCGAGGACATCTGCGGCAAGGAAGGGGTGAAATACTTCCCCTACATCATGACGCTGTTCATGTTCATTGTCTGCGCCAACTTCCTCGGGCTGATCCCGACATCCTTCACGCCCACGTCGCACTTTGCGGTGACCGTGGTGCTGGCGCTTGCCGTGTTCCTGACCGTGACGATCCTCGGCTTCGTCAAGAACGGCGCCGGGTTCCTCAGCCTCTTCTGGGTGTCGTCTGCACCGCTGGCACTGCGCCCGATCCTCGCCATCATCGAGCTGATCTCGTACTTCGTGCGTCCGGTCAGCCACTCCATCCGTCTTGCAGGTAACGTCATGGCGGGCCACGCGGTGATCAAGGTATTCGCGGGCTTTGCGGCACTAACCGCCGTGTCCCCCGTCGCGGTTCTGGGCATCACGGCAATGTACGGTCTGGAGGTCCTCGTGTCCTTCATCCAGGCATACGTTTTCACCATTCTGACGTGCGTCTACCTCAAGGACGCGCTGCATCCGCATCACTAATTCGGGCGACTTACAAACCCGTCCGCATACTCAACTTCCAATCGTAAGGAGAATTCACATGGAAGGCGAACTCGCACACATCGGCGCAGGTCTGGCAGCAATCGGTTCCGGCGCAGCCGCCATCGGGGTGGGCAACGTGGCAGGCAACTACCTCGCGGGCGCTCTGCGCAACCCCTCCGCCGCCGCATCCCAGACGGCAACCCTCTTCATCGGCATCGCGTTCGCGGAAGCGCTGGGCATCTTCGCCTTCCTCGTCGCACTGCTGCTGATGTTCGCCGTCTAATCCTCCGGTAACGATATCCTTACGGGCGGGCAGGGCGCTGTCCCTGTCCGCAGCAAGGCCCCCGTTTCCAAGGAGAAGCCGACATGGCAACTGAAACAACACACAGCGAAGGCGTGGTCGAAAGCGGCGCAGGCATGCCGCAGCTCGATTTCTCCACATGGGGAAACCAGATTTTCTGGCTCGTGCTGGCGCTGATCGCGATCTACCTGATCCTGTCGCGCGTGGCCCTGCCGCGCATCGGTGCCGTTCTGGCCGAACGGGCCGGGACGATCACGAACGATCTCGCCGCTGCCGAGGACCTCAAGGCCAAGGCGGTCGAGGCGGAAGACGCCTACAAGAAGGCGCTCGCTGACGCCCGCACCGAGGCTCAGCGCATCGTTGACGAGGCGAAGGCCGACATCAAGAAAGACCTCGACGCCGCCATCGCCAAGGCCGACGCCGAGATCGCCGCGAAATCCGCTGAGTCGGAAAAAGCGATTGCCGAAATCCGCGCCTCCGCCATGGAGAACGTGAAGGTCGTCGCCAAGGACACCGCGCAAGAGATCGTCGCTGCCCTGGGTGGCAAGGCCGATGCCAAGGCGATCGACGCCGCCGTCGCCGCCTGGATGAAAGGTTAAGCCCATGCGTTATATCCTGACAGCCACGCTGACCGCATTCTTTGCAACCCCTGCGCTTGCCGCGAAGGGCCCGTTCTTCTCGCTCAAGAACACCGATTTCGTGGTGCTTCTGGCGTTCATCCTGTTCATCGCCGTGCTCTTCTACTTCAAGGTGCCCGGCATGATCGGCAAGATGCTGGACAAGCGCGCCGACGACATCAAGTCCGAGCTCGACGAGGCGCGCAAGCTGCGGGAAGAGGCACAGACCCTGCTGGCCAGCTACGAGCGCAAGCAGAAAGAAGTGCAGGAGCAGGCCGAGCGTATCGTCGCCGGTGCCAAGGAAGACGCGCGCCTCGCCGCCGAGCAGGCCAAGATCGACCTTGAGAAATCCGTCGCACGTCGTCTGGCCGCCGCCGAGGACCAGATCGGTTCGGCCGAGGCTGCGGCGATCAAGGAAGTGCGTGACCAGGCCGCGATGATCGCCGTTGCTGCGGCGCGCGAGGTGATCGCCAAGCAGATGACCGCCGCCGACAGCAACAAGCTGATCGACGACGCGATTGCGCAGGTCGATACCAAGCTGCACTAGGGCAAAGCTCTTTGGAAATGTCGAAAAGGCCTCGGATCATCCGGGGCCTTTTTGCTACGCGCGACGCAAGGCTCTTGCAAGAGAATTGCCAAGAGTTTTGCAAAACTCTTGGCGCCCCGCTCAGCCCCCGGTCTCGTGCTGCAACCGCTGCTGGGCGATCACCTCGTTCCGCTCCGCCCTTTGCTGGTCCTCCAGCGAGGCTTCGACGAAATCCAGATGCGCCTCGATCGCCGCACGTGCGCCTGCCGGATCCCGCGCCTGAAGCGCTGCGTTGATCGCCCGGTGCTGATCCAGCAGCGCCGCCCGGCTGGTGCGCTGTTTGAACATGATCTGGCGGTTATAGAACACGCCCTCGCGCAGAAGCTCGTACATCGACCGCATCATGTGCAGCATCACGACGTTATGGCTCGCCTCGATGATCGCCATATGGAACTGCGCATCGAGCTGCGCCTCTTCTTCAGGGTTCCGCTTGGCATGGGTCGCTTCCATCTTGTCGAACACGGTCTGCACGACCGCCAGATCGGTGTCCGACGCCGATTTTGCCGCACGTTCGGCGGCCAGCCCCTCCATGTCCCGGCGGAAAGAGAGGTAGTCAAAGACCGCATCCTCGTGCCGCGCGAAAAGCTGCACCAGCGCCGGGGAAAAGGCGCTGCCCAGCACATCGGCGACGAAGACCCCCGCACCGGGCCGGGCGGTCAGCAGCCCCGCCTCCTGCAATTGCGCAATCGCTTCGCGAAGCGACGGGCGCGACACGTCGAGCCGTTCGGAGAGTTCCCGTTCAGGCGGCAACCGCTCGCCCGGACGCAGCACGCCGCGCAGGATCAATTGCTCGATCTGGCGGACCACGGCGGTCGACAGCTTTTCCGATGTCACGGGGCGAAAGGGCATGGTCTCTCCTGAAATTGGTTAGATCATATGACCAAAGCGCAAGGCCCGCAATGACGATCCATACCCCGTATCGCCCAAAAGTTGCCGGCTGCGGCTTGGAGAGGAACGCCAAAAACCGCCCGTGCCGCTTAGCAAATCCTTAACCTTCCCGGCCCACCGTCTGCTCATGCGCCCCCTCGCTCCGGTCCTTCTCTGCACGCTCCTCCTTGGTGCTTGCAACACCCCCAGCCCGCCCTTCCGGCAGGCCGCCCCCACCCGCGTCACCATCGCCGGTTCCACCTTCGACGTGCGTGTGCAGGGCCGCCGCGCCGAAGCGTTGCGCATCAACCCCCAATACGCCCCCCCGCTTCGGCCCCATCCGGGGCCGCGCGGCCATGGCGATGGAGGCCATCAGCGGCTGCAAGGTGGTGCGTCTTACCGGCGATCAGGCGCTTGCCATAGCCCATCTCGACTGCGGCAAGGGCCCGCCGCCCCTTGTCATCGAACCGGTCGACATCGAATGCGTTCCCGTCCGTGGCAGCGAAATCAGGGAGGTGGGCCAGGTCCGCATCGAACTCGACTGCGGCTGACACCCTCCCCCAAAAAACCTCAATATCTTGTGGATAAAGCGCCCTATTCTCCCTCCCCTTGTGGTCATTGCTTGACTCACCGACCCTCACCCCCGCATTTTCAACCTCAGGCAGGAATCATCGGAGCCCCGCAAAGGTGCGCTTTTCCAAACTCAGACTGACGGGCTTCAAAAGCTTCGTGGACCCCACCGACCTGATCATCGCCGATGGTCTGACGGGCGTCGTGGGGCCGAACGGCTGTGGCAAGTCAAACCTGCTGGAAGCGCTCCGCTGGGTCATGGGCGAAAACCGCCCCACCGCCATGCGCGGCGGCGGGATGGAAGACGTGATCTTTGCCGGTGCCGCTACGCGGCCTGCCCGCAACTTTGCCGAAGTGGCGCTGCACATCGACAACTCCGACCGCCTCGCGCCCGCCGGTTTCAATGACAGCGACCAGCTTGAAATCGTCCGCCGCATCACCCGCGACGTGGGCAGCGCTTACAAGGCAGGCGGCAAGGACGTGCGCGCCCGCGATGTGCAGATGCTCTTTGCCGATGCCTCCACCGGGGCCCATTCCCCCGCACTTGTCCGGCAGGGCCAGATCGCCGAACTGATCAACGCCAAGCCCAAGAACCGCCGCCGCATCCTCGAAGAGGCGGCAGGCATTTCCGGTCTCTACCAGCGCCGCCACGAGGCGGAACTCAAACTGAACGCCGCCGAGGCCAACCTTGCACGTGTCGACGACGTGATCGAACAGCTGGCCAGCCAACTGGCCCAGCTGGCGCGACAGGCCCGGCAGGCCGCCCGCTACCGCGAAATCGGCACGGAACTGCGGCGCAGCGAGGGGATGCTGCTCTATCGCCGCTGGCGCGAGGCTGACGACGCCCGCGCCCGCGCAGACGAAGAGCTTCGTCACCGCGTCACTGAAACCGCGCAGGCCCAGGGTGTTGTGCAACAGGCCACCAAGCTCCGCCAGTCCGCCGAGGAGGCCCTTCCCCCCCTCCGAGAGGAAGAGGCGATCGCCGCCGCTGTGCTCCAGCGCCTTGTCGTGCAGCGCGATACACTGAGCGATCAGGAAGCGCGGGCGCAGCAGACCATCGAAACCCTGACGGGCCGCATCGCACAGCTGACCCGCGACATCGAACGCGAGACCGGTCTCAACCGCGACGCGGGCGAAACCATCGAGCGGCTGGAATGGGAAGCCCGCGAACTCGCCAAGGCCAGCGAAGGCCACGCCGAAGCGCTCGAAGCTGCCTCCGAGGCCGCACACGACGCCGCTGCCGTTCTGCAAAAGCAGGAATCCGACCTTTCCGAACAGACCGAGGACGTCGCCCGCCTTGCCGCCCGCCACGGCTCTGCCGAACGTCTGCTGGTAGACAGCCGCAAGACGCAGGCAAAATCCGAAGAAGAGGCGCAGAAGGCACAGGAAGCGGTCGTCCAGAGCCGCGCGAAGCTTGCCGAAGCCGCCGAAGGTTTCGAAGCGGCCAAACGCACCGAAGCCGTCGCAGTCGCCGCCGCCGCCGAAGCCGAAGCCGCCCTCATCACCGCCGAGGAAGCCCGCGCCGAAACCCAAGCGCGCGAAGCTGATGTGCGCGCCGAACGCTCCGAGGCCGAGGGCGAAATGAACGCCCTGCGCGCCGAGGTTGCTGCGCTGGCCAAGCTTGTCGAACGCGACACCGCCGAGGGCGGCCAGATCCTCGACCGGCTGCAGGTGGAGCACGGGTTCGAAAAAGCGCTCGGCGCGGCCCTCGCCGATGATCTGCGCGCGCCTCAGGTGGACGAGGACGGCCCCTCCGGCTGGGCCGTTCTGCCCGCCTACGACAGCGATCAGCCCCTGCCCAGTGGCGTGACCCCGCTGACCCATCACGTCTCCGTCCCCGATGTGCTGGCCCGCCGGATGAGCCAGATCGGCCTTGTCGATGCCGACGAAGGCGCCGCCCTGCAATCCGCCCTTCTGCCCGGTCAGCGGCTGGTGTCGCTCGAAGGTGATCTCTGGCGCTGGGACGGCTACCGCGCCTGGGCCGAGGATGCGCCCTCTGCCGCCGCCCTGCGCCTGCAACAACTCAACCGCCTCGAAGTGCTCAAGCAGGCGTTGGAGCAGGCCAGCCAGCGCGCCGAAGCCGCACGCGACGCCCATGATCGCCTCACCCGGCTGCTGGCCGAACGGACCGAGGCCGACAAACGCGCCAGAGAAGCGCGCCGCGAGGCGGATCGCGCCGTGGCCGACGCGGGCCGCGCGCTCAGCCGCATGGAAGCCGACCGCAACCTTGCCGAAGGGCGTCTGGAAAGCCTTGGCCTTGCCGTGAAGCGCCACGAGGAAGAGGCCATGGTCGCCCGTGGCCGCGTGCTCGAGGCCGAGCGTGCTTTGGCGGAGTTGGGCGATCTGGACGAGGCCCGCGCAGGCATCGAAGATCTGCGCATGACGGTCGAGGCCGCGCGCATCACCATGATGTCCCGCCGCTCAGCCCATGACGAATTGCGCCGCGAGGGCGAGGCGCGCACGAAGCGGGCGCAGGAAGTGACAAAGGAAATCAGCGGCTGGCGTCACCGCTTGGAAACGGCCGAGAAACGCAGCGCCGAACTGGTCGAGCGCAAGGCGGCATCGGAGGCCGAGCTTGAAGCCGCCAGCGCCGCCCCTGCCGAGATCGCCGCCCAACGCGCGGAGCTTGGGACAGAGATCGCCAAGGCCGAATCCCGCAAAGCGGCAGCCTCGGACACCCTGTCCAAAGCCGAAAACGCGCTGCGCGAGGCAACGCTGGCCGAACGCGAGGCAGAGCGTGACGCCTCCGAAGCGCGCGAGGCCCGCGCCCGCGCCGAAGCCCGCGCCGAAGCCGCGAAAGAAGTCGTATCCGCCGCCGCAGACCGCATCGCCGAAGACAGCCAGCTCACCCCGAACCAGCTGCTTACCTCGCTTGACGTGAACCCCGACCAGATGCCAAGCGCCGACCGGCTCGAGGCGGACGTCAACCGCCTCAAGCGCCAGCGCGACGCGCTGGGTGCCGTGAACCTGCGGGCCGAGGAAGACGCCAAGGAAGTCCAGGCCGAGCACGATACCCTCGTCGCTGAAAAGGCGGATCTCGAAGAAGCCATCCGCACCCTCCGCTCTGGCATCGCCAGCCTCAACCGCGAGGGCCGCGAGCGTCTGCTGACCGCCTTCGAGCAGGTGAATTCCAACTTCTCCATGCTCTTCCGCCACCTCTTTGGCGGAGGTGAGGCGAACCTCGTGATGGTCGAATCCGACGACCCGCTTGAAGCCGGGCTTGAGATCATGTGCCAGCCGCCGGGCAAGAAACTCAGCACGCTCAGCCTGCTGTCAGGCGGTGAACAGACGCTCACCGCAATGGCCCTGATCTTTGCCGTATTCCTCGCCAACCCTGCGCCGATCTGCGTGCTGGACGAGGTCGACGCGCCGCTCGACGACGCCAACGTCACCCGGTTCTGCGACCTCTTGGACGAGATGTGCCGCCAGACCGACACGCGTTTTCTGATCATCACCCACCACGCGGTGACCATGTCGCGTATGGACCGCTTGTTCGGTGTCACCATGGCCGAACAGGGTGTAAGCCAGCTGGTGTCCGTTGATTTGAAGAAGGCCGAAACGCTGGTGGCCTGAGCCTCCGCGCCCTGCAAAGAAGGTTAACACCTTCTTGAGAAATCACCGCCAATCTGATCCATGCCGCAACCCTTTGCGGTGTCAGGAGGTGATGACACTTGAACGAAAAATCGTTTCGAAAATGGATGGTTCTGATCGCGGTGGCGACATTGCTGCTTGGTATCATCCGGCTCTTGATCGGGGCATAATACCCTGAAAAAAAGAGTGGCCCCGCAGAGTGGTACCTCTGCGGGGTCTGTATTTGAGGTGACGTCCTTGAACGAAACATCATTCCGATAATGCAAACATAAGCCAAAACGCCCAAGTCTGCAAACCCACTACCGCATATCGCGGTTAACAAATCCCTATTTCGGCGCCACCCGCTCAACCGGCCCGCCTGCCTTTTCCCAGCCGCTGAACCCGTCCTTCAGATGCGCCGCCTCGAACCCCATGTCCTGCAGCGTCGCCACCGATATCGCCGACCGTCAGCCCGAAGCGCAGTGAAAGACAAACTTTTTGTCCTGCCCAAAGACCTCCTTGAAATAGGGGCTCTCGGGATCGACCCAGAATTCAAGCATCCCGCGCGGGCAATGGAAACTGCCGGGAATGAATCCATTCCGCTCCCGCTCGCGCGGGTCGCGCAGATCGAAGATCTGCACATTCGGATCATCCACCATTCCGATCGCGTCCCCGGTCTCGATCTCCTCGATCCGCGCGCGTGCCGCGGCCACCATTTGTGCCGCGGTTTTCTTCAATGGCATTTCAACACCTCCCCTTCAAAGTCTCGACAAAAGCTCTGCCGTGGGCCAGCCGTCCACGGGCAATCCCAGCCGCGCCTGCTCGGCGCGCACGGCCGCCCGCGTCCCTGCACCAAGGATCCCGTCGATCCCGCCCACATCATGCCCCAAGGCCTGAAGTTTGGTCTGCAGTGCCTTCATCTGTCCGTCGTCCAGACCGGGCGCGGGCGATCCGGCATCGAACACCTGAGCGCCGTTCAGCCGGGTCGCGAAATAGGCTGCGGTCAGAACGTAGGTAAAGCTCTGGTTCCACTCGAAAAAGACCCGGAAATTCGGATAGGCAAGGAACGCGAGCCCCCCGCGCCCCTGCGGCAGCAGTATCGACGCCTCCAGCCCCCCGGCCAGTGGCCCATTGCGCGCCTCGACCCCCAGCGCCTGCCACTCTTCCACCGGCTTGCTCACCTCCAGTCCCGTGAGCGCCCAGTCGAACCCATTCGGCAAGCGCACCTCGGCCAGCCATGGCTCTCCCGCGCGCCAGCCAAGATGTTGCAGAATCTTGCCCCCGGACATCAGCGCATCCGGCGCAGAGGTCTTCAGCGAAACCTGACCGTCCCCATCGCCATCAATGCCATTCTCAAGGATATCCTGCGGCAGCATCTGCACCATGCCGATTTCACCGGCCCAGGCCCCGGTCGTGGTCCGGGGATCGAACCCGCCTTGCGCATAAAGCTCCACCGCCGCCAGCACCTGCGGCCGGAACAGATCGGGCCTCCGGCAATCGTGGGCAAGCGTGACCAGCGCATTGGCGGTGTTGTAATCCCCCTGAAAGGCGCCGTAGTCGGTCTCGAACGCCCAGAAGGCAAGCAGAACGCCACGGTCCACACCATACTCTCGCTCGACCCGGTCAAAGACGGCGTCGTACCTCTCAGCGTTCGCCCGCCCCCGCGCGATCCGGTCGTTCGAGATCAGCCGCCGCGCAAAATCGACGAAGGGCAGTTGAAAGACCCCCTGCCGACGATCCGCGCGCAGCACGGCCTCGTCCTGCCGTACACCGGCAAAGAACGCTTCCGCAGTCTCCGGGGCGATACCTGTCGAGACGGCTTCCTTCTTCAATCCTTCGACGAATACGTCGAACGGACCCCCGCAAGCCGCAAAGCCGGGGCTCGCGGCTGTCGCACAGATCATCGCAAAAAGAATTCTGAACTTCATCATCATGTTCACCAGCCAGCGATCAGGCTCAATGCGAGGATTAAGATTAGCATCGCCTGCCATGTCCGCCAGAGATAACTCGCTGCCGCGTCGATCTCGGGCGGGCCGATCTCGCGTCTTCCTGCTGGATTGACCCAGGCGAATTCCTGCATCCGGCCATCGTAGGCCCGTGGCCCGGCAAGGGCTACATCAATGGCCCGCGCCATCGCCGCTTCGGGCCAACCCGCGTTCGGGGAGCGGTGCTGGCGCGCATCGGCGCGGATCGCGCCCCAGGCACCCAGCTGACCGCCACGCAAGGCGATCAGCGCAGCCGTGAGGCGTGCAGGGACATAGTTCAGCACATCGTCCAGCCTAGCGGCGGCCCAGCCGAAGTCTGCGTGTCGTTCCGTGCGGTAACCGATCATGCTGTCCGCCGTGTTGACGATCTTGTAGATCAGGATGCCCGGCAATCCTCCGATCAGGAACCAGAAGGCAGGGGCGACCACCCCGTCAGAAAGGTTCTCGGAGGCACTTTCAATTGCGGAGCGGGCGACCGCAGGGCCGGTCATGGCAGCCGTGTCCCGGCTTACGATCAAGGACACCGCGCGCCGTCCTTGCGGCAGGGAAAGGCGAAGCCCGTCCGCGACGGCCCGGACATGCTCCACCAGCGACTTCTGCGCCAAGAGGATGCCGACGATCACGATTTCCGCCAACGTTCCCAGAGCGGACAACAGGCCGCCCAAACCGCCCGCGGAAACCACGATGGCCAGGACAAAGGCAATCCCCTTGAGCCGGCGCCGTCCGCCGGTGTTCAGCTTTCGATCCCCCCAGCCAATCACGCGGCCCATCAGCACGGCGGGATGGCTCATCCTGCGCCAGAGCCATCCGGGTTCGCCCAGCGCCGCGTCAAGCAGCAGCGCGGCGATGAGGACGAATGCAGCGCTCATGCCAAAGCGTCGTTGAGACGGCTCCAACCTTCGCCGTCAGGAAGGCCTAGCCGAAGCCAAGTAGGATCGTAGGGAAAGACCCGGCTCCAGATACGCTTTTCCGCGAGCTTAGCCTGCCATGTTTTCGCGGTGTCGACATCGTAGAGCCTGAAAAGCGTGGTGCCACCCACCACGCCTGCTCCGGCCCGTTCCATCATTTCGTCGAGACGTGCGGCATCCTTCTGCAGTCTCTCACGTGTCGCCGCGGCCCATGCGGCATCCCGAAGGGCGGCAGTTCCGATGTGCAGGGCAGGTCCGGCAACGGCCCAGGGCCCCAACATCTCGCGGAGACGCCCGGTCAGGTCCGGATCGCCGATGACGAAGCCGAGGCGCAGGCCCGCAAGCCCCCAGAACTTGCCGAAGCTTTTCAGGATGATCGTGCCCGGAATGCTGGCCTGATCAATCAACGAGCGTTCGGGCACCACGTCGCAGAAGCTTTCGTCGATCACCCGCAGGTCGCCTTTCAACTCATTTGAATCCCAGGTGCGGCCGTCTGGATTGTTGGGATGCACCCTTACAGAGGCCTCCACTTGCGCGATCCCATCCACGACCTCCCATCCCGCAAAGGCAAAGCTCGCCGCGTGCTCGTTATAAGTCGGGCCGGGGATCGACACGCGTCGGGCAGGGGCGAGTCGCGGGATTTGCGCAATGGCAGCAGAGGCACCGGGCACCGGCAGAACATCGGCATCCGCAGGCACATTCCAGAAGGCGCGTGCGGTCTCGACCAGCCGCGCAGATGCGGCGCTGTCAGGTAGGGCCGTCCATGCCAGCGGCGGTATCCGGGGCATTTCATAGGGGACCGGGTTGATGCCCGTCGACAAATCAATCCACTCAGCGCGCGTCCCGCCATGGCGGGCGATGGCGGCATCGAGATTGCCGCCGTGATCGCGCTTTTCCTTGCTACCCAACTTCGCCCTCCATACGGCGCATCGGCGGAAGCACGCCGGATTGCCAGATCGGACAAAGCGGAAATGCGCCAGTTTTTCAAGTGAGTCCGGCGTCGTTAATCAATCAGCGGGCACGTTAACGCTTTGTTAACCTCTTGAGCAGACGACGGTCTCATGTCTGCCCGAATTCACGCCACCGCCTCTCCTTCCCGTCAGCGCCCCCGTGTGCTGATCGTTGAAAGCAAGGCAGAGCTTGGCACGATCTGGCAGCGCCACCTGCAGCGACAGATGATGGACGTCGCCTGTGCGCGGACCCAGTCCGAGGCCATCGCCCACCTGGCGCAAAACGAGGTAGATATCATCATCCTTGATCTCGTGCTCGAGAAAGGCGCCGCGCTGGCCGTCTCGGACTACGCCAATTACCGGCACCCGGAGGCGCGGGTCATCTTCGTTACCAATACGACGTTTTTCTCGGACGGTTCGATCTTTGCCCATTCCTCGAACGCGCGCGCCTTCCTGCCGTCAAGCACGCCACCCGAGGATCTCGCGGCGATGGTCGAGCACTACGGCGCGCACCTGCACTAAAGGGCGTCCCGGCGGTGCGGTTCGGCGTAGTCGATCTCGGGCCCGATGGGGATGATCCGGTTCGGATTGATGCTGTCGTGGCTGTAGTGATAGTGGCGGATGAAATGATCGAAGTGCACGGTCTCCGACACGCCTGGCCATTGGTATAGCTCACGCGTATAGGCCCAGAGGTTCGGGTAGTCGATGATCCGCCTTCGGTTGCATTTGAAATGCTGATGGTAGACCGGATCGAAGCGGATCAGCGTCGGAAAGAGCCGCCAGTCGGCTTCGGTGATACGCTCTCCCATCAGGTAACGGTTCCGGCCAAGCCGTTCCTCAAGCCAGTCGAGGCTGTCGAACAGCGGCACGATCGCCTCGTCATAGGCCTCCTGAGTGGTGGCAAACCCCGCCCGGTAAACGCCGTTATTGAATGTATCGTAGATGCGCTCGTTAACCGGTTCGATGGCGTCGTGTAGTTCCTCGGGCCAGAAGTCCGCGGTGTTGCCTGTCAGGGCATCGAAGGCACCGTTGAGCATCCGGATGATTTCTGAGCTTTCGTTCGAAACGATGGTGCCCTGTGCCTTGTCCCAAAGGACCGGCACCGTCACTCGGCCAGAGAATTTCGGATCGGCCTTGGTGTAGACGTCCCGCAGAAACGGAAGGCCGAAGAGCGTGTCGCCTGTGGCGCCCGGGAAATCATCGTCAAAGCTCCATCCGTCGTCCAGCATATCGGGATGCACCGCCGAGACCGTGATGTGGTCGGAGAGGTCCTTGATTTGGCGAAAGATCAGCGTGCGATGCGCCCAGGGGCAGGCGTAGCTGATATAGAGGTGGTAGCGTCCGCTTTCCGCCTTGAACCCACCTTCGCCAGAGGGCCCCGCGCTGCCATCCGCCGTGATCCAGTTACGGAACTTAGCCGCAGAGCGCTCGAATTTCCCACCGGTCGACTTGGTGTCGTACCACTGGTTCTTCCATTCGCCGTCCACCAAAAGGCCCATGCTGTTCTCCTTCCTTCTTTTGATGGCTGTTTAGCCTGACCGTTACGAACTGCCCATAGAAGCAGGGGCGCAGCACCCCTGCACAGGCGCACATGAAACCCCGTCAAGAAAAATGCTTGATTTTGTCCACATTTAGGCCAGTTAGACTGACAAGGGGTAAAGAGACTTATGGAAGCGATCTTTTCAAAAGAAATCCAGGCGGGGCTCGATGCAGCGCGATTGGAACACCTGCGCAAGGCGTCGCGGCTGCGTCTCGATATCGACGGACAGATATTTCCGGTGCTCAGGATGACGAAAACCGGCTTCTCCGTCTCCGCCGAAGATGCACCGCACCTGCGCGGCCTTGTCGATCTTTACGACGGTGCGCGACATCTCTTTCAGTGCCTTATCGTGGCAAGCGAGGAGGAGGCAGGGGAGATGCACTACGAATTCAAGCGCGCCACGGCCGTGGCTGACGGTGTGCCGCTCGACTTCGAGCAGGATGACAATGCGCCTGCCGGGCTGATCACTGACGCGCGCTGACCTTTGAGGTGAAAACCGTCTACATCTGTCCTACTTCAAGGGCAGCACTGATGTCGGCGCCAGTGCTGACAGCTTGGTAGATCGCGCGGGGCGGGTGGACCTCAGGCAGAACATCGCGTCGCAGCCATTCCAGCCCTTGCAGACTTTTCAGCGACTGCGAGAGCGCACGGTCCGTGATCGCGGGCAGGGATACCTTGATTTCAGAAAAGAACTTCGGCCTGCCGCTAACCGCGAGCACGGGCAGCGTCCACGCACGACGCAGCAGACCCACCTGAGGAGCAGGCACGGGCACCTGCAACACCCTGTCCGCCATCGCTGCTGCAATCTTGCCCGTATCGGTCAGCCGATATTCCGGTCGCAAAGGGTGCCCGTGGCCCGGATTGCGTTCCACCAGCCCCAGTTCGACAAGATGCGCAAGGCTTTTCGAAAAAGCGGTGCGCCCGGCCTGCGTCGCCGAAAGCAGCGCAGCCTGACGGCCCGGCACGCCGCGATACATCTGCGCCAGGATATCCAGCGACCAGGCCCTTGCGCTAATCTTGACAAGAAGCTTTATGTCCATAAAATATAGTCTATATATTTTAAATCGATAAGGAAAGTGCCATGGCCGTAGTCACCCTCGATGATCAGATCACCATCGCACTTTCGGTCAGGGACCGGCACGCCAGTGCCGAATGGTACAACCGGATGCTCGGTTTCACCTTGAGGCATCACCTCGACGAGGTCGGTTGGAGCGAGCTCAACACGAAAACCGAGGGCGTGGTCCTTGGACTCGGCGAACAGGGAGAGCCGCAGCCGGGCAATTCCGTCCCGGTCTTTGGCACGCCAGACATCCACGCTGCGCGCGCGGCACTCGAGGCCGAAGGCGTGTCCTTCGACGGCGAAACGCAGACGATGGAAGGCATGGTCAGTCTCGCCACCTTCTACGATCCGGATGGCAACGCGCTGATGCTGGCGCAAGACCTTTCGAAAGGCTGACTCGCGGTTACTGCAGGTCCCTGAAGGCGTCCGTCAGCCTGTTGCAGGCTTCCTCCACCCGTGCCCGCGGCGTCGCGATGTTGAACCGCAGAAAGCTTTCTCCCCCCTTGCCGAAGGTCGGGCCATGGTTGACCGCGATGCAGGCGTCTTTCTCAACCCGGCGCGTGAATTCATCCTTCGCCATGCCCGTGCCCGCGAAATCCACCCAGGCAAGGTACGTGGCCTCAAGGTTCATCGACGCAAGGCCCGGTATCGCGTTCACCGCCTGGTCGAACAGCTTGCGGTTCCCATCAAGGTACTGCACCAGTTCATCGACCCAGGCCGCCCCTTCCGGCGAATAAGCCGCTGTCGCCATGAAGAGGCCGAAGGAATTCGGCGACAGCCCCAGCGCCATCATCCGCGCGCCGAATTTCGCCCGCAGATCGGGGTCGGGGATGATCACGTTGCCCGAATGGCTGCCCGCGATGTTGAAGGTCTTAGTGGTGGCCGTCATCATGATCAGCCGGTCCTCGATCCCATCGATCAACGCCATTGGGGTGTGGCTGTGCCCCGGCATGACAAGGTCATGGTGAATCTCATCCGACACCAGGATCAGATCATGCCGCTTCGCAAAATCCGCCACACCCTGCAATTCCGCGCGGCTCCAGACCCGACCTCCGGGATTATGGGGCGAACAGAGGATCACCATCTTCTCCGCCCCGGTCATCTGCGGGTCCCAGGCGTCGAAATCCATCTCGTAGCGTCCATCCACGTTGGGCATCTCGCATTCCACAACTTTACGGCCCGCCGCGTTAATGACCTTGGCAAAGGCATGGTAGACCGGTGTGAAGAGGACAATACCGTCGCCCGGGTCGGTGTAGGTATCGACGCACAGCGCCGTCCCGTTCACCAAGCCATGCGTGGTAAATATCCACTCCGGTTCGACCTTCCAGCCATGGCGGTTCTCCATCCACCAGCGGATCGCGTCCAGATAGGCGCTGTCATCCCCGAAATACCCGTAGACCCCGTGATCGAGCATCTTCTGAAGCGCATCCTGCACGACCTGCGGCGGCCGGAAATCCATGTCCGCCACCCACATCGCGATGCCCGTGTCGGCGGGCACGCCGTAAAGCAGCTCCATCTTGTCCCACTTGGCGCAATGGGTGCCGCGGCGGTCGATGATCTCGTCAAAACTCATAGGATGCTCCTTCCGGTCTTGCGCGACAAGCTAGCGGGATACGTCCCAGCCGCAAGCCCTCGCTTGCAAGGGGCAGGGGCATCACCTACATCGGGCGCATGAAACGCAATATCCTTCTGCACCCTGACCCGCGCCTCAAGAAGGTCGCCGCACCGGTCGACGACCTGACCGATGACCTGCGCGTGCTGGCCGACGATATGCTCAAGACCATGTACGAGGCACCGGGCATCGGGCTTGCCGCGCCGCAGGTCGGTGTGCTCAACCGTTTGATCGTACTCGATTGCGTGAAGGAAGAGGGAGAAAGCCCCCGCCCACTGGTGATGTTCAATCCGGTGATCAAGGCGGCCTCCGACGAACAGAACACGTACGAGGAAGGCTGCCTGTCGCTGCCCGATCTCTATGCCGACGTGACGCGCCCCAAGGTCGTCGATGTCGAATGGATGGACCAGAAGGGCAATCCGCAGTCCGAAACCTTCGACGGTCTCTGGGCCACCTGCGTCCAGCACGAGATCGACCACCTCGACGGTAAGCTCTTCATCGACTACCTCAAGCCACTGAAGCGCCAGTTGATGACCCGCAAGATGGTCAAGCTCAAGCGGGAACTGGCGCGCGGATGAGCCTTCTGCCGATCCTGAAATGGCCCGACCCGCGCCTTGCGCAGGTCTGCGCCCCGGTAGACGGGATCACACCCGAAATCGAAAAGCTTGCCGCAGACATGCTTGAGACCATGTACGACGCCCCCGGCCGCGGCCTTGCCGCACCGCAGGTTGGCGCGATGCAACGCCTCTTCGTCATGGACACCACCTGGAAGGAAGGCGCGCCCGCTCCTTTGGTCTGCATCAACCCGGTACTGCAAGAGGTCAGCGACGAGCGCGCCACGATGACCGAGGGCTGCCTCAGCATTCCCGGCGTCAGCGCCGAGGTCAGCCGCCCCGCACGGGTGCGGATGGTCTGGACCGGTCTCGATGGCGCCCGCCACGTGCAGGGCTTCGACGGTTTCGCCGCCGTCTGCGTCCAGCACGAACTCGACCACCTCGACGGGATCGTCACCTTCGACCATCTCGATCCCGAGACGCGCGCCAGCCTGATCGCCGATTACGAGGCCGCATGACCGTCCGTCCGATCCTTCGCTGGCCCGACAAGCGCCTGCGCACGGCCGCCGGGCCGGTCGAGGAGATCACCGAGGAGGTGCACGCGATTTGGGCAGACATGATCGACACGATGGATGCCATGCCCGGCGTCGGCCTCGCCGCGCCCCAGATCGGCGTTATGATGCGGCTTGCGGTGGTCGATGCCTCGACCGACCGCGACAAGCGCATCCGCCTCGCCAACCCCGAAATCCTCGAAAGCTCCGCCAAGCCGAACGTGCACGAGGAGGCCAGCCCCTGCCTTCCCGGCGTCTCGGCGAAAATCACCCGTCCCCGCGCGGTCACGGTGCGCTATCTCGACGAAAACGGCGTGATCACCCGCCGCGATTTCGTGGGGCTCGAGGCGACCAGCGTGCAGCACCAGATTGATCACCTGAACGGGCGCATGTATTTCGACAACCTGAGCAAGACAAAGCGCGACATGCTGCTGCGCCGCGCGCGGAAACTGAACGCCTGAGGGTGGAGGACACCTCCACCTTACGTAAGGTGGGCGCATCGCCCACCCCGCCTTAAGGAACCCGACCCGATGCGCCTCGTCTTCATGGGCACACCCGATTTCTCCGTTCCCGTCCTCGACGCGCTGGTCGAGGCCGGTCACGAGATCGCCGCCGTCTACACCCAGCCCCCGCGCCCCGCGGGCCGTGGCAAGAAGGACCGTCCCAGCCCTGTCCAGTCCCGCGCCGAGGCACTGGGCCTGACGGTGCGCCACCCCGCCTCGCTGAAAAGCCCCGAGGCGCAGGCGGACTTCGCGGCGCTTCAGCCGGAAGCCGCCGTCGTCGTCGCCTACGGCCTGCTCCTGCCGCAGGCGATCCTCGATGCCCCCGCGCGCGGCTGCCTCAATATTCACGCGAGCCTCCTGCCCCGGTGGCGCGGGGCCGCCCCCATCCACCGGGCGATCATGGCGGGCGACGCAAAAACCGGTGTTTGCATCATGCAAATGGAGGCCGGTCTCGATACCGGCCCTGTGCTGCTGCGCCGAGAAACCGACATCGGCGCGACCGAAACCACTGCTGACCTCCACGACCGGCTGAGCGCCATGGGTGCCAAGGCCATCGTCGAGGCGCTTGCGACACTGGACACCCTCATCCCCGCGCCGCAACCGGAAGAAGGCGTCACCTACGCCCAGAAGATCGACAAATCTGAGGCCCGCATCGACTGGCACCGCCCGGCGGTCGAGATCGACCGCCAGATCAGGGGCCTCTCCCCGTTCCCCGGCGCCTGGTTCGACCTCGACGGCACCCGGATCAAGGTGCTTGGTTCGAGACTTGCGCGCGGCGATGGCACCCCCGGAGAGGTGCTCGACACCGATCTGCGCATCGCCTGCGGCACGGGTGCGGTGCAACTCAACCGCTTGCAACGGGCAGGCAAGGCGGCGCAGGATGCGCAGACCTTCAAAAGCGGCGCACGGATCGCCCCCGGCACCCGCCTGAACGGAGACTAGCGATGTTCCTCACCCTCTTCGGCACCGTCGTCATCGCGGGCATCGTGGGCTACACGTCGGAAAAGACCGGCTGGACCCACAACGGCTACCTGCAGTCGATCATCATCTGCATCGGCGGGGCCTTCCTGTTCTACTTTGTCCGTATCATGTTCGGCGTTGGGTTTGCCTCGCCGGGCATGAACGCCATCGTGTCTTCCATCGGGGCGCTTATCATCGTGCCGTTTCACTGGCGGAGATGATCCGTCGGAGTTGTATTGGAAAAATGAAGCGAGAGGGTGCCGCTCAACTCTTGGGCGGTGTGCTCTTGTAGACCGGCAGGTGCCAGCCGAAGAACAGGGAGCCTGCGCGCAGAACCCATGTGACGGCTGCGCAGGCGAGCAGGGCCAGCGGAGTTTCGATCAGGTAGAGCTTGGCCAGCGCGGCCGTTCCCGCCCCTGCGAAGGCGGCGGTGACGTAGAGCTCCCCCTGTTTCAGCACCACTGGCACATCCCCCACCACCACGTCGCGCATCAGCCCGCCCATGCAGCCGGTGATCATCCCCATCAGGATCACGATCACCGCCGATTGACCTTGCGCGATGGCGACACCGGCCCCCGCCGCCACGGCAATGGCCAGCGCGAAACTGTCCAGCCAGATCAGCGTGCGCAGACGGCTTTCCAGCAGATGGGCGGTAAAGAAGATCACCAGCGCCGCCGCCGCCGCGACAGCCAGGTAGGTGGGGTTCGCGATCCAGAAGATCGGGTTGCGGTCCAGAAGCAGATCGCGGATCGTCCCGCCGCCCAGCGCCGTGAGGCTCGCGATAAAGGCAAAGCCCACCAGATCAAGCTGCGCGCGGCTCGCGACCAGCGCGCCGGTGATTGCAAAGATCAGCACCGATCCGTAGTCGAGAAGGGCGATAAGGCTCATGGCTTGAAAGGCTTCATGCCCGCGCGCGCCAGTTCGTCGGCGCGCTCGTTCTCGGGATGGCCTGCGTGGCCCTTCACCCATTCCCATGTCACCTCGTGCCGGGCGTTCGCGGCATCGAGCCGCTGCCAGAGCTCGGCGTTCTTCACGGGCTTCTTCGCCGCGTTCTTCCAGCCATTCTTTTTCCAGCCAAAAATCCAGCCGGTGATCCCGTTCTTGACGTAGTTGCTGTCCGTGACGATCGTGATCTTCGAGGGCCGCGCTAGCGCCTCCAGCGCATTGATCGCGGCCAGCAGTTCCATCCGGTTGTTGGTCGTCTCCGCCTCTCCGCCGTTCAGTTCGCGCTCCTTGACGACCTTGTCGCCCTCCTTGGCCTGCATGACCACGCCCCAGCCCCCCGGTCCGGGATTGCCCGAACAGGCCCCGTCGGTATAGGCGTAAAGCTCAGGCATGGGCGCGCAGCGCCACCCAGTCTGACAGCGCCCCGTCAAGGCCACGGTCGCGTCCGGTAGAGTGGCCGGTCACGGTAAAGCCTGCCTTCTCAAGCAGAGCGGTAAGTTCGTCGCTGGTGTAGTAGGCATAGTACCGCCCCAGATCGTCCCGTTTCTCGCCCGTCCCGGTCTTGAGCGCGATGTGGAACAGTCCCCCAGGCTTCAGGGCGCGGCGGATCGCGGCCAGGTGGCGGGGCAGATCCGCACGTGGCGCATGCAGCAGGCTGAAATTGGCCCAGACACCGTCATAGGCTCCGTCGCCCTCGATGTCGTCGAAGGTGCCAATGCGTGCGTTGACACCGGGATGCTCTGCGGCAAGGGCCACCATCTCGGGCACCGCGTCCATGGCGATGGCCTCATGTCCCGCCGCCGCCATCGCGGCCGCACAAAGACCGGGTCCGCAGCCCAGGTCAAGCACCCTCGACCGGTCGGGCAGATCGGCAATGAAAGCGGCAAGGAGCGGGTCGGCGGTAGCCGCTTCGCGGGTCACCTCCAGGTATTCCTCCGCCTTGCGCGCGTAAACGTTGAGCGTGCCTCTGTCGCTCACATGAATATCCCGATGCCAAGGCAGATCACCACGATTACCGTCAGCTGGATGCGCAGCGTCATCCACCAGGGCGGTGCGAGTTCCCAGCGGTGAAAGGCGTAATCGATGAGCAGAACGCCCACGAAACCGGTGGCGAGATTTGTGAGTGCGCTTGTCACGCCGGAACCGGGCATGAAGAACCACCAGAGCGCCGGTATCACCGACAGGATATATCCGACGGCGGCCTGTGCGCCGCTGGCCTTGGTCGCAAACCCCCAAAGGACACCGGCCATGAAGGGCAGGATGATACCGCCGTAACGGATCATAATCAGCCGCCCGTCACCCAGCAGGACCTCCGGCAGCGGCGCGTTGGCGGGGCCCGGAAAATCGAGCACGAGGATAGCCCCCCAGACGAAGGGGACGAGGCCAGCAAAACCAAGAAGCAGGGCAGCGGGCGGGATACGGATCATAAAGCGGGCCTCAGGCGAGTTCGATGGCAGAGCGTTCGGGAATGACGGCCCTGGGCACAGCCCGCCACCCACCACCAAGGGCAGGGGTTAACGTGTAGACCAGACCGGTCCCGGGGACCACGATGGCCACCAGTGCCATCAAGAGAAATTGCAGTGTAATCATGGTCAGTCCCGTCTGGTGCACAGTCCCGGATAGTCGATCACCAGACCGTGATTGTCCACCTCCAGCCGGGCGGAAAATCCGCTGTCATGGTTCACGTAAAGCCAGAATTTCCCCTCCCGCGCGTAGCTTTGGCGCACGATACGCGTGTCGAGATCAGGAAGCGCAACCAGAAGGACGTCGAACCGGCCGTGACCCCGTCGCCGTGCCATCAGACGGCGGATCGGAAAGCTGTTGGTGACAGCCGTCCATCCCAGGTCAAGGTCTCGCGCGCCGGCACTGTTTGGCAGCAGCGTGCCGTCGTCGTCGCGCCAGCCCCCGGCGGTCCTTCGCAGGCTCAATGTCCGGTCACCGCAGGTCGCTTCGAGGGAGGTCGGCTCGTGGTCGGTGTTAAGCTTGATCACATAGCGGGTCTCACCGTGCCGCCCCGTTATGTCCCATCCGGTCGGGGTCAGGTCGAACCGCGCACGGTCAAAGGTGCCGTCCTGCCATTCCCAGACGATGGCACCCGCGAAGTCCTCAGGCAGGCTCACGCAGCACCCTTGGCACCTTGAACTCGACGTTTTCCTTGACGGTCTCCACCAGCTCCTGGCGCACGTCATAGCGCGCGCGGAAGGCGTCGATCACCTCGTCGATCAGCACCTCGGGCGCCGAGGCACCCGCCGTGATCCCGACGCTGCGAATACCTTCAAGGCTGCGCCAGTCGATGTCATCCGCCCGCTGGACCAGCTGCGCATAGCCGCATCCGGCGCGCGTGCCCACCTCCACCAGCCGCTTGGAGTTCGACGAATTCGGCGCGCCCACGACCAGCATCGCGTCGCACTTGGGTGCCATGGCCTTCACGGCCTCTTGCCGGTTGGTGGTGGCATAGCAGATGTCTTCCTTGTGCGGCCCGACGATGGCCGGAAACCGCGCCTGCAAGGCCGCGACCACCTCGGCGGTGTCATCGACGCTGAGCGTCGTCTGGGTCACATAGGCCAACCTCTCGGGGTCGCGCACCTTGACGGTGGCGACATCCTCGGGTGTCTCCACAAGAAGCACGTCGCCATCGGGCAATTGCCCCATCGTGCCGATGGTTTCGGGGTGGCCCGCGTGGCCGATCATGATCATCTGCAAACCGTTGTCGGCGTGGCGCTGCGCCTCGATATGCACCTTGCTGACCAGCGGGCAGGTGGCGTCAACAAACACCATTTCGCGCGCCTGCGCCGCTTGGGGGACGGATTTGGGCACACCGTGGGCGGAAAAGATCACCGGCCGGTCGTCGGGGCATTCGCTCAGCTCTTCGACAAAAACCGCGCCCTTGTCGCGCAAGCCATCCACAACGAACTTGTTGTGCACGATCTCGTGGCGCACGTAGACGGGCGCGCCCCATTTTTCCAGCGCCATCTCGACAATCTTGATCGCGCGATCAACGCCCGCGCAGAATCCGCGCGGTGCGGCAAGATAGAGGGTCAAAGGGGGCTTTGTCATGGTCGGGCTCCTTCGCTCGAACCAGACCTAATCGCTTGGCGGGGCGGGATCAATCGTCGCGGCTGCTGTCCTGGTCGCGGGGCGGGCGGCCGATCACCTCGCGCAGGTCTTCCAACTCGATGAAATTGTCGACCTGGCGCCGCAGGTCGTCCGAAATCATCGGCGGCTG
Organism: Sulfitobacter sediminis; assembly: GCF_040811725.1. Taxonomy (NCBI): domain Bacteria; kingdom Pseudomonadati; phylum Pseudomonadota; class Alphaproteobacteria; order Rhodobacterales; family Roseobacteraceae; genus Sulfitobacter; species Sulfitobacter sediminis. The sequence goes on from NZ_JBFNXX010000001.1 coordinate 448,077, forward strand.
GCTGCGAATGGTGGACACACAGGACACGCGCACACCCTGGCGCTGCAGGCTTTCCACCAGCGGGCGGAAATCGCCGTCACCTGAAAAGATCACGATGTGATCGACATGAGGGGCCAGTTCCATCGCATCGACAGCCAGTTCGATGTCCATGTTCCCCTTCACCTTCCGCCGGCCCATGCTGTCGGTGTATTCCTTGGCCGGCTTGGTGACCATGGTGAAGCCGTTGTAGTTCAGCCAGTCCACCAGCGGACGGATGGGTGAGTATTCGTCGTTTTCGAGGAGAGCGGTGTAGTAGAAAGCGCGCAACAGCTTGCCGCGGCGCATGAATTCGTGCCGCAAAAGCTTGTAGTCGATGTCGAAGCCCAATGTCTTGGCGGCGGCATAAAGGTTGGAGCCGTCAATAAAGAGCGCGAGCCGCTCATCTTTGTAAAACATAAACTATCCTCTCGGCGGTACTGCCGTCACTCGTTCACACTTTATCGGACGTGGTGCAGGACCGTTAAAACGCATAAATGTAAATCAGGTTCGCACACACGTGCGCTTACCTAGTGATTTTTGACAGTGCTGCAAGCCCGGATCACGGGGAAAATGGTCGCAAAAATGCCCGTTAAACAGGAAAGCATATACTTAGCTCTCGGCGCTAACCTTGCGTCACCTGCGGGCGCGCCCGCTGAAACCCTGCGGGCGGCGCTGAACCAACTCTCCGAAAAAGGCGCGGCGATTCGCGCTGTCAGTGCCTTTTATAGCACGCCCGCCTATCCGGCGGGGAACGGACCTGATTTCGTCAACGCGGCGGCAAGTATCAGCGCAGACTGGTCGCCTCGGGAAACGCTGGACATTTTCCACGCGGTCGAGGCCGATCTCGGCCGTACCCGCAGCACCCGCTGGGGCCAGCGCACACTCGACCTCGATCTCATCGCGTTCGGCGATACCGTCTTGCCCGACCCTGAAACACATGCCCGTTGGCGCAACCTGCCCCCCGATCAACAGGGCAGCCTCGCCCCCGACGAACTGATCCTCCCGCACCCCCGCCTTCAGGACCGCGCCTTCGTTCTCGTCCCCCTTGCCGACATCGCGCCCGACTGGGTGCATCCGGTTCTGGGCCAGAGCGTTCGCAAGATGTGTGCAGCGCTCGATCCGGCCGATGTCGCAGCGGTCAAACGCCTGGAATAACGGCTTGTAAATCGGGCCAAAGCGCCCTAGATAGCAGTCTTCTGACCGCTTTTTGAGATATTGGAGATTTCCATGGCCCGCGTCACCGTCGAAGATTGCGTAGACAAGGTTCCGAACCGCTTCGAGCTTGTCATGCTTGCCGCGCATCGTGCGCGTGAAATCTCTGCCGGTTCTCCCGTGACCGTGGATCGCGACAACGACAAGAACCCCGTCGTCTCCCTGCGCGAGATTGCCGAGGAAACCCAGGCCGCCGACGACCTGCGCGAGCGCCTGATCGAAAGCAACCAGAGCCAGATCGAAGTGGACGAGCCCGAAGAGGACGCGATGGCGCTTCTCATGGGGGCCGAACAGGACAAGCCCGAAGAGGACAGCATGTCCGAAGAGATGCTGCTGCGTCAGCTTATGGCAGCACAGGGGCAGGGCTGACCCCGCGCCCCAAAGCGGGACGCGTGAGGCAGTATGCTGGATACCACTGAAATCACTGCCGACGACCTCGTGGCCCTGGTCCGCGCCTATAACCCGAAGACCAACGACAAGCATATCCGCGCGGCCTATGATTTCGGCCGCGAGATGCACGAGGGCCAGTTCCGCCACTCGGGCGAACCCTATTTCACACATCCCGTCGCCGTGGCGGCCATTCTGGCCGAACAGCACCTCGATGACGCGACGATCATCACCGCGCTGCTGCACGACACGATCGAGGATACCCGTGCCTCCTATCCCGACGTCGAGCGTATGTTCAGCACCGAGGTGGCCGAGCTTGTCGACGGTGTCACCAAGCTGACCAACCTGCAGCTGACCTCGACAGAGACCAAGCAAGCCGAGAATTTCCGCAAACTCTTCATGGCGATGTCGAAGGATCTGCGCGTCATCCTCGTCAAGCTGGCCGACCGTCTGCACAACATGCGCACCATCAAGGCGATGCGTCCCGAGAAGCAGGCCAAGAAGGCGCGCGAGACGATGGATATCTACGCGCCGCTTGCGGGCCGCATGGGTATGCAATGGATGCGCGAAGAGCTTGAGGACCTGGCCTTCAAGGTCCTCAATCCCGAAGGCCGCGCCAGCATCATGCGACGGTTCATCACGCTCCAGCGGGAAACCGGCGACGTGATCCAGCGCATCACCGGCGACATGCGCCTTGAGCTCGACAAGGCGGGGATCGAGGCAGAGGTTTTCGGCCGTGCCAAGAAGCCCTATTCGATCTGGCGCAAGATGCAGGAAAAGGAGCTGAGCTTTTCCCGCCTTTCCGACATCTACGGCTTTCGCATCATCACCGCTTCGGACGAGGACTGCTACCGCGCCCTGGGGGCAATCCACAAACGCTGGCGCGCGGTGCCGGGGCGGTTCAAGGACTACATCAGCCAGCCCAAGTCGAACGGCTACCGGTCGATCCACACCACCGTGTCGGGCCGCGACGGCAAGATCGTCGAAGTGCAGATCAGAACCCAGCAGATGCACGACGTGGCCGAAACCGGTGTGGCCGCGCACTGGTCCTACCGTGACGGCGTGCGCTCCAAGAACCCCTTCGCCGTCGACCCCGCCAAGTGGATCAGTCAGCTTAGCGAGCAGTTCGACGCCGAGGAAGACCACGAGGATTTCCTCGAGGCCGTCAAGCTCGAGATGTACGCCGACCAGGTCTTCTGCTTCACGCCAAAGGGCGATGTGGTGAAACTCCCTCGTGGCGCCACGCCCATCGACTTTGCCTACGCGATCCACACCCGCATCGGCAATTCCTGCGTGGGTGCCAAGGTTGATGGGATGCGCGTGCCGCTCTGGACGCGCATCAAGAACGGCCAGTCGATCGAGATCATTCGGGCGCAGGGCCAGACGCCCCAACCCACCTGGCTCGACATCGCGACCACCGGCAAGGCGAAATCCGCGATCCGCCGTTCCCTGCGCGAGGAAGACCGCGCGCGCTTCGTCAAGCTGGGGCGCGAGTTGGCGCGTTCGGCCTTTGCCCAAGTGGGCAAGCGCGCGACCGACAAGGCGCTGCGCACTGCCGCCAACCGACTGCGCTTCAAGGGCGGCGAAGACCTGCTCGCCAGCCTCGGCAGTTCCGAGATCACGGGTCGTGAGGTGGTGCAATCGGTCTACCCCGATCTGGCCCCGAAAGAGGGCGAGCTGATCGACGAAAAGCGCGCCGTTGTCGGTCTCGAACCCGGCCAGTCCTTCAACCGGGCCCCCTGCTGCTGCCCCCTGCCGGGGGAACGCATCGTCGGCATCACCTTCCGCGGAGAGGGCGTGACCGTTCACGCCATCGACTGCGAGAAGCTCTCCAGCTACGAGGACCAGCCGGAACGCTGGATCGACCTGCGCTGGCACGAGGGCAACCACCCGGCCGTCTACGAATCGGTGATTGACCTGACCATCGGCAATGGCGCCGGGGTGCTGGGCCGTATCTGCACCTTGATCGGCGAAGCCTCCGCCAATATTTCAGACTTGCATTTTTTGGAACGCAAGCCTGACTTTTACAGGCTCTTGATCTATGTCGCATTACGGGATGTTGCGCATCTTCATTCCCTGATGCTGACGCTAGAGGCCGAAAGCGACGTGGCGGACATCTCGAGGTATCGCAAAATTGACGCGCAATCGCCCGCGAGATGACCGATACATTGCCTAAGCCCCCTGAGGCCGAGACGAGACGAACACTGGAAGCCTGACTTGATTTTCAAACGCCGCGATCCGAAACCGACCCTGCGTGCGGTGGCCGAATTCCTTTGGCCCCGCGGCGGCTGGACGCGTGCGTTTCACTACGTGAAGCACCGGATGAAGCGGCTCCCCGACAGCCCCGAACGCATCGCGCGCGGTGTCTGGGCTGGTGTCTTCGTCACCTTTACCCCGCTCTTCGGTCTGCACTTTGTCGTCGCCGCCGTCCTCGCCCGGCTGATGAAGGGCAATATCCTCGCCTCGCTCATGGCAACCTTCGTCGGCAACCCGCTGACGTTTGTCTTCATTGCCCTGGCCTCGCTCAAGACAGGTCACCTGATCCTTGGCACCGAACTTGAGGAGGGCGAGCTGCGCGCGCTCAGCCGCAAGTTCGCAGATGCCGGCAGCGACCTTTGGCACAATTTCATCGCCATCTTCACCGATGCTCGGATGGACTGGTCCGGCCTCGCTATTTTCTCGCGCGAGGTGTTCTACCCCTACCTTATCGGCGGCATCATCCCTGGCGTCATCTGCGCAACCGCGGCCTATTACCTGATGGTGCCGATCCTGCACGCCTACCAGAAACGCCGCCGGGGCCTGATCAAGGCCAAGTTCGAGGCGCTGAAACAGAAAACCGCCGCCAAGGCCGAGGCCAAGCGCAAGGCGGAAAAAGTCAAATAGGAGAACGCCATGTCTGCATCCGACAAACTTCGGCTTGGTGTGAACATCGACCACGTGGCCACCGTGCGCAACGCGCGCGGCGGCGACTACCCCGACCCCCTGCGCGCCGCCAAACTGGCCGAAGAGGCGGGCGCCGACGGCATCACTGCGCATCTGCGCGAAGACCGCCGCCACATCTCGGATGCGGATATCGAAGGGCTGATCGACATGCTGACCGTCCCGCTCAACTTCGAGATGGCCGCGACCGAGGAAATGCAGCAGATCGCGCTGCGCCACAAACCCCACGCCGTCTGCATCGTGCCCGAAAAGCGAGAGGAAAAGACCACCGAAGGCGGGCTTGAGGTCGCGCGCGAGGAAAACCGGCTGGCCCATTTCATCGCCCCCCTGCGCGAGGCGGGTAGCCGCGTGTCGATCTTCATCGCCGCAGATCAGCGCCAGATCGACGCGGCACATCGCATCGGCGCGCAGGTCATCGAACTGCACAGCGGCGCCTATTGCGACGCCTACGCCGAGGGCCGCTTCAACGAGGCGGATATTGAACTGGAGAAAATGCGTGAGATGTCCGCCTACGCCCATTCTCTGGGGCTTGAGGTTCACGTGGGCCACGGCCTGACCTACGACACCGTCTCTCCCGTTGCCGCCTTCCCGGAAGTGCGCGAGCTGAACATCGGTCACTTCCTCATCGGCGAGGCGATCTTCCTTGGCCTCAAGCCCGCGATCCGCGAGATGCGCCGCCTGATGGACGAGGCCCGCGCGTGACCGGCACGGTCACCCCGACCGAGACCGAGCGCCGGATCATCGCCGAAATCAACGCCTGGGCCGTCGAGATCGGCGCGTCCGAAGGTAAACCCGCCTTCACCGCCGCGATCCTCAGGGACGACCGCGAGATCGTGCGCGGCCGCAACACCGTGGGCCAGGACCAGGACGCCACCCGCCATGCCGAGGTTGTCGCCATCGGCAAGGCCGGTGCTGCGCTGGGCGGTCGCGACCTGTCGGGCTGCACGCTTCTGGCTTCCTGCCAGCCCTGCGAAATGTGCCTTGCCGCGATGCGCTGGGCCGGTATCGACCGCGTGATCTTTGCCGCCCGCAAAGAAGACATCGACGCCGAGATGTTCCGCTTTCCCGACCTGAGCCTCGCCCAGTTCCACGCCGCCTGCGGCGCGGCCTTCGACTACGCGGGCGGGGTGCATGCCGAGATGGTGAACCACCTCTACCGGCTGGACGATTGAACCGGGGCCGGTCAGGGCGTATATTCAAAATGAATAACTTCTCGAGAACGCAACATGGCCACCACCAGCTTCAGCCTCGGACCGCACTGGGACGAATTCATCAAACAGCAGGTTGCGACAGGCCGCTACGGCTCGGCCAGCGAGGTCGTCCGCGAGGCGCTGCGCCGGATGGAGGATGAGGCGCAAAAGCTTCAGGCATTGCGCGATCACCTCGCCGAAGGTCAGAGGCAGGCAGAAGCTGTGGCGTTCGTTGAGGACTTCTCCATTGAAAATGTCATTACCCGTGCGAAGGACCGGGCCAAGTCACCCGTATGACGTCGTCTTACAACGTCACCTCCCGGGCCGCTGCCGATCTCGATGAGATAGCGGCTTACACATTGAACGCTTGGGGCGAGATGCAGATGGAGGTCTACCTCAGAAAGATCGATGAGCGTTTCACCTGGCTTGCCGAGAACCCGGACTTGGGAAGAAAGAGAGATGACATCACCCCAGGATATCGCTGCTTCGTCGAAGGCTCTCACGCGGTTTTCTTCTTGGTGCGAGACGGAGGCATAGACGTCATCGGCGTGTTGCACCAAAGCCGGGATGTAGAAACGTCACTTAGAGGCCGATCATGATCCTCGGCATCGGCACCGACCTCGCCAATATCGAGCGTATCCAGAACACCCTCGACCGGTTCGGCGACCGCTTTCGAAACCGCGTCTTTACCGAAGTCGAGCAGCGGAAGGCCGAGCGGCGCCGCGATGTGGCGGGGACGTATGCCAAGCGCTGGGCGGCCAAGGAGGCTTGCTCCAAGGCGCTGGGCACCGGCCTGCGCATGGGCATCGCCTGGAAGGACATGGCGGTCAGCAACCTTCGCACGGGCCAGCCGGTGATGGAGGTTACCGGATGGGCGCGTGAGCGGCTGGACCAGATGACACCGCCGGGGCACGAGGCGATCATCCACGTCACGCTGACTGACGATCACCCCTGGGCGCAGGCATTTGTTCTGATTGAGGCGCGACCCATCGGGCTGGGATGATGACAGGGATCATGGCAGATTCATGGCCTACAGGTAGTGGGCAGAGACATCCCCTTTTCGGCGCTTGGTGCCAGGCCAGTCTGCCCCGCAGCCGCGCAGCGTCCATCGCCTTCCCCACCTTGACAGTATCGCCCCCCACCCGCATGTACGCTTAAATTTCCACGGAAGGGACGCCGCATGGCCGACAAGGAAAAATCGGGCAACGCCTTCATCGAGACGATCAAGACGATCGTCTACGCGCTGCTGATTGCGGGCATCTTCCGTACGCTGTTCTTTCAGCCTTTCTGGATCCCTTCCGGGTCGATGAAGGAAACCTTGCTGATCGGGGATTTCCTTTTCGTGAACAAGATGGCCTACGGCTATTCATATGCTTCCTGTCCCAGCCTGATGTTGCCCAGCATCGGTATCGAGATCGATGCCAAGGACATCTGCGGTTTCGCCGATGGCGACAATTCCCGCCTCTGGGGAGGTGAACCGGAGCGCGGCGATGTCGTCGTCTTCCGTCATCCCGTTTCGGGCCGTGACTACATCAAGCGGCTGATCGGGATGCCCGGCGACACCGTGCAGGTCACGCAGGGTGTGACCTATATAAACGGGGAAGCGGTCAGGCTCGAGGATGACGGCACTTTCGAAGAAGAGATGGCGGCGCAGGGCCCGCAACGTCTGCGGCCAAGGTGCGAGAACGGACCGGTGGGTGAGGGCGGGACCTGCATCAAGTCGCGCCAGATCGAAACGCTTCCCAACGGCGTCTCTTACCCGATTCTCAACATCGCCAACCAGCAGTCCGACAACACCGGCCTCTACACGGTACCAGAAGGTCATTACTTCTTTATCGGGGACAACCGCGACAACTCCGCCGACAGCCGTCTTGCGCAGCAGGTGGGTGGCGTCGGTTTCGTGCCTTACGAAAACCTCATTGGCCGGGCTGATCGGATCATGTTCAGCTCTGCCGGGCGCTCTATGCTGTTCTTCTGGACGTGGCGCGGCGACCGTTTCTTCAAAGCGGTTGAATGAAGCTCAGCGCGGATCTCAAGGCCTTCGAAGGGCGCATCGGACACAGCTTTGCCGACCCTGCGCTTCTGAGCCGCGCGGTGACCCACGCCTCCATGTCTTCTGCCAACCGCGACGACAACCAGTTACTTGAATTTCTGGGCGATCGGGTCCTGGGCCTCGTCATGGCGCAGGCGCTGATCGAGGTCGATCCCGATGCCTCGGAAGGTCAGCTTGCCCCGCGATTCAATGCGCTGGTGCGCAAGGAAACCTGCGCGGACGTGGCGCGCGAGATCGATCTCGGCAAGGTCCTGAAACTGGGCCGGTCCGAGATGATTTCGGGTGGCAGGCGCAAGCAGGCGCTGCTGGGCGACGCCATCGAGGCGGTGATCGCGGCGGTCTATCTCGATGGCGGGTTCGAAGCGGCGCGGGCGCTGGTGCTGCGGCTATGGGGCAAACGGATCGCATCGGTCGAGGACGACGCACGCGATGCCAAGACGGCCTTGCAGGAATGGGCGCAGGCGCGCAAGCTGAACCCGCCGAAGTACGTTCAGATCAAACGCACGGGCCCGGATCACGCACCGCAGTTCACCATTGCCGCGCGGTTGGAGAACGGGACAGAGGCGCAGGCGACTGCGGCGTCCAAACGGGCCGCTGAACAGGCGGCGGCCAGCACATTGCTGGCGCAACTGGAGAATGATGCATGACCACCCGCGCCGGTTTCGTGGCCCTGATCGGAGAGCCGAACGCGGGCAAATCCACACTACTGAACCTTATGGTTGGCGCGAAAGTGTCGATTGTCACGCATAAGGTCCAGACCACCCGCGCACGCATCCGGGGCGTCGCGATAGAGGGTGACAGCCAGATCGTTTTCGTCGATACACCGGGCCTGTTCCAACCGCGCCGCCGTCTGGACCGCGCCATGGTGGCGGCTGCATGGGGCGGAGCTGCGGACGCCGATATCATCGTCCTGCTGGTCGAGGCGCATCGCGGTGTGACCGAAGGGGTTGAACGCATCCTTGAGGGCCTGGGCGACGTGGCGCAGGGGCGCCGGGTGGCGCTGGCGATCAACAAGATCGACAAGGTCGAAGCGCCGGCATTGCTGGCGTTGACGAAGGATCTGAACGACCGCTTTCCCTTCGAGGAGACCTTCATGATCTCTGCCGAGCGCGGCCACGGCGTCGATGCGCTGCGCAAGTGGCTTGCGGCTGAATTGCCTGAGAGCCCGTGGCTCTATCCCGAGGATCAGATCGCCGATCTCCCCATGCGGATGATCGCGGCCGAGATGACCCGCGAAAAGCTCACCCTGCGCCTCCACAAGGAACTTCCCTACCAGCTGACGGTCGAGACCGAGAACTGGGAAGAGCGCAAGGACGGCTCGGCGCGGATCGACCAGGTGATCTATGTGGTGCGCGACGGGCACAAGGGGATCGTGCTGGGTAAGGGCGGCGAGACGATCAAGGCGATCAGCAAGGCCTCGCGGGAAGAGCTGGAAGAATTCCTGGGGCGACGGGTGCATCTGTTCCTTCAGGTCAAGGTGCGGCCGAACTGGCTCGACGAGGCGGAGCGGTATGCCGAGATGGGGCTGGATTTCCGCGACGGGAACGGGTGAGGGGCCGCCCCGGCGTGGCGCCTGTTCGGGGCGTCGGACCGGAGTTGTATTGGAAAGATGAAGGGCAGGGGCTGTGCCAAGACTGACGACGCGGTTCTGGGTGGATGCCTATCTGGCCCGGCTGTCCTTGCAGGGTATCCCTGCCTTCGTGGTGGCGCATGGCGATGACACCGGCGGCGCGGTCCTGGTCAAGCTGTCCACGCTGGATGGTCAGGCGGTCGTGTTTCAGCGCTCCTTCGATCTGATGAGCGGGGAGCGCAGATGGGTCGAACTGGCCAGGGGTGCGGAGCCGGATATGGACGAGGTTATCAACCGCCAGCGCGGTTTCGATCCCGATCTCTGGGTCATCGAGGTCGAGGACAGGCATGGCAGGCATCTTTTGGACGAAGAGGGCCTCGCCTGATGGAATGGCGGGATCAGGGCATCCTGCTGGCCACGCGCCGACATGGAGAGACCTCCGCCATCATCGAGATGTTCACGCCCGCGCGGGGGCGTCATGTCGGTGTCGTGCGGGGAGGGACAAGCCGCAGGATCGCGCCGATGCTGCAGCCCGGTGCACAACTGGACGTCAGCTGGCGGGCACGGCTGGAGGATCACATCGGCAGTTTCACCGTTGAACCCGTGCGCAGCCGCGCTGCTGCCGCGATGGGCGATCGCCTTGCTTTGGCGGGGCTCAACGCCGTGACGGCGCTCCTGTCCTTTTGCCTGCCCGAAAGGGAGCCGCATCCGGCGCTTTATGCACGTACCGAGGCGTTGCTTGATCTTCTGGGGCAGGGGGACATCTGGCCGCTGGCCTATCTGCAATGGGAACAGGCGCTGCTGGAAGAGATGGGCTATGGCCTTGATCTGTCCTCCTGCGCGGTGACCGGGGCGACCGAGGGGCTGATCTTTGTCTCGCCGAAATCGGGGCGGGCAGTCTCGGCCGAAGGCGCGGGGGAATGGGCCGACAGGTTGCTGCCGCTGCCGGACGTGCTGCGGGGCGAGGGGGACGCCGAAGATGCCGAGATCGCGCTGGCGCTGAAAACCACGGGGCATTTCCTGAGCGCACATCTGGCCGCGAACCTTGGTGACAAACCGCTGCCCGAGGCGCGGGCGCGTCTTGTCGATGCGATCAGCCGTCGGATTTGAAGGTCAGCAGCACGCCATCGTCATTGGACAGGATCAGCGTATCCCCGAGAACCTCGGAAAGACTCGCCGCGGCAAGGGCGTCGAGAAACGCCCGCTCGTCCTCCAGATCGGGGCAGGCCATGCGGGTTGCGGCGATAGGTCCGGTAGCAAACCAGGGGTAGGGAGCCTCCTGCGTGGCGTTGAAAAGATTGCAGGGGGCCTGGCCGCTGATGCGGCCGGGTTCCGGAAAGGTCAGCGTTGCGCCGGACGTAAAGGGCGCGTCTCGCAACTCGACCAACCGCCAAGTCTTGCCTGCTGCCCCGTAGGAATAGAGCGTCTCATCCCCGAAGCACGCGGCAAGCATCAAGGCGGCTGGCAGCCAAAGGCTCAGGTACCGCGCGCGCTTCATTCCGACAGGGCCAGCACAGTATCGACCAGCGTGTCGAAAACGGCGAGCTGGGCCTGCGTCTTTGTCGCCGGAAGATGCGGCAAACCGGCGAGCGTGGCCTGCATCGCAACAGCGAAGTCACGGTTGCCGAGGCCAAGCTCGCGCAACAGGAGCGAGATATAAGTGACCCGTTCCGTGTCCAGTTCGGAAAGCATGCCGGCCACGTCCTTGCTGCTGAGCGCCCAGATTCGCAGCGCGGCCTCCTGGCGGTCCTGCAGAACCTTGCGCCCAAGCGTGCGGAGACGTTGATCGGGACTGTCACTGCCTGCCACGGCCTGCGCGAGCGACGACACAGCGCGTGTGCGCCAGGTGTCGATCAACGCCGACTGAAATGCCGGCACGTCCTTGAAATGCCAGTAGAAAGACCCCTTGGTCGTGCCAAGCCTGCGGGCCAGCGGCTCGGCGGCGAGAGCGGCGGGCCCCGAGGCGGCAAGCGCGTCGAGGCCAGCATCGATCCATTTCTCAGGCGAGAGTCGGTTGCGTGGCATAAGGCCTGATACTGCCCGCACGGGCATGGGCGCAAGCGCCGCCCTGCGTTATTTGAGCGTATTGAAGCCGAGCAGGCACCACATGTTTCGTGGTGCCCGAATTTCCGGCGTCGGTTAACCCAGAATGCGCCGCGCGATGACCTGTGCCTGAATCTCGGCGGCACCTTCGAAGATGTTCAGGATGCGGGCGTCGCACAAAACGCGGCTGATCTTGTACTCAAGCGCGAAACCGTTGCCGCCGTGGATTTGCAGACCGTTGTCTGCGGCAGCCCAAGTCACGCGGGCGCCGAGCAGCTTTGCCATGCCGGCCTCGACGTCGCAGCGGCGGCCTTCGTCTTTTTCGAAGGCAGAGAAGTAGGTCAGCTGACGCGCCACCATGATCTCGACCGCCATCATGGCGAGTTTCGACGACACGCGGGGGAAGTTGATCAGCGCCTTGCCGAACTGCTTGCGGTCCTGCGCGTATTGCATGGAGATATCGAGCGCGGATTGCGCCACGCCAATGGCACGGGCGGCGGTCTGGATGCGGGCGGATTCGAAGGTTTCCATGAGCTGCTTGAAGCCTTTGCCTTCTTCACCGCCCAAGAGGTTCTCGCCCTTCACATGGAAGTTGTCGAAACCCAGCTCGTATTCCTTCATGCCGCGATAGCCCAGCACCTCGATCTCGCCGCCGGTCATGCCTTCGGTGGGGAAGGGGTTTGCATCATCGCCGGGGGTCTTTTCGGCGAGGAACATGGACAGGCCCTTGTAATCGGTCGTCGACGGATCGGTGCGTGCCAGCAGGGTCATCACATGGGTACGCGCGGCATGGGTGATCCATGTCTTGTTGCCGGTGATCTTGTAGTCGCCGTTCTCGTCCTTGACCGCGCGGGTGCGCAAGCTGCCGAGGTCGGAGCCGGTGTTGGGTTCAGTGAAAACCGCCGTGGGCAGGGTTTCGGCAGAGGCGATGCGCGGCAGCCACTTGGCTTTCTGCTCGTCCGTACCGCCCGCGATGATCAGTTCGGCGGCGATTTCGGAGCGGGTGCCGAGCGAGCCGACGCCGATATAGCCGCGCGACAGTTCCTCGGAGACGACGCACATGGAGGCTTTGGAGAGGCCGAAGCCGCCGAATTCCTCGGGGATCGTGAGGCCGAACACACCCATCTCGGCCAGTTCGTTGATCACCTCCATCGGGATCAGTTCGTCCTTGAGGTGCCACTCGTGGGCGAAGGGCTCGACCTTCTCCACGGCGTAGCGGCGGAACTGCTCTCGGATCATCTCAAGCTCTTCGTCTAGGCCGGAGGCGCCGACGGTGATGTTGGCGGAATGCTCCTGCATCAACTCGACCAGTCGGGTGCGCGCCGCTTGCGTGTTGCCGCCCTGTGTCAGGGTCTGGATCGCGGGCTCCATCATGCCGCGCATGTCGTCCTGCGACATGCCAAGGTCCTGAAGGCGCAGGATCTCGCCCTGGTTCATCTGGATGCCGCCGTAGATCTGCCAGAGGTATTCACCAAAGGCGATCTGGTGGATCAGTTGCTCGGTCTCGCCGAACTTGCCTTGTTCATTGAGCGCCAGCGCCCAGCGCTGCATTTCCTTGAGCGACTGCGCATAGGTCGCAAGCCAGGCAAGACCATGGGCGGCAGTCTGGTGCGCTTCGATCAATGCGGCGGAGACGCGACCATCGGCGCTGACCATTCCGCGCACGGATGTCTTGGCCTTCTCAAGGATCGCCTCGACCGGGGGCACGGCAGCCGCGGTCAACCCAAGCAGATCGTCCAGTATCACCGGGGCCTGCGCCATCGTCATGTCCTGACCGTCGTGTGCCATAGAATCCATCCTTTTAATCTCTGCCATGCAGATAGCGCCTTCGCAGGTGCAGCACAATAAAGATACGTTTTGCTGCGGCAATTTGTTCGAAAATTGCGCGACGAATTAGGCCGTGCGCCCGGAAACAGAGGTGCTAAGAAGAGCCATGGACGCTCTTCTGCCGTTTTCATCACCGGTCTATCTGCTGCTTGCACTGGGTATCGCCTTTTGCTCGGGATTCGTCAAAGGCGTGGTGGGTTTTGCAATGCCGCTGGTGCTCATTTCGGGGCTGACGCTGTTCCTGGCGCCCGAATTGGCACTTGCCGGGCTGATCCTGCCCACCCTGATCACCAACATCATGCAGGCCCTTGGGCAGGGGCCGCGTGCGGCGTGGCAATCCATCTCGCAATTCCGCTATTTCCTGATCGCGGGGGGCATCACGCTGGTGATTGCTGCGCAACTGGTGCGCGTGGTGCCAGAGGAGGTGCTGCTTTTTGCGATCGGGGTGCCTGCGCTTGGCTATGCTGCGCTGCAGCTTGGCGGGGTGCGGTTCCATCTTGCGAGTCAGAACCGCGTCTTGGAAACGGCGGTGGGCGCGCTGGCCGGTGTGATGGGCGGCTTTGCTGGTGTCTGGGGGCCACCGACGGTGATGTACCTCACCGCATTGAACACCGCCAAACATGACCAGATGCGCGTACAGGGCGTGATCTACGGAATGGGAGCCGTTGCGCTGGTCGGGGCGCATGTCGGGTCGGGCGTCCTTCGGGCCGAGACGGCGCCATTCTCGGCTTTGCTTATTCCCCCGGCCGTATTGGGCATGTGGGTCGGGGGGAAGGTGGTGAACCGGATCGATCAGGTGGTGTTCAGACGCGCCACCCTGATCGTCCTGGCCGTGGCAGGGGCCAACCTCATCCGCCGGTCCCTGTTCTGAGCTGTCGGTTTCAGCCGCGGCGCGCCACTGTCATGCCCGAGACGTCTTCGATGAAGGTGACGATGCGGGATTTGACATCCTCATCCTTGATCGCGGCAAGCGCATGCACGATCTCAAGCCCGGCATCGTTCTTGGGCGGCATGTTTTCGTTGTCGTGCAGGCCCTCGAAGAAGAAGGAGGGTTCGACGTCGAGTACCTGGGCGAGTTCGAACAGGCGGCTGGCAGCGACGCGGTTCGACCCGATCTCGTACTTCTGGATTTGCTGGAATGACAGGTTGAGTTTGCGTGCCACGTCGGTCTGAGACAGCCGACGCAAGGTACGGATTTGCTTGAGTTTACGTCCGACGTGCAGATCGACGGGATGAGACATGGAAAGAACCTCTGGTTGTGTATGAAACCTTCATCGCCAGATTCCCGTTTCCATTCAATTGCATAGATTTTTTCAATTTTGAGAAACGAATCACACATAAATGGATGATAATTGTTGCATTGATGGGTGATTTGTTTACCAATGGTTGTGATGAACCAAACAACGAACATCGAAAACATGGCTGCCGTGGCCGCGACCGACGCGCCACCCGCCCTGCTTTACGAAATGATCCGGTCGTTCGTGACTCTTGCCTCAACCCTGAACCTCAGTCATGCGGTGCATGAACTGAACAGCACACGCCAGACGGTGCGGCGGCACATCTCGCATCTTGAGGCATGCATGGGCGCGCCGCTGTTCGTGGTCGAGGACAGGCGCTATCAGCTGAGCGCGCTGGGAGAGAGCATGCTGCCCTCGGCCAAGGATATCCTGGCGCGGGGGGCGCTGTGGCTGCGAGGGCAATCGCGTTTTTTCAATGGCCTCCAGCAGCTTCACGCCAGCGTGCAGGACTGGGATTTCTATCAGCAGCAGCAGCCGCTTGGAAATATCTGGACGGATTCCTCGATTCTGCTGCGCGAGACCTTTCGTGCCTGGACGATGGCGGGGGGCGAGATCGAAAGTCCGCTCTTGGCCCATGTGCGTCCCTATCTGATCATCTATCGCCAGTCCGAGCTGGGGTGGATATGCGTCGAGTTCGGCCAGAAATCCGTTTACGTGAACTGGTTCGGCCAGGACTACGCGCGTTCCAGCATCGGGCGTCCGATCAGCCAGATGCCGGCGGGCGAGGAATTCTCCCATCTGATCTACGCGGCGTTCGAAGAAGTGCAGGCGGCGCAGATGGCGCGGCTCGACCACGTCTTTACCCGCATGCCCCGCGGCGAGGCGGGAGAGCTGACGCCCGTGGCCTACCAACGTCTTATACTGAGCGGATTTTTCCCCGACAGATCGCCCGCTGTCATGTCGCTGGTGGTGCCCGTGGACGAGGTACATATCCCCGGCATCGACCTGCGTCAGATGAGCGAATTGGGTCCCGTCGACGTGATCGAACTGCCCCCCGAAGAAGCCCGTTTCGAGAGGATGATCAGCGACCAGAATTAGGATTGCGGCAAAATCTGGGCAGGAACTTGTCAAAAGGCGGGTGTTTTTTTGTCATTTGTATTAACCTTTTACCAAGATTGGTGAAAGGAACTTCAGATGACGATTCAATTCCCGCGTGATGCCGCCCCATTCATTGCGACGAGCCGCGACATCTTGAGGTCTCATGGGATTGAATTAACCATAGGTAGTAACTTTGAAGAATATAGCGAGATCATTCGCACCGAACGGACGGTTCAGAATCTGGGCGCGCCTTTTGACTACAAAAAGCAGGAACTGAACAAGGCTGATGCCTTCTGGCTGATCGGCAGAAACAGATTCGGTGACCTGATTCACTCGCAAGCGGCGAAAAAGATTCATCTGGCTGATGACAATCTTGCCACACACCTGATGTCGAATTTCCAGAAGTTCCCGCCCCCGCTTCCGGGTGTCGATCTCGAGAACTCCCGATTCCGTGCGACACCGGGCGCCCACAGGATCAAGGGTAATGTCGTCTACCACGGCGAGGTCTGGATGCACCCCGAGGAAGGCACCTATCGTGGCACTGGCCTGTCGACCGTGCTGGCGCGTACGGGTCTTCTGGAAATCATGCGTCGGTGGAACCCCGACTTCATCTACGGTTTCATGCTGCGCCAGGTGGCGTTCAAGGGCTTTTCCGAGCGCATGGGTTATTTCCACAACGAGCCAGGTGCGCTCTATTGGCAGGTCGCGGGGCGCGAGGACCCGATCGAGGCCTTCCTGACATGGCTGAGCGATGAGGATGCCAAGTTCCTGCTCGATATCCCGGTCGAAGACCTGGTCAAGCGGGCAGCCTGATCCGCGCAGAAACAAGAAGGGCCGCAGAATTCTGCGGCCCTTTTGCGTTTGATACGGGTTGTCAGCCGATCGCGGCCGATTTCACATCGTCGTCGATGAACGGAAGATACTGCGAGAAATTCTCCGAGAACATCGCAACCAACTTGGCGGCCTGTCGGTCGTAGCCTTCCGGATCGCCCCAGGTGCGGCGGGGATCGAGCAGGATGTCTGGCACACCCTCGACGGAAACCGGAACTTCGAAACCGAAATTCGCGTCCTTCCGGTATTCCACATCTGCGAGATCGCCCTCCAAAGCGGCAGTCAACAGCGCGCGGGTGGCCTTGATCGGCATCCGGCTTCCGGTGCCATAGGCGCCGCCGGTCCAGCCGGTGTTCACCAGCCAGCAGGTTGCCCCGTGCTGGGCGATCTTCTCGCGGAGGAGGTTGCCGTAGACCTCTGGACGGCGCGGCATGAAGGGCGCGCCGAAACAGGTGGAGAAGGTCGGCTCAGGCTCGGTCACACCACGCTCGGTACCGGCAACCTTAGAAGTGAAGCCGGAGAGGAAGTGATACATCGCCTGCGCGGGCGTCAGCCGCGCGATGGGCGGCAGCACGCCGAAGGCGTCGCAGGTCAGCATGATGATGTTCTTGGGATGCCCGCCCACCGCCTTCTTGGAGGCATTCGAGATGTAGTGCAGCGGATAGGCGCAGCGCATGTTTGCCGTCAGGCTGTCATCCTCGAAATCCAGCTCGAAGGTTTCCGCGTCGTAGATCATGTTCTCGATGACCGTGGCGAACTTCGTGGTCGTGGCGTAAATCTCCGGCTCTGCCTCGGGCGAGAGGTTGATCGTCTTGGCATAGCAGCCGCCTTCGAAGTTGAAGGTGCCGTGATCCGACCACCCGTGTTCGTCGTCACCGATCAACGTACGCGCCGGATCTGCGGACAGGGTAGTCTTGCCCGTGCCCGAGAGGCCAAAGAAGACGGCAGTGTCCACCGGATTGCCCGTGGCGTGGTTGGCCGAGCAGTGCATCGGCATGATGCCTTTCTCGGGGAGCAGGTAGTTGAGCAGGGTAAAGACCGATTTCTTGTTCTCGCCCGCGTATTCGGTGCCCCCGATCAGGATCAGCTTGCGGTCGAAGTTCATCGCGATCACGGTTTCGGAGCGACAATCGTGCTTCTTGGGGTCCGCCTGGAAGCTGGGGCAGTTGATCACGGTGAAATCGGCAACGAACTCGTCCAGGTCGGCACGATCCGGGCGGCGGAGCATGTGGCGGATGAACAGGCCATGCCAGGCGAGCTCGGTCACCATGCGCACGTTGATCGAATGGCGTGGGTCCGCGCCACCGACGAGGTCTTGGACGAAATAGTCCTTGCCCTGCATATGGGCAACCATGTCGTCGTAAAGCGCGTCGAACCCCTCGGGGGACATGGCGGCGTTGTTTTCCCACCAGATGTTGCTGGCGACGCTGTCGGTCTTGACGACGTGCTTGTCTTTCGGTGATCGGCCGGTGAACTTGCCGGTGGTCACCAGGAAGGCACCACCGTTGCCAAGGGTGCCTTCGCCGCGCTTCAGCGCGGTTTCGATCAGCGCGGGCTCCATCAGGTTGTAATAGACATTGCCCAGCCCGCTGATCTGTTGATCTTCGAGGCGGAACTGCGGGTTTACCCGTCCAAATGTCATCCATGTTCTCCTGTAAGCGCGCGGTTTCGGGCGCAGGCTGACGAAATCGACCGATCCGGTCACGACCTTTTCGGGTCATAAAACGCCTCTTAACACGAGGGTTTCGCAGATGAACAGGCGGCTTTGACGCAGTTAGCGCCATCATGGCAATCTTTGGCCGCGAAGCAGTTTTCGCATGTTCCAAACGCATGCGCGCCGACGCGGGAAAGTGCGGCATTTTAGCCATTCCTAACCAAATTATGGCGGAAATGTGGCCAGGGATCCGGATGATTCGCACTTATTGATTGATTCGAGGGGCCAAAACGGTGATCAATATCGAAAAAATCAAAAACGATAATTGAGCAGTACGAAGGATACGGGCAATGTCAAAAATTGCACTGGTGGACGACGACAGGAACATCCTGACGTCGGTGTCGATGACTCTCGAGGCCGAAGGTTTCGAGGTGGAAACCTATAACGACGGTCAGGCGGCGCTGGACGCTTTCAACAAGAAACTCCCGGACATGGCCGTCCTGGATATCAAGATGCCGCGCATGGACGGCATGGACCTGCTGCAGCGTCTTCGGCAGAAGACCGCGATGCCGGTCATCTTCCTGACGTCCAAGGACGACGAGATCGACGAGGTTCTGGGGCTGCGCATGGGCGCGGACGACTACGTCAAGAAACCTTTCTCGCAGCGCCTGCTGGTCGAGCGCATTCGCGCGCTGCTGCGCCGTCAGGACGCGGTCGAATCGGGCGAGGTAGGCGACACCGAAGAGACCAAGGTGATGGAGCGCGGCGATCTGCGGATGGACCCGCTGCGCCACGCGGTGACCTGGAAAGGCAAGGACGTGTCCCTGACGGTGACCGAATTCCTGCTGCTGCAGGCGCTGGCGCAACGCCCCGGCTTTGTGAAGTCGCGCGATCAGTTGATGGACGTGGCCTACGACGATCAGGTCTATGTCGACGACCGCACCATCGACAGCCACATCAAGCGGTTGCGCAAAAAGATGCGCACGGCGGACGACGAATTCTCCGCGATTGAGACGCTATACGGGATCGGCTACAGATATAACGAAGAATAAGCCGAGAAGTTGGCGATAGCCGAAAGGAACTTTGTGCGCGATCTGAGCACATCCACGCACGACGGCGATGTTGTTCTGGGCGACGATTGGGTCGCCCCGGACAAAACCGAGTCGAGCGAACTGCGTGCCCATCGCGAGCGCCGTGGCCTTTTTTCCCTGCGGGGCTCCCCGCTCACGCGGAAGATCATCACCTTCAACCTGATCGCGCTCAACATCCTTGTCGCGGGCATTCTCTATCTGAATTCATCCCGGGATTCGCTTGCCGTTCAGCGTGCGGCTTCCCTCGTGGCAGAGGCGGAACTGATCGCTGACGTCATCGAGGCCAAGCTGCCCGCGGGCGCCCCCGTGAGCCTCGCCACGGGTGATGGGATCGATGTAAACGCAACGCTTGGCGCCATCGATCTGCGTGGGGGTATCGATGTCTTCGTCTTCGATCCTGCTGAGACGCTAGTCGGCCAGTCCCGCAATCGCCTTGGCGAGGATGAAGGGACAGGGACAAGAGAGAGCCCCGCACTCCTGACCGACGGTCTTAACTGGGTCTATGACAAGCTCTCCGGCCTGGTCAGTTCAGGCGACGCAGACCCACCGCTCGCGCTTGAGGACAAGTTTCGCCCGCTGATCGCGGGTACGCTTGCCAATGGAACCCGCACCGACAACACCGTGGACGCAGACGGCGGCACGCTCTTTACCGTGCTAACCCCGATCGTTCAGGACGGCACGTCCGTCGGTGTCGTCGCCATCGCATCTGCCGAGGGCGAGATCGACAGCCTCGTCCGCAGCGAGCGTGAGCGCGTGCTGCAGATGTTCGTGATCGCCACGCTGGTGTCCATCGGTCTCAGCCTCGTGCTCGCCTCTACCATCGCCAATCCATTGGCAGACCTTGCCGCCGCGGCCGAACTGGGACGTGACAAGAACCATCGCAAGATGAACCCGGGGCGCATCCGCATTCCCGACCTCACTGCCCGCCCCGACGAAATCGGTCGGCTTTCCGGTGCACTGCGCGGCATGGTCTCGGCGCTCTACAACCGGATCGACGGTAACGAACAATTCGCTGCCGACGTCGCACATGAAATCAAGAACCCGCTAGCCTCGCTGCGGTCCGCCGTAGGCACGCTGCGGATGGTCACCCGGGAAGACCAGCGCGAGAAGCTGCTCGACGTGATCGACCATGACGTGCGGCGGCTCGACCGTCTGGTCAGCGACATCTCCAATGCCTCGCGCCTCGATTCCGAGCTGGTGAAAGAGGAAGAGGAGCAATTCGACCTGCTGAAGATGGTCGGCAATATCGGCCAGTACCTGGGCGAGGACGCCGAGAAGAAAGGGATCGACTTCATCACCGACCTGCCTGCCGAACCGATCCTGGTGCACGGGCTCGAGGCGCGGTTGGCGCAGGTCTTCGTCAATCTCATCACCAACGCCATTTCCTTTTGCGAGGACGGCGATGCGATACGGGTCTGGGCGCGCAAGCGTGAAAACAGGGTGCTCGTGGTGGTCGAGGATACCGGTCCCGGCATCCCCGAACAGGCGCTCTCGAAGATTTTCAAACGCTTCTATTCCCAGCGCCCGGAAGAGCATTTCGGGAACAACTCCGGCCTTGGCCTGGCAATCTCCAAACAGATCGTCGAAGCCCATGGCGGCGTGATCTGGGCCGAGAACATTCGCCCGACCGAGGCTGATATCACTTCCGAACCGCTGGGCGCACGTTTCGTCGTGGGTCTGCCGACCTGACCCGGCCATGGGCGCGGCGGAGAATACCCAGACCCAGCACGCCACCTGCATCGCCGTTCAGGAAAAGGCCGCGCTGATCCTTGGACCCTCTGGATCGGGCAAATCTTCTCTTGCGCTCCAACTGATCGCCCTCGGCGCACGGCTCGTTTCAGATGACCGGACACTTCTGCGTCTGGAAGACGATGCTCTTTTGGCGCAAGCGCCAAGCAGCATCTCGGGGCTGATCGAAGCGCGCGGCGTGGGTCTTATCCGGCTCGACCCGGTGGGCCCCGTCCCGGTGTCCCTTATCGTCGATCTGGCACGCTCCGAGGAAAAACGCCTGCCGCACCCGCATAGCCGTGAGATGATGGGGATCACGCTTCCGTGTCTTTTCAACGCGCCGAGCCCGCATTTTGCCGCAGCCATCTTGCTATCTCTGACGGGCAGCATAAGTCCGGCGCAATGAACGTGCCCGAACAGAATTCAGCAGAAAATCCGATCACGACACGTCATCGTGTCGTGCTTGTGACCGGCCCTTCCGGTGCTGGCCGTTCCTCCGCGCTCAACGTGCTGGAGGATGCGGGGTTCGAGGCGATTGACAACCTCCCGCTCCGTCTTCTGCCGGCGCTTCTGGATGACAAGGCGGCGGATCGGTCACTTGCCATCGGCATCGACGCGCGGACGCGGGATTTTTCCACAAACGGTGTGCTTGACCTGCTCGACCGTCTTGAGGCGCGCAGCGATCTTGCTGCTGAACTCCTCTACCTTGATTGCGCACCCGAGGTTCTCTTGCGGCGCTTTTCGGAGACACGCCGGCGACACCCCATGGCCGAGGGCGGACCGCCCTCCGCCGGCATCGAACGGGAGCAGGGGCTGCTGCTGCCGTTGCGTGCGCGCGCGAATGTGCTCATCGACACAACCGGCCTCAACGTCCATGATCTGCGGGCCGAGGTCGAACGATGGTTCGCCCCGGGTGGCAAGCATCACCTCAGCGTGTCGGTGCAATCCTTCTCCTACAAGCGCGGGTTGCCCCGGTCGGTCGACATGATCTTTGACTGTCGTTTCCTGAGAAACCCGCACTGGGACGCGACGCTGCGCGAGGCGGACGGTACCGACGCCCGCGTCGCTGCCTACATCGCCGAGGATCCGCTCTTTGCGCCTTTTGCCGAACAGGTGCTTGACCTCAGCAAACTCCTGCTTCCGGCTTTCCGCGAGGAAGGCAAGTCAAACCTCACGATCGCCTTCGGCTGTACCGGCGGGCAACACCGCTCTGTCGCAATGGCGGAGGCCCACGCTTTGCGCCTTGCGCAACTGGGATGGCAGGTGTCAATTAGGCATCGCGAGCTTGGGCGCAGGAACGAAGGGTAAGGGGAGCAGGTGATCGGGATCGTGATAGTCGCGCATGGCGGGCTGGCGAAGGAATACCTCGCCGCCATCGAACATGTGGTTGGCTCGCAAAACGGCGTTCGCGCCATCTCGATCCAAGCCGACCACGACCGCGCCGCCAAGCAGGCCGAAATCTGCGCGGCCGCCGATGCGGTCGACCAGGGCGACGGGGTGGTGGTGGTGACCGATCTTTTCGGGGGCTCTCCTTCCAACCTTTCTCTCATGGCTTGCCAACCGGCAAACCGCCGCATCCTCTATGGCGCGAACCTTCCGATGCTGATCAAACTGGCGAAATCCCGCAAGATGGATGTGCCCGACGCCGTGCGCGCGGCGATGGAAGCCGGTAAGAAGTACATCGACAGCCAGAACGTCAGCGTCAGCTAAAGGCCCCCTCACATGACCAGCATTTCCCTCAAGATCGTGAACGAGAAAGGTCTGCATGCGCGGGCCTCGGCGAAGCTGGTCGAGGTGGTCGAGGCGTTTGACGCCCGAGCCGAGGTCAGCAAGGATGGCATGACGGCCTCTGGCGACAGCATTATGGGGCTTTTGATGTTGGCAGCCGCCCGGGGAAGCACTATTGACATAGAAACCTCTGGCCCGGACGCGGAAGCGCTGGCCGAGGCCCTGACCGCCCTCGTGGCGGACAAGTTTGGTGAGGGCAACTGATCCCGCGCCGCCGACCTGAGGGAGGAGAACCTTTTGGTGGACGACGTACAATCAATCTCCGGCGCCAGCGGGGCAGACGCAGATGACGCGCCGCTCAAGTACGATCGCAGCAGTCTCTCGTATGCCTCGACCTTCGAGGACCCCTGGAAGGCGCGGATGATCAGCGCCATAGAGCTGCTGACCGGAAAACTCACCATCCTGCGCCTTGTGCGAAAGTTCGAACGCGCGGGCGCGCCCACGGGGCAGGCCTTCTGGCGTGGTGCGCTCGACACCATGGGTATCGACCTTCTCACCCCGCAGGAGCAGCTGGACCGCATTCCAAGTGACGGGCCGGTGATCGTTGTGGCGAACCACCCCCACGGGCTCGTCGACGGGATGATCTTTGCCGATCTGATCGGTCGCGTGCGTCCCGACTACCGCATTCTCACGCGCTCCCTGCTGACGAACATCGACAAGGCGGCGGGCAGTTTCATGATCCCCGTGCCGTTTCCGCACGATCCCGAAGCGCAGCGCAAGGGTGTCGAAATGCGTGCCGCCGCCATGACGCACCTCAAGGAAGGCGGTGTCGTGGCTCTGTTTCCGTCGGGCGTTGTCGCTTCTTCGCAGACATGGTGGGGGCCCGCCGTCGAGGCGGAATGGAACGTCTTCACCGCCAAACTCATCCGACGTTCCGGCGCGACCGTGGTGCCGATGCGTTTCCCGGGCCAGAACAGTCGCGCCTACCAGATCGCCAACCAGGTCAGCCCGATGCTGCGCCAGGGACTTTTGCTGCACGAGGTGGTGAAGGCCTGCAACAAGCCACAGGCCCCGGTGGTCGGGCATCCAATCCCCCAGTCCGAGATCGAGGCCCGCGCCGACGAGCCGCGTCAGTTCATGGCCTGGCTGCGGGAACACACGCTGGCCCTCAAGGACTGAGGCCCGGCTTCATCTTTCCAATACAACTCAAATCCGGCCATCGCGGCCAGGAATTGCGGTTTGGATCAACGCCTACCGCGTGGGCACCGGCGTGTCGCCACGGTAGTCGTAGAACCCCCGCTGGGTCTTGCGCCCCAGCCACCCGGCCTCGACGTACTTCGTCAGCAACGGACAGGGCCGATACTTGGTATCCGCAAGCCCGTCATGCAGCACGTTCATGATCGCAAGGCAGGTGTCGAGCCCGATGAAATCCGCAAGCTCCAGCGGCCCCATCGGATGGTTCGCGCCCAGCTTCATCGAACTGTCGATGGACTGCACGTTGCCGACACCTTCGTAAAGCGTATAGACCGCTTCGTTGATCATGGGCATCAGGATGCGGTTGACGATGAAGGCCGGGAAATCCTCCGCGCTCGCCGCGGTCTTGCCCAGCCGGTCGACCACGTCCTTGCAGGCGGCAAAGGTCTCTTCGTTCGTGGCGATGCCCCGGATCAGTTCCACCAGTTGCATCACGGGCACGGGGTTCATGAAATGGAACCCCATGAATTTCTCGGGCCGGTCCGTACGGCTGGCCAGCCGGGTAATCGAGATCGACGAGGTGTTCGAGGTCAGGATCGTCTCCGGCTTCAGATGCGGCAGCAGGTCCTCAAAGATCGCTTGCTTGATCGTCTCGCGCTCCGTCGCGGCTTCGATGATCAGGTCGCTGGGACCAAGATCGGTCAGCGTGGTGGTTGTCCCGATGCGCTTGAGTGCTGCAGTCATCTCATCGTCGCTGATTTTGCCACGCCCGGCCTGGCGCGCCATGTTCGCCTCGATGGTCTTCATGGCGTTGTCCAGCGCCTCGGCGCTGATATCGGTCATCTTCACATCGTAGCCGGCCAGCGCCATCACATGGGCGATGCCATTGCCCATCTGTCCTGCGCCCACGATGCCGATTGTCTTGATGTCCATCACCCGTCCTTTCCCCAATTCCCGCGCACAATATGGCCAGCGAGGGGGATGCCGCAAGAGCGGGAGCCGATGAAAAATCTCCACCAATTCGCGGGTTAACGATTCCGCAAGTCGTTCCGCCCATAGTGCCGTCCGGGTGTAGTGAAAAGGTGGGTGAAATGTTCCAGGAGATTCTGGCGCTCGGGGCGCTTGACTATTTTCCGTGCCGGTACGGCACGTCACGGCTCATGTTTCGTGGGCCGAAGAAAAGTCTTGATGAGCCCTACCTCGCGTTCATCGGATCGACGGAGACCTACGGCAAGTTCATTCCGAAACCGTTCCCGGATCTGATCGAGAACGTGATCGGTACGACATGCGTGAACTTCGGGCAAATGAACGCTGGCATTGATGCCTTTGCCTATGACCCTTTCGTGCTCGAGGCAGCCTCGCAGGCCGAGGTGACGGTGGTGCAGATCCTTGGTGCTCATAACATGACCAACCGGTTCTATTCCGTTCATCCGCGCCGGAACGACCGCTTCGTCGAGGCAGCGACCCTTCTCAAGACCATCTACCGAGAGGTGGATTTCGCGAATTTCCACTTCAACAAGCACATGCTGAGCACGCTCCTGCAAAGGTCACCCGACCGGTTCGAGGCGGTTCAGCGGGAACTGCAGGAAGCCTGGAAGGCGCGGATGCGCCTAATGCTGAAACGCATTCAGAGGAAATCCGTGCTTCTTTGGTTCTCCGATCACGCTCCGGAAGACGAGCTGCCGTTTCTCTTCGACACGATCGGCACCGAGCCGCTTTTCGTGACACGCGAGATGATCGAGGAAATCAGCCCGCTGGCAACCGCCGTGGTCGAGGTCGTTGTTTCGCGTGAAGCGTTGGATGCCGGAACCGACGGCATGAATTTCAGCGACCTGGAAGAGCCGGCCGCCGCGGAAATGTTCAATCCGATGGCACATCAGGAGGCTGCGGATGCGTTGTTGAAGGTGATCAAGCAGATCATGTAAGCAAAAAGGCCCGCCGGATGGGCGGGCCTTTCGCGTCCTGTATGAAACGCGCGCTAGGGCGAACCTTAGCCCAGCTTTTCCATCAGCTCCGGTACCGCCTCGAAAAGGTCGGCCACCAGTCCATAATCCGCAACCTGGAAGATCGGCGCTTCCTCGTCTTTGTTGATCGCCACGATCACCTTGGAGTCCTTCATGCCGGCAAGGTGCTGGATCGCGCCGGAGATGCCCACGGCGACATAGAGATCAGGTGCCACGACCTTACCGGTCTGGCCCACCTGCCAATCGTTCGGCGCATAGCCCGAGTCGACCGCCGCGCGGGAGGCACCGACAGCGGCACCCAGCTTGTCGGCGAGCTTCTCGATCAGGGCAAAGTCCTCTTCGGACCCCACGCCACGACCACCGGAGACGACGATCCCGGCCGAGGTCAGCTCGGGGCGGTCGCTGGCGGCCAGCTTGTCCTCGACCCAGGAAGACAGGCCCGGATCAGCTGCTGCGCTCACGGTCTCGACCGGGGCCGAACCGCCGGTCCCCGCTGCGTCGAAGGTAGAGGTCCGGAAGGTCACGACCTTCTTGCTGTCAGAGGATTTGACGGTCTGGATCGCGTTGCCCGCATAGATCGGGCGCTCGAAGGTGCTGCCGTCAACGACGCCCGAGGCATCGGAGATGATCATCACGTCCAGAAGCGCCGCGACACGCGGCATCACGTTCTTGGCGTCCGTGGTCGCAGGGGCGACGATGTGCTCGTAGTCACCGGCCAGCGACACCATCAGTGCCGCCGTGGATTCCGCAAGGCGGTGACCCAGCGAGGCATCCTCGGCCACCAAAACCTTGGAGACACCGTCGATGGTCGCGGCGGCCTCGCCTGCGGCAGCGGCAGAGCCGCCGGCGCACAGAACGGTCACGTCACCCAGTTGTTTCGCGGCGGTCACGGCCTTGGCGGTGGCGTCCATGGACAGTTCGCCATCGGTGACCTCTGCAAGAAGAAGAACAGCCATTACACAACTCCCTTTTCTTTGAGTTTCGCCACCAGCGTATCGACGTCCGGCACCATCTCGCCTGCCGCGCGCTCTTCGGGCTCGGAGGTCTTGATGATTTCCAGACGGTTCGCGACCTCGACGCCATAATCGGCAGGGGTCTTTTCATCCAGCGGCTTTTTCTTGGCCTTCATGATGTTGGGCAGGGACGCATAGCGCGGCTCGTTCAGGCGCAGGTCCACGGTGACGACGGTGGGCATCGCCACCTCGATGGTCTGCAGACCGCCGTCCACTTCGCGCGTGACCTTGGCCTTGTCGCCCGCGATCTCCACTTCGGAGGCAAAGGTCGCCTGGGACCAGCCCAGAAGCGCCGCAAGCATCTGGCCGGTGGCGTTCATGTCGTTGTCGATGGACTGCTTGCCGCAGAGCACGAGGCCCGGCTGCTCTTCCTCGACAATGCCCTTGAGGATCTTGGCGACCGTCAGCGGCTCGATGTCGTTGTGCACGTCGTCGGTTGCGACCACGAGGATCGCGCGGTCGGCACCCATCGCCAGCGCGGTACGCAGGGTTTCCTGCGCCTGCTTCACGCCGATGGACACCGCGACGACCTCGTCTGCCTGACCGGCTTCTTTCAGGCGGATCGCCTGTTCGACGGAAATCTCGTCAAAGGGGTTCATCGACATTTTCACGTTGGCAAGATCGACGCCGCTGCCGTCCGCCTTGACGCGGACCTTCACGTTGTAGTCGATCACGCGTTTGACAGGTACAAGCACCTTCATGAGCGTAACTCTCCTATTTTCTTTCTTCCGCCGGGCACCCGGCAAATCAAAAAACCTTGGAGCGTGATATAACTTTCGTAAGCTATGAAACAGGGCAAAATCGCACGATTTGCGCGGTAGAACGTCACGTTCATGTCGGTGTTAGCGCCAACCGGGTGCATTTGCGCGTGATTAAGGGAGGGACAAATGGAAAAGGTTCTGGGATTCGGCGGTTTCTTCTTTCGTGCCAAGGACCCCGAGGCCCTGGGCAAGTGGTATCGCGATCATCTGGGTATCGATCTTGTGCCGACGGATTCGGCGGGCAAGCCCTGGATGG
Organism: Sulfitobacter sediminis; assembly: GCF_040811725.1. Lineage (NCBI taxonomy): Bacteria > Pseudomonadati > Pseudomonadota > Alphaproteobacteria > Rhodobacterales > Roseobacteraceae > Sulfitobacter > Sulfitobacter sediminis. Next base: position 475,873 of record NZ_JBFNXX010000001.1, read on the forward strand.
CCAAGGGCGGTGCGACGGTTTTTGCACCCTTCGAGGCTGACACAGACTATTTCGCCCGGGGCAAGATGTTCATGGTGAATTTCCGCGTCGCCGACCTTGGCGCGATGTGCGCCCAGCTTGAGAACGCGGGCATTGAAACACGCTCACTGGGCGAAGTCCCGGGTATCGGAAGGTTCTCGCATCTCAACGATCCCGAGGGGAATGCGATTGAGCTATGGGAGCCGCATAGCGACTAGCGCCCTCTTGCCAGCGCAACCTCAAGCTCCGCCGCGCGAGACCACCTGTTGGTCGTTGGATCGGCGGTTTCGAGGAAACGGTCGATCCGTCCCCGCAGAACCGGTCCGTAATACCACGCGTCGATCTGCCGTTTTGCCTCTGCAATGGATGGATGCATCCCGCCCGGATCCCAATCCCACCAGACCGATTGCCAAAGTGTGGCCCCTCCCGCATGTTGGCTGTCCAGCCAGAGGCGGTCGAACAGTTCTTCATCGCGCCAGCGGTTCAAGCAGTCGATGCCGTCTTCTGCGGGGAAATGGGTGAGGCTGAACGTGCACAGAATATCGTCGAGGAAGGGATCGTCCTCGGACCGCCTCCGATACCAGTCGAAATACGTTCTGTGATACGCGCGGATCACGTCGTTTTGGGCGTCGGACCAGAGCTGGGCATCCCCAAGCCGGAGCCGCTCGAACATCAATTCGTGATGGATATAGTCGTTCGTCCCGGCTGCAAACGCCATGATCCGTGGGGCAAGGAACGTGCGGACGCTTTGCGGGAATTCACTCAAGACGAAAGCCGCGTTGAACCACGAGATGAGATGCTTTTCCTCTATTTGTGACGGATGACAGGCCAGCATGGCGTCGTGATCCGCGAGGTCCATGCAGCACTTTGTGCAGACGTTCAGATTTGAGGGGGCGGGACAGGCGAAAACCTCGTAGGCTTCGCTCAGGACCTGCGCAAAGATCGGCGGTGTCGCGCTAGCGGTTGGCACCCGGAACCCAGAGGACGTCGTCCTTGCCGTTGTTGTTGGCGACCCGCGCGGCGACGAAGAACCAATCGCTGAGCCGGTTGAGATATTTCACCGCCGCCTCGTTCACGTCTTCCGAACCTGCAAGCAAAACCGCCAGCCGCTCAGCCCGGCGAGCCACGGTACGGCAAACGTGGAGATGCGCGGCAAGTTTTGCGCCACCGGGCAGAACGAAACTGCGCAGGGGTTCAAGTGCAGCGTTCATCACGTCGATCTCGGCTTCCAGCCGCTCGACCTGCGCGGTTGCCATGCGCAGGGGCGGATACTCGGCATCGGCATCCTTGGCCATGTCGGGACGGCAAAGGTCGGCACCGAGATCGAACAGATCGTTCTGGATGCGCGACAGCGCCTTATCCGTCTCTCCGGTCGCTTCCAGCCGCGCGACGCCTACGAAGCAGTTAAGCTCGTCCACGGTGCCGTAGGCCTCGACGCGGGCGTCGTGCTTGGCGACCCGCTCACCGTTCCCAAGCGCCGTCGTGCCCGCATCGCCCGTGCGCGTGTATATCTTGTTCAGAACAACCATCAGTTCCCGCTCCCCCGCCACCATACCACGCCAAGGATCAGGATCACCGCGATGAATTGTGCGATGATCCGGTAGCGCATCAGCCGGTTGGCATGTTTCTTGTTAAAGGCCCCGCCGCCCGCGAAACCGCCAAGCCCGATCAGCAGGATCACCAGCACGACCAGAACGGCAAGCAGGGTAAAGGTAAAAAGTGGATCGTCAAACATCGGTATTTCCTTCGTTGACGCCGAGATGTAGCCGCTCAGGGCCGCGGGGCAACCCCATTCAGCCGCCCAGGACTTGGTCGAGCACGCGTGTGGGCAGGATGCGGCGCATCAGGCCCGCGAAATAGGTGGGGGCCGTGACGTAATAACGCGCGCGGGGGCGGGGGCTCTCCACCGCATGGATCAGCTTGGTCACCACCGCCTCCGGTCCCAGCTCGAACCGTGCCTTCTTGACCGAATCGTAAAGCCGCGGGCGCAATTCACTCTCGTACTGCGCGGCGCGCGGCGAGGCACGCCAATCGATCCAGCGCTCGAACTGCTTGATCGAGTTGCGCCGGAAGTCCGAGGTGATGGGGCCGGGCTCAATCAGGATCACGTCGATGCCCGTGCCGCGCATTTCCTGCCTCAGCGTGTCGGTCAGGCCTTCCAGCGCGAATTTCGTCGCGTTGTAGGCGCCGCGCCAGGGCATAGTGATCAGTCCTAGGACCGAGGAGCACTGCACGATGCGCCCGCGCCCCTGTGCCCGCATCACAGGGAGCACTGCGCGGGTCAGTGTGTGCCAGCCGATCAGATTGGCCTCGAGGATCGCGCGCAGCGCATCGCTTGGCAGATCCTCGACCGCGCCGGGAATGGCGTAAGCCCCGTTGTTGAAAAGCGCATCCAGCGACCCGCCCGTCGCCGCAAGCACTTCTCTCAGACCATCTGCGATACTGTCCTCGTCCGCGTAGTCGATCCGCGGGGCGTCAAACCCTTCCGCACGCAGTCTTTCACAGTCTTCTACCGTGCGGCAGGAGGCAAAGACGTGCCAGCCCCGAGCGCGCATCGTATGGGCAGCTGCATAGCCGATACCACTTGAGCAGCCGGTAATCAGGATGGTTCTGGGCCGGGTTGGTGCAGACATGAAAAAGGCCTCCGAAACGGAGGCCCTACATCGCGTGTTGCATGCGTCTTGGCAACCGCCGGTCTCGTTGGGGTTTAACCGCCCGCCAGAAGAAACTCCGCAAGCCAGCCGCCCGTGTTGCCGTCCACCGATTCAAATCGCACCCAGCCATCGCCGTTGTCTTCAAGAACGATTACCTCGTCGCCGCGGACAAGGCTGGCCACGACATCAAAGTTCGTGCCGGGACCGCCGCGCACATTCACACGGTTGCCCGATACGGTCCGGATATCTTCGGCTTCGGTCGGCTCGCTTGCTTCGATGACAAGCCCGTCGTTCGGCGCGATGAGGCTGGGGATAATGGCCGGGGTGTCAGCGGAGGAGGTGATGATCGGGGCATTTTGCGGCACGGCAGTTGCCGATGGTTGCGATACCGCACCCGGCGCCGCGCCTTCGTCTGATTCCGGTTCGAGAACGCTTTGCAGGCTGGTCAGGTTCAGCGAGACGCGTGTCACCTCGCTGTCGTCTGTGCTGTTCCGCCGGGGCGGATCGGTGTCCACCATCACCTTTGGTGCGCTATCTAGGACGACGGGCATTTGTTCCGGCGCCGGAGTGGCCTGCTTGGACGCGGGTTTCTCCTCTTCCAACACAGCCAGGCGCGCCTCGCGGATGTCGCTGGGGTCGAATTCCGCCCCACCGCTCATCTCGTAGAAAGCCCAGCCCAGAAAGCCGAAAGAAATCAGAATAAACCGTGTCATCCCCGTCCCCGTACGATTCTTACAAGCCTAACATGAAACAGTCAGACTTGGTTCCATTATCAAGGTTAATTGCGGATATGAGCGGGGAAATCCCGATTTCCGCTCCCCGTGGCATGGCTGCCGCAATGATTGCAAATGCATCCGAAGTGACCGCTTGCCGCCCCCGCGCGGCGCGGCTACACCACTTTCATGTCCGACGTTACCGACCCGCCAGAGATCGAGCCGAACAGCATCGCCGAACCGCTTCGCCGCGCGCTGGGCGAGCGGTATCTGACCTATGCGCTGTCGACGATTATGCACCGCGCGCTGCCCGATGCGCGCGACGGGCTGAAGCCGGTGCACCGGCGCATCCTTTATGCCATGCGCGAGCTGCGGTTGAATTCCACGGGCGGTTTCCGCAAGTCGGCGAAGATTTCCGGCGACGTGATGGGCAACTATCATCCCCACGGGGACGCCGCGATTTACGACGCGATGGCGCGTCTGGCGCAGGATTTCAACGTCCGGTACCCGCTGGTGGACGGGCAGGGCAATTTCGGCAACATCGACGGGGATAACCCGGCGGCCTCCCGCTATACCGAGGCGCGGATGACAGCGGTGGCCGAGGCCATGCTGGAGGGGCTCAACGAGAACGCCGTCGATTTCCGCGACAACTACGACGGCACGCTGACTGAACCCGTGGTGCTGCCCGCGCAGTTTCCGAACCTTCTGGCCAATGGATCGAGCGGGATCGCTGTGGGCATGGCCACGAATATTCCGCCGCATAACATCGCCGAGCTGTGCGATGCCTGCATCCATCTGATCCGCACGCCGGATGCGCGCGACGACACGCTGCTGAACTACGTACCCGGTCCGGATTTCCCGACCGGCGGGATCATCGTGGAGCCGGGTGAGAATATCGCGCAGGCCTACAGGACCGGCAAGGGCGGCTTTCGCCTGCGCTGCCGGTACGAGGTCGAGGACCTGGGCCGGGGTCAGTGGCAGATTGTCGTCACCGAGATTCCCTATCAGGTCCAGAAATCCAAGCTGATCGAGAAGATCGCCGAGGCGATCCAGACCAAGAAAATCCCGATCCTCGCAGATGTGCGCGACGAAAGCGCCGACGACATCCGCATGATCCTCGAACCGCGTTCCAAGAACGTGGACCCCGAGGTGCTGATGGGGATGCTTTACCGCAACACCGATCTGGAAGTGCGGTTTTCGCTCAACATGAACGTGCTGATCGACGGAGTGACGCCGAAGGTCTGCTCGATGAAGGAGGTGCTGCGCGCCTTCCTCGACTTCCGCCGCGAGGTGCTACAACGCCGCTCGACGCACCGGATGGAAAAGATCGACCATCGGCTGGAGGTTCTGGAAGGCTTCATCGTCGCTTTCCTCAACCTCGACCGTGTGATCGACATCATCCGTTATGACGATGATCCCAAGGCGGCACTGATGCGCGAGGACTGGTCGAAAGACCATGTGCGGGCGACGGATGAGAAGGATTACGTCAGCCCTGCGCCGGGCGAGGGGGAGCTGAGCGAATTGCAGGTCGATGCGATCCTCAACATGCGCCTGCGCTCCTTGCGGCGGCTGGAAGAACTGGAGTTGCTGCGCGAGCAGTCCGAGCTGATGGAAGAGCGCGCGGGGCTCGAGGACCTTCTGGAAAGCGAAGAGCTACAGTGGCAGGCGATCACCGATCAGCTGAAAGCCACGAAGAAGCAGTTCGGCAGGGATTGGGAAGGCGGCGCGCGGCGCACGACCTTTGCCGAAGCCGGCGAGATCGAGGAAGTGCCGCTGGAGGCGATGATCGACCGGGAACCGATCACCGTGGTCTGCTCGCAGATGGGCTGGATCAGGGCGATGACCGGTCATATCGACCTCGGCCGCGAGTTGAAGTTCAAGGACGGCGACGGGCCGCGCTTTATCTTCCATGCCGAGACCACGGATCGCTTGCTGGTCTTTGGCTCGAACGGGCGGTTCTACACCCTGTCGGCGTCTAACCTGCCCGGTGGGCGCGGGATGGGAGAGCCGTTGCGCCTGATGGTGGACTTGCCAAACGAGGCGCAGATCGTAGCTCTGTTTATCCACCAGCCGGGCCGCAAGCTGCTGGTCGCGTCCAGCGCGGGCGACGGGTTTATCGTGCCCGAGGATGAGGTCGTCGCCCAGACGCGCGCAGGCAAGCAAGTGCTGAACGTGCGCGGCGATGTGCAGGCGCTGGTCTGCAAGCCGGTCGCGGGCGATACGGTGGCCACGGTGGGCGAGAACCGCAAGGTGCTGGTTTTCCCGGTCGAGGAACTGCCCGAGATGGGACGCGGCAAGGGCGTGCGGTTGCAGAAGTACAAGGACGGCGGGCTGTCCGATGCGACCACCTTCAATATGGAAGAAGGTCTGAGCTGGCTCGATCCGGCGGGACGCACCCGGACTGAAACCGAACTTGACGAATGGTCGGGCAAGCGGGCCTCGGCGGGCCGCATGGCTCCGCGTGGGTTCCCCCGTGACAACAAGTTCACATCCTAGGGCGCGTCCCGATGAGTGAGACAGCAATCGTTAACGGACCATGGGGTCAGACCGCGCAGCCCGAAACTGTCCCCGCGGGGACAGAGCCGAAAAACGGTCTGGCCGTTGAGTTTACGGGAAACCGGGCCGCTTTGTTCTGGCTCGCGCTGAAGACCGGGGCTTTAACCGTTCTGACGCTGGGTTTCTACCGCTTTTGGATGAAGACGCGGCTCAGGCGCTGGTACTGGTCGGCGATCCGGCCCGGCGGGCATCCGATGGAATACGTGGGCGATCCAATCGAAAAGCTCCTGGGCTTTTTCATCGCGGTCGTGATCCTGACCTTCTACATCGGCATCGTGAACCTCTTGCTGATGTTCGTGAGTTTTTCGGTCTTCAATTCCTCCGTCATCGGATATCTAGCCAGCTTTGCCGGGGTGGTGCCGCTATGGTTCTATGCCCGCTACCGCGCGCGGCGCTACGTGCTGGGGCGCACACGCTGGCGCGGGGTGCGCTTTGGTCTTGAAAAGGGGGCCTGGGGCTACGCGCTGCGTGCGCTGTGGTACTGGTTCCTGACGATCATCAGCCTCGGTACGCTCTGGCCGCGCATGACCTTCCTGCTTGAGAAGTACCGCACCGACCGGACCTATTTCGGCTCGGCCCGCCTGCGACAAGGGGGCAGCTGGAAGATGCTCCTGCCCGCCACCTGGCCCTTCGTGCTGAGCCTGCTGGTGCTTGGCGCAGCGCTGCTCTGGACGCTGCGGCTCGACCCGGTCTTTCCCGAAGGCATCGACAGCGGAGAGGAAATCGCCGACGCGCTTGACATCCTGATCGATGGGGGGCGTGTCCTTGGAACGTGGAAGACGCCCGAGCGGCTGTTGCTGATCCCGCTGGCGCTCTCGGGGATGCTCTTTGGGGCGATCTGGTACAATTGGGTTTCCAAGCGGATCATGGCGAACCACAAGACCGCGCCGGGTGTCGGATTCGCCTCCGTTCTCAGCGGGCTCCGGGTCACGCTGATCTACGTTCTGGGGAATTTCATCGCCTACATGACGCTGGTTATGGGCATCGTCGCCCTTGTCCTGATTGCCATCACCATGTTCGCGGGCGATCTGTGGTTTCTCTCCGGCCTGCCCGGAACCGAGACGATCTCGCAACTGCCCCGCTGGGCGTCTCTGCTGCTGCTTGCGCTTCTCTATCTGACGTTCTTCCTGCTCTGGGGTGTGCTTTACAACACCTTCGTGACCTTCCCGCTGATGCGCCACATAGCGGTCACGACCAGTCTGCCTGTTTCGGACGGGCTCCCGTTGATCAGCCAGCGCAGCCGGGATGCCGCCGCCGAGGCCGAAGGCTTTGCCGAGGCGCTTGATCTGGGAGCGGCGATATGAGGGGTGCCTATTTCGATGGCGACAGCCCGGTAGCGCAGGGTGTCAGCCTGACACTCAGTGGCGGCGCGCTGGTCCTCTCGTTCCCCGAGGGCGACAGCCTGTCCTGGCCGATCGAGGAGGTGCGCCAACTGCCCGACGTCGCGGGGCGGGAAGGGGCGGTGTTACGCCGGGTTTCCGATCCGCTGGCCCGGCTTTTCGTGACGGACCTGAGCCTTCTGGATCACCTGCCGCAGCGCAATCGGCGAAACCCGCCCAAGGGGCGCGGCCGCCTGATGGCCTGGGCCGTCGCGGCGGTGGCAGCTGTGGGCCTCCAGATCTTCGTGCTGGTGCCGTTACTGGCTGACAACCTTGCCGGGTTCATCCCGCCCGAGGGCGAGCGCGCGCTCGGCGAGGCGACCCTCGGTCAGATCCGTGAGGCGCTCGACGACACGGGCATGAGCCCGCTCGCGATTTGCGAGGCGCCGGAGGGCGTCGCGGCGCTCGACCGGCTGATCGCGCGCCTGGGCGGTGAGCGGGACTTTGGCCAGCAGGTCACGGTCTCCGTTCTCGATCACGAGATGGTTAATGCATTTGCGCTGCCGGGTGGTTTCGTGATCCTCTTTCGCGGGCTGATCGAGGCCGCGAATGGTCCTGACGAGGTCGCCGCCGTTCTCGCCCACGAGATTGGCCATGTGATCAGCGCCGACCCCACCCGCCATGCGCTCCGCTCGGCGGGCTCCATTGGAGTGTTGGGGTTGCTTTTCGGCGATTTCGCGGGCGGGGCGGCGGTGCTCTTTCTGACCGAACGACTTATCTCGGCGCGGTATTCGCAGGCGGCCGAGACCGGCGCCGATGCCTTCGCCCACGAGGTACTGGCCGAGGCTGGCATCAGTCCCGGCGCACTGGGCGACATGTTTGCCAGCATGCGGGAGAAATACGGCGATAGCGAAGGTGTCACTGCGCATTTCCTCACCCATCCGTCGCTTGGGACAAGGATCGAGGCCGCCCGCGCCGAGGTCGACCCCGAGGCCAGCTACTCCCCTTCAATGCCTGCCGCCGACTGGGCCGCACTTTTGAGGATCTGTGACTAGGCCGCGCCGTCCCTGACCGCGAGAAACGAGTGCGAACCCGGCATGCCCGTAAACTGGTCCTGCAGCACCTCCAGCAGGCGGAACCCATGCTGCGACAGCAGCGCCAGCACATGCCGCATCGGGACGGCGTGCATTTCCATCTCGCCGGGCGGCGAGGCAAGGTAGTCTTCAGCAGCGAAACTGTACTGCGGGATGTAGGTGGGCAGCTGGAAATAAGCGATGCCGCCGGGCCTGATCTTGGACAGCAGCACGTCGAGCAGGTATTTCTGAACCGGTGGCGGATTGTGCTGCAGAACGATGATCGAAAACAGCACGTCGAATTCCGGTGCCTCGTGAATCGTCTCGATCTCGGTCATCAGCCGCGTCGTGATGTTGTTCCGTCCCCGCGCTGCGATCAGCGCCTCGCATTCCCGCAGGTTGCCGGGCGAGATGTCGAAGGCGGTGACATGGCCGAAAAGCTCGCTGAGCGGCAGGGTCAGACGCCCGACGCCGCAGCCCAGCTCGAAACAGGTCTGGTGGGTGCCGGTCTCGATCCCGTTGCGCCGGGCGAGGTTCTGCATCCAGTGGATGTTGGTTTGCCCGCTCTGGAAGAAAACCTCTAGGTTCTTGCGGATGTTCGCGCTCCGGAATTCCTCGGCTGTGATGACCGACCAATAGGGCTCGGTCTCACCCAGGGCAGCCCATTCCGCCTTGATCCGCTCGAACATGCGGGCAAGCGTTTGCCCGGGCACGTCCACCTCGATGTCGAGGCTGTCATAATCGTGGTTGGCCATTAGGTAGTCGTGGATCATCTGCTCGGCCGTATGCTTCCGGTACTCATCACTGCGGATGAAGGACAGCATCATCTCTTCGGGGCTCATCCCCGCCGCGGTGCGTTCCTCCACGACCCGCTCGTTCTCGGGCTCGCGTCCCAGAAGCACGCGATAGCAGGCGCGGGCAAGGTCGGCTTGGGTCGGGTCTGAGGTCATCTTGCGTCTCTGAGGATAAAGGGCTCGGCGATGAGACGATGAGACGCCAAATCCGGCGGGATGTCACGCCCCTTGCACCTCCCCGCGCGCCAGCGCACCGTTCCCGGTTGATTGCACCTGCTGCGGGGGTAGGGTATCGCGGATGCATAATCCGAGCCGGAAAGGGTGATCGTGGTAAAGCTCCGTCTTCTCGCAGTTCTGATGTCCGTAATGGTGCTGGCCGCCTGTAACGGTGCGCGTGACCTTGGCGAACCGCCGGTTCCGCTGGGCGATTTCAAGCTCGTCCACAACATCGCCGTTGCTCCGAAGGCGGTAAAGGGCCCGCTCAGCCGCGAGGTGAGCGAGGAGCAGCTTACCAAGGCGTTGACCGATGCCACCGCCGAGCGCTTCGGTCGCTATGACGGATCGCGCAGCTATCATTTCGGGATGAGCGTCGAAGGCTACGTGCTGGCGCAGCCGGGTATCCCGATTGTCTTCGCCCCGAAGTCGATCCTGATCATCAACCTGACGGTCTGGGACGACGCGGCCAACAAGAAGCTCACTCCGAAGCCGCACCAGATCACGGTGCTCGAGTCCCTTGATCAGGGACCTGTGATCGGGTCGGGCTACACCAAGTCCGCCGAGGAACAACTCAAGAACCTCGCGCAGAACGCGGCCAAGCAGATCGAGAACTTCCTGGTGCAGAAAAACCGCGAGGAAGGCTGGTTCAACGGCGGGGCCGCGAGCGCGGAGGTCAGCGCTGAAGAGACGGAGTAGCGCTGCGGCACGCAATGTGCCGAAACCCGCTTGATTTTACCGACCAGACCCAATACATGGCCCGCCATATCCACGACCGGGCCCTTGGTGGCCCCTCAGTTACAAAGGGCGCTACGACCATGGCAAAAGCAAAGTTTGAACGCACGAAGCCGCACGTGAACATCGGCACGATCGGTCACGTTGACCACGGCAAGAC